>NZ_QHCT01000005.1 GCF_003545885.1 Leptospira stimsonii
CTTGTCTTTCGAATCCTCGTACCGGTGAAATCGTAGTCAAACCGCATCGTTTCCCCGTTTTGCGTATTCATTCGTTTTAACTTCTGAAACGGATCGTATTCCAGGTTCTCTCCGTTTCTTCCGATCATATTGCCGGCTGTATCGTAAGAATAGTCTACGGTCTGATTGAGATTCGGATTTACAACTCGTGTCACGGCCGTCTTGTGCAACGGGTCGTTGTAGCTGTAGGTCTGGGTTCCTTTTCTGAGAAGTTGTCCGGAATCGTTGTATTGATAGTCCTCGGTTCCGTATTTTCCAATGGCTTGTGTCAGCCTGTTGAGTGAATCGTAAGTAAAAGTCTGCGTTCGACTGGGAACGACCTTGTCTTCTATCTTTGTAAAATTACCTCTGAGATCGTATTCGTAAGAAACGTTTTCGTAAACTTCGTTGTCTTTTTTTGTAACGATTCCAAGAGGTCTCTTCTTCGCAGGATCAAATAGAATGGAAGTATTGACTCCGTTCCCGAGAATTCTTTCAATTCTCACTCCGTTTGAGTCCACAAGAGGACCGTTGTATTGAACCAGAGGAAGATCGGAACCTTCTCCGTTACCGGGAGTGAGAGTGATCCCGGAAAGATAACCTCCTTTGGAATAGAGATTCTTAGCAAGAGTTCCGTCCGGATACTTTACGCTTGCAATCTGATTCTGAAACGTATAAGTCTTTTCGATAAAAAAAGTTAAATCGTCTTCGATCAAACGTTTGCGAAGAAGAGTTTGATTCCCTCGCTCGTCGTATCCAAATTCGGTGGTTCCTAACGCATCCGTTACCTTGGTCAGCCTTCCTTTTCCATTGGGAACATTCGGATCATCATATTCGTAAACCTGAGTTTCGGATTCGCCGTTTGTGGAAGTTCCCCTAACAAATGTTACACGACCTAATGAATCGTATTGAAACTCGACCACGGACCCGTTTCCGTATCTCTGTTCCGTTAAATTGCCGACCGCGTCGTAGACATACTGCACCGTACCCGTATTGGGATTTTTAACTTGAGTTTGTCTTCCGATAAAATCGGTATCGATCGTAGTAATTCCATTGTCAGGATCCGTTATCTTCGAAATCTTTCCGTTCGTCTTGTATTGATACTTTGTAGACTTGCCTTCGATGACTTTTTCTAAAAGTTCCCCTTTCCCATTTCCTAAGGAAATTACGGTAGAAACGAGGTTTCCGTTCTGCGAAACCTTTTGTGTCGTATCGAAACCGGCGGCCTCTAATTCGACAACCGTCCCGTCGCTTCCCGTGACTTTTTTCTTTTTACCTTCTGGGTCGTATTCGAAGTCGTTCCAAGAAAAGGGAGCCTGTCCCTGCACGTAAGGCGATATCGCTTTGATCAATTTACCTTCGGAGTCATAAACGGATTCTTCCACAAGAACTGCGGCGTCGACGAGGCTACTTTCTTTTCTCGTAGTTTGTCCTCGGGAATTAAAATACTGGATCGTCCAGGATTCTTCTCCTGCTTCTCTTCGAATTTTAGTCTTAACCGTTTGATCCGTTGGATGTCCCGTGTTGCTGTATTCGATTTCTTCCAATGGATCGTTCATACCCGCAGGAATCGATTCGAGCGGCCTTCCGAATTTGTCGAAATGAGTTTCGGAACGATTTCCGTTGATATCGACGGATGCGATTTCCAAACCTCTGGTAAAATCATATTCTTTTGTAGTCGTATGACCGAGCCCATTCGTAATTTTCACCGGGAACTTGTGAACAACGTTGTCAATTTCGATTTGTATAATATTCCCTCTTGGGTCTTGGATTCGAATCGGATTTCCGTAAGAATCGTATTCGAGAATAGACTGCACCGCCCACTGAGATCCGCCTGTATACGTTCTCTCTTGATTTAAGAATATTCCGGAATACGAATATTCTTTTTGGGACATCAGTTCCCCGTCTTTGTAGGATTCCAGTCGAACCGGTTTTCCGATTACCCAGGCGGTAGTGTCGTTGTCATACACGGTTTTTTCTTCTATGACACAGCTTCCGATATCGGTGATTTTGTTCAAAACGTTCCCATACGAATCGTAACTGAAAGAAACGTTCGTAGTTTTGAGAGGAGTTCCGTTTTGATAATCGACTTGGGAACTTCCCGATTGACGAACCCGAATCGTACCGTCTCCCAGAACCGTCCTTGAGACGTTGTTCGTCGTTTCAGAAAGAAGGATACCGTTTTTGTAAGTAGCCGAGTAATTTGCAATCCCCGCGAGTTCGAGCGCGCTATCTCCAAACTGAGAAACAGTGGAAACATTCCGAATCAAATCCGTCTGAACAATTTCAGAATAACCTAAAGATCCGATGTTTCGAAGTCCGTTCCAAAAAAGTTTCGGATATCTGTATTGATACGTCGTCGATTCGTCGACTTGGGTTCCCGCCTTTTCCAAAACCTTGGAAACCACAAAATCAGGATTTACCTGAGGAAGCACATTCGGCTTGGAAGAATTATACGAGGTCGGAGTCACTTTTTGTTTCGCTACGTCATATGTGATTTCCATTCTTCTTCCATACGCACCATCCACAGAAGAAAGAAGTCCGTTTGGAACAGCGGGTTGGAATCGAATGAGATTCGGTTTTGAAAACGTGTGAAAAGGAACGTTACGATAAAGAACGGTCCCGATAAAAGGGATGTTGCTCGGAATCGGAACCGCCATCCCTAGCGCACTCGCCTGCAAGCCGATGAGCTCACTTCTTCCGTCCCCGTTCAGATCCGCCGTTTGTAAAAAGGCTTCCGTTGAATATTCCACGTCGCTGTTTGCGGAAAAGGTCGGAACCCCGCTCGCACTCGGTTGACTAAAAGAGATTCGAACGACCCCGTTGTGATAGCGAATGAAGTCCGCTCTTCCATCTCCGTTGATATCTGCGAATTCCTTTCGATTCAGCCAATTGGAATAAGCGATCGCGGACATTCCGGCTAACGCGTTCATGTCTGCCGGCGGAGGAGTCATCGCGGCGGGATTGACGTCGACAGAATAGAAGGTATCGTTCGGCCCAAACCAGACGTGCATCTGCTGTTGCCAGAAAAAAGTTCCCGCTCTAACCTTGTCATCTTCTCCGTCGAAGTTGATATCCAGGACCGTATCGTTAGACCAGTTTACGTTGAAGGGCGGAAGATAAGAATCCGTCGACGGTTTGTAGATTTCGATTTGATAGTAATCGCCGAAATAGTAGACTCGATCCGGAGATCCGTCGTTATTGATGTCGTAGAGCGCATAACCGCTCGAAGACGGAAGGCTCATGTTTTGCAGGTCCTGGCTCGCGACCGTTTCGTTTAGAAAGTTGCTGTTTCCTCCTCCGGATTCCGAGTGAAACCTTCTACCATCCGAAAGACGAACGTTCAGGTAACCGTTGTCCGTACCTGCCGCAGAAAAGTAAGAAAAATCTAATAGACCATCGCCGTTGACATCGGAAAAAAACTGATCTCCCATCTTTCCGAAATTCCCTTCGCTTAGCTCGTTCGTTTCGATTTCGTTCAACGTGCTTCCATTGGAATCGAAAAAAGTAACCAGAAGTCTTTGGTTGGAAGTCCCGTCGATTCGAACAAAATCAGGAACACCGTTCTGATCCAAGTCCACAAACTGTTGAAAATTGGATCCGAAATCGGCGATCGTAAGCTTTTGCGCAAAGCTAAAACCGGATCCGTTGGAAAGAAAAACATCCAAACGGAGTTGATCGTCTGCTTGTATAAAATCCGCCTTCCCGTCTCCGTTGACATCAACCACATAATGTCTGTTCCGAGTATCACTTGCAAGATTTGGAATATTCACCAGGACGGAAGAAACTGAGACCGAGTTAAAGTTGGGTCCGAAAAAAATACGAACTGGTTGAGTGTTTCTTTCCAGAACCACAAAATCCATTCTACCGTCCCCATTGACGTCACCAGGAAGAATTTTACCGTTCGCATTCAGATCCATTCTGTCGCCTAATGTATCGTTGTTAACGGAAAGATTGGAAGTCGAGGCTTCCCAGACGCCCATGTCTAATTTAGAAAAATACTGACCGTTACGATCACCCAATACACGAACGAACTCAGGGACTCCGTCTCCCGAAACGTCGACCGCAGTCGTAAAAGAATTTTCAACTCCGTTTTGGCAAATGTCCCCGAGACTTTCCACGCTGGAACGACAAACTTCACCTGCCAAACCGAAGGAGGCGGCCATACAAGCCGCGCTGGAAGAACAAAGACAGACTAACGCACCAAAGTCACAATCCCTTTGTTTGGAAGAATCAAAGGCTCGATACGTGAGTTGGAAGTTGGTGCTCGGCGCGGAATAACTCGTAGTAGCCGGAGCTGAATTCGTGTATGTAAACGAAAGAGGTTTGAAATTGGATCTTTCGATCGTTTTCAAGAGCAATTCTCCGCCGACAATATCATAGGAAAATTCATACGTTGCCGTTTCCTTCTCGGTCCCGTTTTGATCTTTTGCAAACACCCGAATGGCGGAAAGCTGAGTTCTTCGTTCACCACCTTTCGAAAGTTTAAAAATTTTAAAGAAGGAGCTCCCTCGAGTTTCATACTCGAAAACAATTCTTGCATTCCCGTGAATATAATTAACTTCTTTCGGAGCAAAATCGGGGAGGGTGCTTGAATCAAAATAACTTACGTTATATCCGTTTCCATTGAGGTCCTTAACCTGATCTACCGCCCAGGCTAATTCGTTTCCGGAAGAATCGACGATCTTAGAAGAAGAGCTTGGAATCGAACCAAAAGAGGATTCTAATCCAGTTTTTTCGCGGACGGTCCAACCATTTGTATTCTTTGTAACTTTCTGAAAGGTCTCCGTTTTTGTTTTAAAAACGCCGGCTCCAAAATTTCTCAATTCTCCCGTTAGATCGCTTGTAAACTGATCACTACTTCCATTGTGAATTCCAAAAGAAGAATTTTTGCTGACTTTGGGAAAGCCGGATAGGCTCCAACCTTTGCCTAAGAATCCAGAATCGGGATTTCCCGACTGATAACTGAGCGAAATTGACGGGACCAAATCCCCTGCACCGGGAGGCGCCTCGATTGAAATCGAGAAAGATGCCTTTCCTGTACGATCTACGTTAATCTCCGGAAGAGGGAATGGAATTGAGCTTTCTTCATTGGAAGCTAAGGAAGAAAAAAATGATGTAATGGAACTAAGGCTAAACCAATTGATCAGAAAGAGAGAAGAAAATATTAAGAGAGCGATCAAAGACGTTTTTTTGTTCTTCATTTTGAAGTTACCTACACGTTATATCCCATTGTGACAAATTAAAGACAAAGTAGTGTCTAAAAAAACAAGTAAATTTTCTATTTACAATATATCTATAAATTTTCGATGAGTGTATAAAGGATATTACGGAAAAGTGTTAATTAAAGAATATATCTCGATATGCGTCATTTTGAATAAATTTGTTAAACGAATTGATGGATTATTTTTCATTTTGATTCTACTTTCATCGTCTCTTTTTCCCTCCGAATTACTCCTCAAATCAGGTGATGCGTTCTTAGTAGATGAGATCAATGAAAGCGCGGATACCGTTAGTCTTCGTTGGAAAGGAAGATTGTATCGAATCCCTAAGTCTGAGATCCAAAGAATTGATTACGCAAGAAAAGGCCCTGAATCCTCGTATCAATACTCAGAGTTTCAACTAACGGATGGAAGCTCTGTTCGCGGGATCATAGTAGAACGGAAGAAAGACAAGATTACTTTTAAAACCGAACTAGGTTTTGTAGAAATCGACAAAGCAAAGATTCAAAATTCAAATTCGAAATCTTTAGAGAGCGACAACGAAAGTCCGGATTTGCCTGATAAATATCTTTCTGGAAGATCGGGAGAGAATCAGCTCTTTGTGGGTGGTAGTCTCTTTGCACAAGCAAATCACGGAGCTTGGTTTCATACAAATCCCGCAACGGGTGGAGCAGGACTCTTTTTAGAAAAAGGGTTCTTAAATCGACCTCTTTGGTTTTTTGGATTTCTTTCGGAATATTCAAACGCGCCTTCTACGACCCAAGGTTCTGTGAGTCTTTGGAATCAATCCTTCTATATTGGAAAACAATTCGGATCTTCGGCACCCTACTTTTTGTTCGGAGGAGGAGTTACCTCAATTCAATGGAAGAGTGATTCCAGATCCGTAAATGGAACCGATCCGGAATTGTTAAGCGAAGTCGGCTGGGCTTGGGATTTAAACAATGGATCGCGATTAAGGTTGGGAGTCCGCTCACAATGCACGATAGAATCCGGTGATTCTCTTTGTAGAACCGGTTTAAGAATCTCTTGGGGTCTTTTGTTATGAACCATTTTAACACTGAAAATACGACTTGGGTTCGAACTTCCGTTTCAGGAATTTTTTCATCGAAGAAGATGAGTAAAAGAATCCTTTTGTTCTTCTCGGGCTACGCAAAAAGCACATTTAAGAACATTCAAAATTTAATATATTCTAATTTACTTCTATTTTCGATATTTTTCTCGAATTGCCAAAACTCTCCTCTTTCCAATATCCATGACGCGGAAACGGCAAAAGTAACTCTTGCTCTTGTTACTCAGTTAGGGCCAAGATCCGCAACGATCAGTTGGGAATGTTCTTCTTCTCAACCAGGTTCTGTTGTTTATGGAAGAGGTGGAATTGAATCGGCCAGTATCAGCTTAGAAAATGCAAAGATTCATTCCATGACTCTTCAAAATTTAGAATCGAACACCGATTATATCGCTTCGGTCTTCTGTTCTTCGGATATTAGCAACCTCCAAGGTGTTCCGATCGCATTTAAAACATGGGTAAGTGATTTTCCAAATAGGACTCGTGGGCTTTGGGTCGTGGGCGGAATCGGAGCCGATGCAAATCCAGTTTCGCAGATTGATTTCTATGATCCGGTTACAACCACTTGGTTTCCGGCGGCGACATCGATTCCAACTCCTCGCGCATTTGCAAACGTCGTCTCTCACAAAGAAAAAATCTATGTAATTGGCGGATTAGAAAAGCAGGCCGGTGTCTATGTGGCTTCCAAGAAAACCGAAGTCTATGATCCATACTTAGATCAGTGGAAGACGTTAGCCGATATGCCAACCGCAAATCAAGGCGGAGTAATCGCTTCCGTTGGGGAAGAAATCTTTATCATCGCCGGAACTACTACAACGGACATGACAACGGGAACGGTCCTGAATACTGTCTCCAGATTCTTTCCCGGAATTGGACCAACTGGCGTGTGGCAAAGTTTTGTGTCACTCACTGCAATCTTCGCAAGAATCGATATGGCTGGTTGCGGACTCAATGGATCGATCCTTTTCACGGGTGGAAGATTCAACGCAGATGGTTCTGCTCAAGTTACTTCGGACGGATATGTCCCTTCCGTAAATTCAACCACGAGCGCGGGTGAACCTTCGATCAACCTCGCAAGACATGGATCCGGCTCGGCTTGTGTAAAACCTTTGAACTCAGATTCGTTTCCAACAGATCCAGAATGGTTTGCGGTAATTGGTGGTTCCACTGGAACAAGCACCTTACAGCCAGTAGGCTCCATCACTCCTTCCAACAGAACGGATTTTTCTCAAATTGGCTCAGGAGCGTTTACGATCGGTCCAATTCTTCCGGCTTCCGTCTATTACCCAGGAACTCAAGCCTCCTATGAAACAAGAAAGTTATTCGTCCTTGGTGGTGCTACTGCACTGAATATTCCAACGGATACCGTTTACTCAATTGGTCTCCAAAATCCGATTGCAAGCACTTGGACTACGGAAACTCAGAAAATGCCAAGAGCACGCTACGCTCACAAAGTCATCCGAATCGACAGGTAAATCTCATGAAATCGATCTTTCAAATCATTCTCTATGCTCTTCTTTTTATAATTCTTTCGTTTGGTTTATCTTCCGAAGAAAACGTGATGGCCGGAAGTCATGAAGATGGAGAACGTCTACTCGAAGAAAGCCAATACGCAAAAGCAGAGAATCTTGCAATCTCTCTTCTCACAAACAATCCGTCGGATCCGAAAGCGGAATTCATTCTTACAAGAGCTTGGATCGGGCTTGCGAGAGAAGAGAAGAAACGCGGGAACTACGACCGAGCCAAACAGTTTTTCCAAAAAGCATATCTAAAGTGGCCTCTGAATCAAGAGCTGAAAGCAGAGATAGAGAATTTGCGGAAGATACCAAGTCAGAGAAATTTCGGACAGTCAGGTTTTGGAAAAGGATCAAGTTCGAATACAGTGATTCTTTTGGACTCGGAAATTTATCGTTCGGTTCAGGATATAAAGGAAGAATTGAATTCGATTTTATTACAATCAAAAGTGTTCAATCAAGAAAACGAGAGAATATCGTCTAAAGAAAAATTCTATCAAATTGCTTTGATATGCCTAACTCTTTTTTCCTTGGCAAATCTAATTTTCACTTTTTTACTCTGGATAAGAAGATAGAAGATGTTTTCTTGGTTCCGTATAACCTTCAACTGAATTCAATCATTCGCAAAAGTAGATACCTACAAGATCATAAAATAAAGCGGTTCCGATAAAATGATAAATCTCACCTCATACTGCACAGCATAATTTATAAAATAATTTATGATTTTTGAATATGAGTGAAACGAAATCCTTAAACTGTTTGACAGATTCAAAAACTGAAACCGATGCTTTCACAAACTGCCGAATTAGTAATCCAAAGCATCGGTAGTTAGATTCCCTCATAGGAGATTTTGTAAATGCAAAGAAAGAGAAAAGCGCTGTTTAAAATTCTAACCGTCATAATCCTATTCACTTCATTTGGACTAACTGCAGAAAATAAAAGAGGCCCTTTCTTCTTTGAGGTCACGTACGGAGAAGGTCTTAAATATCTGAATGCGACCCCAAACAAGATTGACGGCAATTCTATGGACCGGGAAGTAAAATATGACAATATCGATATTATCGGGCCTTACGCGAACGAACTCGGAACACAAGGAGACAAAGTCGCGAGCGCCTATGCTTTTAACAACGCTCCAAAACCAAAAATAAACGGACAAAACAATTCTTTCTTATTTGAGTATCTAATCAAATCCAAATTTGGATTTGGCTTCAGCTTGAACAATGCCCAGTTTCAAGCTTCTAATCTATCGTATTCAAAACTTGAATATCTTTTTGACCTTGGAATACTTCGTTCCATTTCACCTTCGGCTCAATATATACCGACCGATCAACTTGTCAAATTAGAGACTGCCTTACCCTATTTCACCTATCAAGATAATTCATTTTTACGAATACAAACTTTCAATTTCCATTTTTCATACCACTTCCTTGAAAATTCGGCCTTCGATCCTTATATTCGATTCTCGGCTGGTTATGGAAGAGATTCGATTAATAATACCAAAATTATCCAATCGAGCATTGTAATTGGCTCCCGATATTTCATTTTCGAAAATGGTTATCTATTGGGAGAAGTAGTCGGAAATAACTTCGACGCTTATAAAGAAACAACGGGTAGTTTTCACAATCTTCTTGATGTAAAAGAAAGACACATTTGGTCTTTCCAAGAATATACAGCAAAATTTGGAATCGGATTTAATCTTTAGGAAAAAGCATTCTTAATTTGAAAAAAGAAAAATTCATTCGATTAGCATTTCCATTCCATTCCTGTTTACAACTAAGTTGTTTTTATCGTTATCAACACGAAAAGCTTTAGAATATTGATTTGAGTGACAAGAAAGAATTAAGATCACTGTGAATCTCCCAATTTAATGGACTCGTTTGTGCAAAATAAAATGGGAGCTTATCGATCGCTCTCTGAACTTTAGAAGCTCGTCTGGAAAACGAGCTAGGCAATCATCCCCCTCAGTTTTATCATTTCCTAAAATTGCTCTAAATCTCGATCAATTCTATTCTTGAAAGTGACTTAATTTAAATTCAAACGGGACTAGTTATTTTAGAAAGACATCGGCAACATTAGTTTTCGCGAGACTCAGGGTTCCTTGTGACAGTTTTTGAATCGCAGATGAATCCCGATTAGAAAATACTTATTTCGAAGCATATGCTATAAGTTGAAATTTTCCACTTATAATTCATATCGAGGAAATCGGCTCGGTGCATTATAATGTATGAATGTATTTTCAGTTCGTTCGGAGTATTTTCCTCCTGTCCCTATTTCTATTTTCTTTCTGTTCTCTAAAGACTTACAATCCTTCGGACCCGACTACCAGAGAATATATCGAGCATAAATGGTTGCAAAGTTTTTTTATCACTGTGGACAATCAGCCCGCTTCAACTGAATCTCAGTCTACTCTGGTGCCAGTGATGGCCAACTCTCTTGTTTCGGGAGGAAATCATGTTTGCGTCCTTTTGACGAATGCGAAGGTGCGTTGTTGGGGAAGAAATAATTTCGGACAACTGGGGTTGGGAAATGTAAACTCAATCGGAGATAACGAATTCCCCTCCACTGTAGTCGATGTGGACGTGGGAGGAGACGTTCAACAAATCGCGGCCGGAGAAGAACATACCTGCGTTTTACTTACGAACGGAAAAGTCCGGTGTTGGGGAAAAGGTAGTAACGGACAATTAGGATACGGAAACCTGAATTCGATCGGAGACGATGAAACTCCGGCGAGCGCGGGCGACGTCCCTCTACCCATGACCGCAACTCAGGTCACTGTCGGAAGCAATTTTTCATGTGCCTTATTGATCAATAGTACGGTTCGTTGTTGGGGAGGAAATTCTTCCGGAGAGCTGGGATCTGGAATCGCCGGAACCGTCAATAACGCTTCACTGTCGAATGTGGTCAATACGGGAGGGGTGGCCGTTGCCTCTCTTTCTTCGGGATGGTACGGATCCTGCGTAGTCCTTGTGAATTCAAACGTTTACTGTTGGGGTAGCAATAATTTTGGACAATTGGGATACGCAAATACAACGGATGTGGGTGCAACGAACACTCCATTTAGCGTCGGAACCGTATCGTTCGGGCTTTCCATCTCTAAAATTTCAATCGGATTGTATCATGCATGTGTAATCGGAACTCTTCAACAATTGCAGTGTTGGGGTTACGGCGCAGACGGCAGGCTGGGTTATCCCGGTTCTTTAGTGAACGTCGGCGACGATGAGACCCCAGCCGGATTGACGGATCTGGTCCTTGGAGGAAACGTTCGTCAGGTCTCAATTACTCATCACACCTGCGCATTGTTAGTCGATGATACTTTACGTTGTTGGGGACTTGGTACAAACGGGAAACTCGGTTACGGAAACGTAATCCAGATCGGGGATGACGAGACCCCGGCTTCAGCAGGTGCGGTTCCAGTTGGATTCTCCGTAAAAGAGGTTTCTTTGGGATACGGTCATTCTTGTGCGTTAGCCGCCACAGGACGGGTCCGTTGCTGGGGAGCCAATGGCTACGGACAATTGGGCTACGGGCACACGACTGATATCGGCACTTCTGCGGGGCAAATGCCACCTTTGGACGTGTCCTATCGGTAAGAGGAAAGTTCTATTTTTTTCAAAAACATTCTATAAAAACAATTTGAGAAGAATCCTTCGAAGACTTGTTTACGGAGAATTTATCAAATTGCATTGATTTTTATTGGGGGGATTTCTCTTTTGAATCTAATCATGAATTTTATGATTTGGAGACGAAAATGAAATGGAAAGAATTTCAAAGTGAATTGCCCAAGCTTACACCAGGTGATCAGATTTTACTACGCTCTGTTTCCGGAGAATTTTTTGTTGGAGAAGTTACGAACGAAAGGATACTAAAACGACCTGGAACCGGTTACAGATATTCTCTTCGAGACAACACGCTATCCCATTGGTGTGAAATTGTGAGTCCTGAATCATTTATTATTTCTCAAACTCTAAATTAATTTAGTCCCAAAGTCTTACCTTTCTTTTGCATGGCGTCCTTACCTAAGAGAAATCCAACTCAGATGCAAAAAATAAAAAAGGATGTTAGACGAAGTCAGTAGTAAACTTCTAATTCTCCTTCTAATCGTTATAAAGACGGCTATATAAGAATTTAATCAAAGAGATAATGGAAAAAACGGAAAGGAGTAGAAGAGAGCCTGCTGAAACCAAATTGATCATCGCTACGATACCTTCTTTTAAGGTTAAAGACGAGGTCGACCAGCAATCTCCCAAGCTTATACGTTCGTTGCATGTATCATCATATGTAATTAGCATCACACTCGATATTAGATAAATTACAAAAAAAGAAAAAAGACCGGCAAAAGTAAAGGCAAAGTATTTCTTCCACAAAATTAGGAAAGCTAGTTGAGCTAAGAAAAATAAACAGGTCAATAAAAAACCAAAAAACCAAGTATTTGGAAGATCATGGCTGTGCGAAGGAGCGCATCCAAACGCAAGAAAGAGAGCAATTAAGGTCGAGTTTTTAAAAATCATTCTATCATCCTGTTTCGCTGTTTCGATTATCAAAATAACGCTTATTTGCTTCGTTAAACGATTACTTTGGGATTTCATCGAATTCTGTATCATCGGCGATTTAGGTCCTCTAAACATTTGTATCCAACGGAAGAATTTCAGGAAATAGAAATGAGTATTCTTAGAAAGCGATAAGCAATAAAACGATACTCCACTTCGATTCTTGCATAAACCGAATCGCTACATAATTCCTTTTTTGATATTTGCCTTTTTATTAAATCAAATTCGGTCATAATCTTTTCACAAAGCGAAACCGTAGTTGCATAGAGCCGATTTTTAATTTTTCTCTTGTGTATAATTTAGCAGTGAAGAAAGCAAAGCTCTCAAGCTCTGCACTTCCGAATCACTCGGTCCTATAATTCCAATTAACATCTCGACGATTTGAAAAATTCAAAACAAGACAAAAAATTCAATTTTCCTTCTTCTATACGACAGCTGATGTCAAAATTTCATAAGTCCCTTAACAATAGATATTCTCAAAATTGAACCGGAAATGGAGAAAACAATACATTTAATTAAAATTTCCCGATGTTCAGAGATTAAACATAGGAACCCAATCAGGAAATAACGGCGAGTTTTTATACTTGGGGATCTGAAAAAATTGTTTCGAAGGAATCCGCGGACAAAATCGTTTTGAAAGCTTTTCGGATAATCCGAATTTCCCTATGTATGTAAGCGAAAAGATTCATCGGACAATCGAATAAAAATCAATGGTCCCGATTCCTCTGAAAGTAAAAATGATTATACTGCAAATTGTTTAAACTCATGAGAAAGCAATGACCACCAACGCCAATGCAGTGGAAAAAGCAAAAGAAGAAAGCTAAATTAATTAGAACTCGCTAACGAATTAGAAAATGTCAGTAAAGCTTGCAAGATCATGGGAGATTCCCGTCACAGTTTTCTACGAGATCAGCAAAAGCGTTCAAACATACGGCGAAGAAGGACTCTTGAATTGAATGCCAGGAGCAATTGGACCTCACCCAAACAGCGTAAGCGAAGAAATCGAAAGAGAAGTCTTACCAGATAGCGCGGTCATAAAACTCCCGATCTTTTCTTTTTTGAATTTGATCTTCACCATTTTTCTTTGGAGACGAAGATAGAGGAAGTTTTATTGGTTTCGTATTAGCTTCAACTGGTTTCCATCATTCGCAAAAGAAGATACCTGCAAGATTTTAGAATAAAGAAGTTCCGATAAAATGATAAATCTCACTTCATACTTCGTAGCTTTATTTATAAACTGATTTAGGATTTTTGAATTTGAATAAAATGAAATCCTTAAACCGTTTGACAAAATCAAAAACTGAAACCGATATTTTCACGAACTGTCGATCCGAGAATCCAAAGCATCGGTAGCTTGATTACCTCGTAAGAGATTTTGTAACTTCTCATTGCAGGAATTCTAATATTTTGGGTTTGCGTGAATCGCTAACGATGATGGGTAATTTTCTTTTGGTGTCGCTCGGACATTGTATAAAAATGGAACAGCCGATCCATTGCGTTCTGAGAGAGTTCGTCTAACGTGGTGTCTAAATAGAACGGACTTGAAGATCTGTTTTTCTCAAGCGAAATTTTTTTCTTGCGAAGAACTTGAATCCTTCTCGATTTCAGGGCGTATGGGAAGATTGATGTAGAATCGAGTGAATTCATTTTCTTTGCTTTCGTAATAAATTTCTCCTCCGTGATCTTTGACGATTCCGGTACTTACGGAAAGTCCGAGGCCGGTTCCTTTATCCACCTTTTTCGTCGTGAAAAAGGGACTGAAGATTTTCTTGGCTTCCTCAGTCGGAATTCCGATTCCTCGGTCTTCGATGCTCATCTGAATCCAAGGATCCGAATCCTTTTCGAATTTCTTAGCCTTAATGAGGATCATTTTATTCGAATCGTATTTCGGATACTTTTGATTTAGTGCGTCCCTTGCGTTGTTCAAAATGTTGAGGACCACTTGTTGAATCTGTTGCGGAACACAGAAAACGTCCGGAAGTGAATCCTGAATCTGTGTTTCAATACGGATCGTATCTTTTTTGAAAAGTTGTTCGCAGAGTGAAACGGTCCTTTGAATCACTTCCCGGAAATTTACTTTAGAGAAGACTTGTTTCTCCTGCCTAGCAAGCCTCAAGAGGTCTTTTGTGATATTGGAAATTCTTTCTCCTTCGTCCAGTATATTACTTGCATATTTAAGAATGGAGTCGTCTTGACTTTGTCCAAGAATCAACTGCGCGTAATTAATGATGATCGTCAGCGGATTATTGATTTCATGTGCCACTCCGGTAGCGAGAAGGCTGATCGCTTCCAACTTCTGAGCTTGTATCAGTTGAGACTTTAGAGTTTCGTTCTGCTTTTCAACTTCTTCCAAAAGTATTCTTTCTTCTGATTCTTTTAGGGCTCTTTCTATAGAATAGTTGAGCTTTGTGATCTTGTTTTTGGAAATGTAATCTGTGGCACCTTGTTTGAGGGCTTCGATCGCCGCGTCTTCTCCCAACCAGCCGGATACAAAAAGGAATGGAACGTGCGGATGAAATTTTCTAACGATTTCAAGCGCCTCCATCCCATCAAAAGAAGGAAGAGAAAAATCGGATAAGACCAGATCGGGTTCACTCGACTGAACTTCTTGAATTAACTCTTCTTTCGTTTGGATTTGTTTATAAGAAAAATCTAAACCGCTCCCATTAATCTGGCGTATCATTAAACCGAGATCGTTCGGATTGTCCTCAATACAGATGATATAAACTTTTCTCTGAATCATAAAACTCGTTTGTTCATAAGAATCCAGTAAAATCCGATTTCTGCCGCAACATCGCTGAATTTAGAAAATTCAAGAGGTTTAACGACGTAGCTGTTCACGCCTAAACGATAACTTTCGACGATGTCTTTTTCTTCAGCGGAGGAAGTGAGGATCACGACCGGAATGAGTTTGGTGAGTTCTTCGCTCCTTACTTTTTTAAGCACTTCGATTCCGTCCACCTTGGGCATCTTTAAATCGAGAAGAATCAAAGATGGAAGTTGCATTTTATCCCGAGCCGCGTATCTTCCGGTTGCGAATAAATATTCAAGCGCCTCTTCGCCGTCTCTAACAAGTTTCAACTGGTTTGTAAGATTATGTTTTTTTAAACTTCTCAACGCGAGCTCCGAATCTTGCGCATTATCCTCCGCGTAAAGAATTGAAATTAAATTCTCATGTAAGTTGTGCATCGTCTTCAAGAACCCCCAGTGTGAAATAAAAACAAGCACCTTCATTCAGTTTGCTTTCTCCCCAGACTTTTCCTTTGTGTTTTTCGACGACTCTCTTTACGATCGCCAGGCCAACACCGGTTCCTTCGAATTCCTCCGGATGATGAAGTCTCTGAAACATATTAAACAATTTATGCTGATACTTCATGTCGAATCCCGCACCGTTGTCTTTTACGAAAAAGACGGTTTCTCCTTCGTGTTCATACGAACCGACCTCGACTCTCGGATTTTCTTTCTCCCTGGAATATTTGAAGGAATTCGAAATCAAATTGAAAAGAAGTTGTTTGAGCAGGCCGGAGTCCGCCTTTGCCGATGGAAGTTCTCCAACTGCGGTCTGAACTTTTGAATTTGGATAATAATTGGAAACTTCTTCTAACACTTTTTGAGCCATCTGTTTCATGTTAATCGAAGTAAATAGAATTTCCTTTCTTCCAAGACGGGAGTATTCCAGAAGGTCGTCGATCAGCTGTCCCATATTCCCGGCATTCTGTATAATGATTTCGAGAATTCTTTTTCCGTCTTCCGGTAGAATTTTTCCATGATCTTCCATAAGAATTTTAGAAAAGCCGGCGATGCCTCGAATCGGCGCTCGTAGGTCGTGCGAAACGGAGTAGGAAAATGATTCTAGATCTTTGTTCGATCTCTCGAGTTGGGACGAGTAGTTTTCGAGATTCGCATTCGTATTTTTTAATCGCTCTTCAGCGCCTTGTCTTCTTTTACTTTCTTGATATATTAAGATATACTGAAATGAAATAAAGGAAAGGTTGAGTATGATCGCGATAAAAATAAGACCGATCGCGAATTTAAGATTCGTTTCCGATTCTTCCCTTCTCGATTGATAGAGGCGAAGTTCTTTCTTTTTCATTTCTTTCAGGATCACCCGAATTTTTTCGCTCAGAACATTTCCTTTGGAAGAATGAAAGGCTTTCGTATAATTACCGATCGGTTGAAACTTTTGACGTAAAACGCTCGCTTCCATAAAATCGATCTTATCATTCACCAAAGGCAGTAATTCTGCTATCCTTGTTTGTTGCTCGGAATTATCGCGAGTGAGGAAGTTTAGACTGCTTATCCTGGATAAAAGTAAACCTTTGTTTTCGTGATAACCCGTGAGTAAAAAAGCATCCTTATAAAGTATATAACTTCGAAGAGAGGAGTGCATTTCGCTAAAAGAGGAAAGTGCTTCTTCTAAATTGGCAAGGACTTCCTGTGTATGTGATTCCCATTTTCGTAAATCCGAGGATTGATTCATCGCATAGAAGGCGGATCCTGCTATTACGAAGTTGAGAAGGATGATCACACCTATCCCAAGAATTACGTTTTTTTCAATCGTACTCTTCAAAAATTCCAAACCTTAACAAAAGAATTGAACCGCGAAGGATCGACGCGTTTTTCTAAGGAATCAAAAAGAGAAACGCCGACCCGAAGGAAAAAAATCAAGATCACTTTTCTACTTGGTTGTCTTTAAAATAGCAAGAAAAACTTATAAATAATCAGATTCTCATTATAATTATAGTATACTAATATAACGTTGGGCAAGAATTTATTTTTCTTTTTCGGTTTCCTCGGGAATATCTGGGAGATTACGGTAGGAGTGTTGGAAAGGCGCCTGTATTTTTAAAAAACGAGAATATTAGATTCTTATTAATTTAAAGAAAGAGTAAGAAAGACTGCGGTTTTTGAAAAAGTGACACGATTTCCTATCGATTTTCATGTCGTTTTAGCAATTTCTCTCTTATGTCTCAATGGTGAAAGATTAAGCGGAGAAAAATTCGCTTACTTTGGTTTGGAAGTCGATTTCGGTTTTTCAAAAGAAAGGGCCATCATGTCACCTTGGTTGAAAAATTTTACGGTCGGGTCGGCGAAATACTTCAGAAGTTTATAAAGAATTCCGGCGTTTTTTTTCGTGGTCAGCCCGCTTCCGTATGTGATGTGTTTTTTCTTTTTAAAACCGAGTGACTTGCAAAGTTCCGTTATTCCCGTGAGAGAGTAGTAGTAAAGATGTTCCGGTACATTAAGATATCTCCAGGAAGGACCTTGGAGTTTTGCGAGAATTCCCCATCTGCAAGTGGAAAGGATGATTCTTCCTCCCGGTTTTAGAAGTGTATAAATTTTTTCTAATGTTTCTTTCGGTTTGTGGAGGTGTTCAATAGACGCCCATAACGTGATCAGATCGAATTTCTCGGAGGGATTTTCTTCCCATTGTAGAAAGTCTTTTTGTTCCACCTTGAGTCCGAGTTTTTCTTTCGCGAATTTTACGGGAGCTTCCGCGATATCCATTCCGTAAGAATCCCAGTCTCTTTGTTGCATATAATCTACAAAGTATCCGGCCGCACAACCGACGTCTAAACACCGTTTTTCCGAGGAAAGAGTTTCTTCCCAGGACGGAAAATCCAAATCTCTTAAATTGAGTCCGAAAACTCGGGAGATTTCGTTTCGTACTCCGTCTGAAAAATAATTATCATAGCCTCGATCGCTTCTTTTCAAAAAGTATTCTTCCGAATAATAAGAAGCCACTTCTTCCGGAGAGGGTTGGGGACTTACTTGAACGAGCTTGCAACGTTTGCATCGGACGATCTGGAAAATTTCGTTTTTGTGATTGGATTTGGTAAAAAGAGGTTTGAATTCGGATGAGCCGCAGGTATTGCAAGGGATACGTTCCATTCTACTTAACCTATCGGGCGAAGAGGAAATTCCTATGATAGAAATTCTGCTTTACGCAAATCTTCCGCCTGAAACTCATGAAAGGACATGAAACAAGCCGCTCTACGTTCCATTCTATCTTTTATATTTTTGATTTCATTCGCGCTCTTTGCCGATCCGCAAACAAACACGACCATCAAGATCAAAGCGGTCGGGGATATGGTGCCCGGGACGAATTATCCGGAACCTCTTACTATTCAGGATCCAAGATCTTTTCTTTTCGGAAAGGTGGAGAATCATCTCAAAGGCGCTGATATTCTTTTCGGGAACTTTGAAAGTACTCTGACTAATTTTCCCAGCACTTCGAAGGACACTTCGAGAAAGATGATCTTCGCGTTTCGAACTCCTCCTTCCTATGCGAAGGTCTTAAAGGACGTAGGATTTGATATTTTAAGTATCGCTAATAATCATTCTTTGGATTTCCATCAGCAGGGCTTTGACGATACGCAGAAAAATCTTTCGGATGCCGGGATTCGTTACACTGGTAAGAAGGGAATGATCACGTATATGAATGTGAAAAACGTTTCAGTCGCTTGGATCGGTTTTTCCCACTTGAAGTCGCATAACAATGTGAACGAAATCGAAGAAGGAGTCGCTCTCGTAAAAGAAGCCAAGAAGAAAGCCCAACTCGTTTTTATATCCTTTCACGGCGGTGCGGAAGGTGGTCCGGCTCTGCACGTCAAAAATCAGATGGAACGTTTTTACGGAGAATATAGAGGGAATCTCGTTGAGTTCAGTCATTCTTTGATCGATGCAGGCGCCGATCTCGTAATCGGACACGGTCCTCACCTCGTTCGAGCGATGGAATTGTATAAGGGAAGGTTGATCGCATATTCTCTCGGTAACTTTATGGGTTATAGAGCGCTTTCTTCACGCGGGATCGTGGGTTATTCCCTCGTCTTGGAAGCGGAAGTCGATTCTCAAGGGAAGTTCGTAAAAGGAAAAATCATTCCTCTGCAATTGGACAGCGCTTCGATTCCTGAATATGATCCCGAAAAGAAAACGATCGATCTTTTGAGAAAGTTAACCAAAGAAGACTTTCCCGGCAGGGGACCTAAAATTTCCGAAGATGGAGTGATCCTTCCGGGAGTGTGAAGGACAAAACGTTCGAAGCCGTCTTTTGTGAATCGTCCAGAATTTCCGGTTTTTGTTCCTATTTTTATTCGAAAAGTTACACCTTCCGTTGAGTTTTCTCCGAAAGGTATAATTTCTTTTCTCTTGCCCCCGGGTCCGTATTCTAAATCCTGGACTCGTAGCTTGTTTGTCCTCGAAAAAGAGGAAGGGAATCCGGTTCAATTCCGGAGCTGAACCCGCAGCTGTAATCACCTCCAAAAAGGTTTTGCTAAGAGGCCACTGTGTTTTTCATGGGAAGGCGGCAAAATCGGTGAGAGCCAGAAGACCTAACAAGCCGCAATAAACTGATAGGACTTTCGGGAGCTAAGGTCGGGTTTGAAAAATAGGCTTTCGTCATTTCGATATCCGCCGGGGTCTCCCGATTTTTCTTTCCCTTCGCGCCTTTCCGTGTGAAAAATGGGAAAGAAAAAATACATTCGATATTTAGAATATTCTAAAGTATTTCTGTTTTTTATTTCGACGATCGGTCTTTATTCTCAGGAGAATCCGAGTTCTCCGAAAGCACAGAAAGCGGAAACGGTCCAGGTCCTCGGTAAGGTCCCGGACACAAACTCCCAAAATTTTAGGTCCAATCCGAGCGGTTTTCAGACAGCGATCAAATTGGACGAAACATCCGCACGTTATACGTCTTTGCCTGAGGTTTTGGAAAGAGAAGCCGGTCTTCGAGTTCGTTCGTTCGGAGGTCTCGGTTCTTATTCTACACTTTCGATTCGTGGAACCAATCCCAACCAGTCTCGGATTTATTTGGACGGAATTCCGTTGAACAACTCTCAAGGCGGGGAGGTAAATCTCGCCGATCTTCCTTTTGACAGCTTGGAGAGCGTAGAGGTCTATCGTTCCGGAAATCCGATCGGCTTTTCAGGTTCCGCGATCGGCGGATCGGTTAATCTTGTCACACGAAAGGATTCCGGAAAACCGAAGACAAGAATCAACTTAGGCGGCGGTTCGTTTAACACGGGTAAGGTTAGTGTTTCGCATACGGGTAATTATAACGGCATCGGCGCTAGTTTTATGGCGCTCGGCGAGAAATCGGACCAAAACTTCTCCTTTAAAAACGATCATGGAACCGTCGTCCTAAATACGTTAGACGACACGATCGATCGAAGAAAAAACGCGGGTTTCGAAAGGTCGGCTCTTTTCGGAACTCTAAAGTATCAGATCGGAAAAACGGAAATCAAATTTTTAAACGATTTCAATCATAGGATTCACGGTCTTCCTGGGCCTGGCTCCAATCAAACCAATCAGGTTCACAGAAAATACGATCGTTATACCGGGTCCTTTGCCTCCGATACAAAGGGGCTTTTTGTGGATTGGTTTCGCCTGGAGACGAGAAGTTTTTATACCGCAGCGAAGGACGATCTTTTTGATCCCGGATCTGAATTTTCGAAAGGCGCTCCGAACTCGAGAGCTGAGGTTCGACAGATGGGAGTGCAACTGATGCCCACTCTCTATCTTACAGATTATTATCAGATCCTTCGCGGTTTTGTTTCCCTTGAGAAAGAATCTTTCGATCGAGAGAGGTTGACTCCTTCCAATTACGTCTCGAGAATCGAACCTCTCAAAGAGAGAACCTATTCTTCCTATCGCATCGAGGATGAGATTCGTCTTTTTGAGGCAAAGGTTTTGCTGATTCCTTCCGTGACGTGGGATCACTATAAAGATCGTTTCCCTTCGGAGGAGCCTTGGTATCGTAAGGAAAACCCTCTCTCCGGAGATCAGAAAAAAAACACATTCGCAAATCCTAAATTTGGTTTTGTCTGGAAGCTCTTAGAGAGAGAAACATGGGATATTCAATTTCAAGCGAACGTTTCAAAACAATTTAGAATTCCTTCCTTTTTGGAAATGTTCGGAGAGCAGGGAAGTATCATCGCAAATCCGAATCTCAAACCGGAGCAAAGCGGCAACGGAGACGGAGGTTTTGTCTTGAAGACGGAACATTCTTTCTTAAAAACGAAAACGAGCGTTTCTTATTTTTCGAAAGATATCAAGGATATGATTCTATTCCTTCCGAATTCTCAATTTACTTTGAGACCGGAGAACGTCGATTCGGCGAAGATTCGAGGTTTGGAGTTTTCCCATAGAGAAGACTGGAAGTACGGTTTTAAGTTTCTTTTCAATTATACGTATCAGAGCGCGATCAACAATTCTTCTTCTCCTTACCTCAATGGGAAGGTGCTTCCTTTGAGGCCAAGACACGAGTTTTCGAGTACGATTTCTTGGAAAGGAAAACGACTCGAGACCGGTTTAGAATTATTGTATATAGGAGCCGTGTTCCGGGACCGAACCAACGAATACATCAATTATATTCCGGCGAGACAGATCTGGAATTGTTTTTTTACTCTGGTTCTTTTTTCCGAACCGGGAGAATCAACGAAAGATTCGTTCGGAAACGTAAAAGAATCCGCTCCCTCCAAAGAATTCTTACTTACGTTGGAAGTGAAAAATTTTACGGACAAGAGAATTTCCGACCTGATCGGCTACCCGCTTCCGGGAAGAAGCTGGTATGCGACCCTGAGTATGAGGTTTTGAAATGAAGTTAAAACTTTATGTATTTATAGTATTCTATTTATTGAATGTATCTTGTCAGGATTTGCAGAGGCCTTCTTTTTTAAGTCTTCTTTTGACCCAGAGCCTGCCTGGAAACATCGGTGTCGTGACCACCGATTTCGGAGGAAGCGGAAGATTTAAAGTGATCAATCCTTCTCTTCTCTATAGTTATCCGGGTTTGATTCCGATTCATTCCGACGCTCTCGCTCGATTCGGTTTAGGAAAGGTTTATGTTTTGAATCTCCTCAACCGAGATAGTATTCAAGTCTTAGATCCGAACTTCGGTTTTGTCACCGTTTCCGAACTCGCGCTTGGGTTTAAGGTGAATCCGGCGGATATAGAATTCGCGGGACCGTCCAAGGCTTATGTTACGCTCTACGGTTCCAATCGCCTTTTGATTTTAGATCCTTCTTTGATGGCGATCACGGGTTCGATCGATTTGGGAGGTTACTCGGAAACGTTTTCCAGCGGGGGAACCCCGGACGGACTTCCGGAGATGAGCGGGATGAAAATCGTGGGCGATTCTCTTTTCGTATGTCTTCAGAGATTGGATCGAAACGATCCTTCCGGTTACTTTCCACCGAACACAACTTCGCTTTTGCTCGAGATTTATATTGCCACGGATACGGTCATCGGAACTTATACGTTTCCAGCATCCAATCCGGTGAATAAACCGCAACTCTTGGATCTTTTCGGAGAACCTCACCTTGTGTTTGCGACTCCGGGAAGAATGGGTTTTTTAAGCCAGATCGACGGAGGAGTGAGCGCGTTTCGACTGGGGACTCGTTCTTTTCTGACGAGGCTTTTGTTTTCGGAGTCGGTCGCAGGCGGGGACATCGTAAACGTACAAGTCAAATCGGATACGGTCGGTTACGCTTCGGTTTTGGATTCGAGTTTTACGAAGTCTTTAAAAGTTTTTAATCCGAGCACCGGAGAAACGACTGCCACTCTCTTACGCATTCCTTCCAGTTACGATGCAAGTCTCTCAAGTATTCTACTCGCTTCGGATAAAATTCTATACGTAGGAAACACTCAGTTTCAGCAACCGGGAGTTACGATGTTCGATACGGAAAGAGGAGACGCACTTTTGACTCCGAGTCCGATCTCAGTAGATTTACAACCGTACGATATTATCGAATTGAAATAAAGATGACTTCGGAGATAGGAATCGATGGAGAATTGGAATCCAAAAAAACGAGAGCACATGCGTTCGATTCTATCCTTAAAAAAAGAATCCCGATTTTCAGTAAGGTGTAAGAATTCTTTTGAAATCTCTTGATTTTTTTTCAAAAAGAGGTTCTAATCCTCTCACAAAAAGCGTAACCGTACCCGGAAGTTGTGAGGGGATAGAATGAGAATCGTCCTAGGAAAAGGTATTTTGTAGGAATTCCTACATGAATATTTTCACTTGCGAAAAGTTTGATTTTATGATAGTGGAAAATCTCCGGAAGTTTTCCACCACCCACCCCTCCACCCAAGTTCAGGGAGGGGCGCGCGACTTTCACTGAAAGGTTGTCGTAGTTCCGACAGATTTTCGTACGACCCAGACAACTTGTGGGTAAAGTTATGCACAAAAAAGCGACGGTGAGAATATGCAGGAAATCTTTCAGGCGATAGCGGGCGGGCAAAAATCCAAAGTGATCGGTCTTTTGAAACGGGATCCGAGTCTGTTCCAAAGCCTCACGGAAGAAGGAATCACTCCGGTTTTATTTTCTATCTACTACGGGAAATTGGATCTTTCGAAAGAAATTTTTCAAATCAGTCCGAACCGAAATCTTTTTGAAGCGGCGGCGCTCGGAGATCTGGAAGAAACAAAAAAGAGAATCGTAGAATTTCCGGAAGAGATCAATTCGCTTTCCAAAGACGGTTGGTCCGCGTTGCATTTGGCTTCTTATTTTGGACATTTGGAGATTGTAAGAGCGTTGATCGACGCCGGAGCGGATCTAAGTCTGACTTCGAAGAGTAAGATGTCTTTCGGAAATACCGCGTTGCATTCAGCGATCGCCACGGGAAAAAGGGAAGTCGTGGAGCTTCTCCTGGATAAAGGAGCCGACGTCAACGCGATCCAAGATCCAGGTAAAATTACTCCGCTTCATATCGCGGCGAGTCGTCCCGGGAGTATTGAAATCATTCAAATCCTTTTGAAAAAAGGAGCGGACAAAACCAAACTCAGCGAAGAGGAACAAACTCCGTACGCAATCGCATTAGAAAAAGGGAATGAAGCGGAAGCGAGGGAATTGGAGATAAAATAAGGTTTTGCGGTCTATCCTAACGAGTGAATTCGTATTTGATTCATTACGTTCTCGCAATGACGGACCCATAACGGCTTCGAATTATTACGAAGTTTGCTCCTGAAAGAAGTAAAAATAGAAAAAGGATTGAATTCAAATGGAAACTTTAACTTTTACGATCTTGATTCACGCCGACGTAAAGACCGTTTGGCACAAAATGCTCGACGATAAGAGCTATCGAATTTGGACGGAAGCGTTTCACGCCGGTTCTTTCTATGAAGGAAGTTGGAAAAAGGGGAGCTTCATTCGCTTTTTGGGTCCAGACGAAAATGGCGGCCTCGGTGGTATGTACAGCCGGATCAAAGAGAATATAGCCAATCAATATATCTCGATCGAACATTTAGGGATGGTGAGCAACGGAGTCGTCGACACCGAAAGCGAAGCGGTTAAAAAGTGGACTCCCTCCTTGGAGAATTACACGTTTAAAGAACAAGGTCCCGGTAAAACGGAATTGATCATAGAGATGCAAACCATAGAAGAATACAAATCGATGTTCGAAGATATGTGGCCCAAGGCATTGAAAGCGCTGAAGGATTTGTCTGAAGCGGGATGAGGCTTGCTTCTTCGAGAGAAGGTGCAGTTTGGTTTCTTTGCTTCGCAAAGAGTCAACGCCAACGCTCCGCTGGCTTTTGACTCCATTGCTTCCTATGGGGCGCAATGTACCTGTAACGCGACCCATAGGAAGCGTTACACTGAGTTAACGCGGTTACCCAAGTTCATCCGAACAGAACTTCTTGCATTGACTGGGACTCGCCGTTACGCAAACAACCGTGGTGTATCATAAACTCAGCAGATTCTTCCCTACGGGTCAGAATCTATCACGGCGTCTCGCTTTGGCCTCGGAACATCCTGTTCCTCGGAAGCATTCTTCGCTCTCTATGGATCGCTTGAAATGCTTTACCAAAGCTCGCTTCGAGTCCCGACATTGTTATGGAAATGTTTGAAGGCGTTGTTGCTTTTTCGAGAGAAGGTGCAGTTTGGTTTCTTTGCTTTGCAAAGAGTCAACGCCAACGCTCCGCTGGCTTTTGACTCCATTGCTTCCTATGGGGCGCAATGTACCTACCGGGACTCGAACCCGGACCCCAGGCTCCGGAGGCCTGTACTCTATCCGTTGAGCTATAGGTACGCTCACAAATGAGTCTTTTGAAAAGGCCGCTCGTGTCAAATGCAAATCCGGAATCGATGTCTTAGGAAGGAAAGTCCTTGAAAAACGGAACCAGTGTGAAATTCTCTTCCTAATAGATAGAGGTAGAGATGCAAGTTTCATTTCTGATTGATTGGAAGAGGGAATTCTTTAGGAAGATTTTTTACTTTCTCTTCGTCCTCGTACTTTTCGGATTTTTTACTCCTGCGTTTTCCGTAAGTGAAGAGGAAGAGGAAAGACTTCTGGAAAAAGCGCTCGTGGAAAGTGCGGTAACACCCGCGCAGAAACTAGCCGTCGCCAATTATCTCAAAGCCACTGCGATCGCCAAAAGAAACCGAGCGAACGAACTCAGGGAACTTGCAAAACTTTCCAGAGGAGAAAAATTTCTTCACGCGCAAGCACGGAAGGAAAAGCTTCATCGAATGGCGGAATCTCTCGAACGTCAGGCTGATCGTCACGAAGCCACTCTCAAAGAATTACCGACCCAAAATCATTGATTCCAAAAGGAAGTCGAATTGACCCCTCTCTCGGAAATTGGGAACTTCCTTCTTCCGAAAAATTCGAAAACAAATAGAAAGAATTCGATTTGATAAGAATCGATTATGATTCTTCGTTTCGGATTCTTTTCAACAAAATAGAAAGACATTCGTTTGCGATTTGATCCGGGCCCTTTTCGGCGTCGATACGAATCGTTTCCCAGGGAAGAATTCTCTCATAAGCGGAATGGATTTTTTCCAGTTGGGAAAGAGTTTCAAATCGTTCCTTTTCTTCCTTTCTTCGACTCAATCTTTCTAAAGCGACCTTCGGATTTAGATTCAGATAAAAAAGAAGATCCGGAATTCTAAAATTTCTTTCTAAGTTCTTTTGTAGAATCGTTTCGGGGGAAAGATCCGGTCCGCTCTGATAGGCGGCGGTAGAATACATATATCGATCCAGAAAAACATTCTTTCCTGCTTCCAATGCGGGAAGAATGTTTTGTTTTAAGGATTCTTCTCTGTCGGAAAGAAAGGCTTCGATTTGTTCTTCTCGATTGAGATCGATTTCACCTCTTAAAAACTTTCTCAAAAATTTTCCGGTTTCTAAGTTCGTCGGTTCCGTAAAGGAAGCTGAGGGGATTCCTTCTTTGAGAAGAAGTTCCGTAATCGATCTGCAAAGAGTGGATTTTCCACTTCCGTCGATTCCTTCAAATACTACGAAGAGCGGACTTTCTTTCTTCATTTTTCCTTTTCCAATTCAATCTTGACAGAGGGGATTTGTTTAAAAACATTCTTCTTAGATACATGGATTCGTTTGAAAAGGAAGAATCCAGTAAAAATTCCCGAATGAAAAATAATTTTCCCGATCTCAGATCATTCTTCTTTTATTTTTTATTCTTTGGTTTCTTCTTCCAATCCTGTTCTTTCTCTTCTCGGAACGTCTCCTCTCCGCAGTCCGAGGAAACAAAAATTGAAAATCCGAATGCTTCCAAGGATCGAATCAAAATTCATCATATCTACGAAGAAGTGTATCCGGATTCCTCCGAGAGTTCGGTCTTGATCACTTCGGAGAAAAATGCGAATCCTCAGATCGCTCATTTCAAAGGAACTTCTAAAACGCTAAAAAAAGAGGTCGTCCTCGGAAGCGGAATCGTCATCAATCAGTTGGGTTATATTCTTACAAACGAGCACGTTATTCGCTCTTATGATAAACTCAACGTAAAACTCAAATCGGGAAAACTCTACGAAGCCCAGATCATCGGTTTGGACAAGAAGCTGGATCTCGCGATTTTAAAAGTGGAAGTCGATCACGAAATCATTCCTGTGGAAGTTCTGGATTCTTATTCTCTTCAGATTGTGGAGCGGGCGATTCAAAAATATATGAAAGCGAAACAGGCCTTCAAAGAAAGCAGGGAACTCGCGGCGAAAAAGAACGTTCCGGTTCACATAAGACATTGATCCGTTTTTTCTCTTTGTTCTAAAAATCGGGAAACTCTTCCTTCTCTTTTTAGGTCTAACGTTCAAGACGGGAAGGAATTCTCCTTTCGTCTCAATCCAAACTCAATCCGAATGTGGTTCCTGAAGAGACTTGTTTCTAAATCCAACTTGACAGTCGGAAGAGCGAGTCGATCCTTTCAGTACCTATCGGAAATTCATTTTCAGAGGGATAGAATTCAATGAAAAACTCGGAAAAACTGAAGTATTTTGCGATCGTCAGCATCTCACTTCTCCTCGGAGCATTCTTATCTCCCGTGATGTTCTGCGGATCCAATCAGAACAGTCCTCTTTTCCTGAGCGCAAAGGGAGACAGAGAACCTACGCCGGCGGCTCGCCAGGCGATCACCATTCAACAAGCTTTTGAAGAAGTGTATCAAACCGCTTCTCCAAGCGTTGTTTCCATCGCAACGGAAAGAACTCAGAACGTTCCCGTTCATCCCTTCGGTGATCCGTTCTTCGATCAGTTTTTCGGAAGAGGTCAAGGCGGCGGTGGAAGAGTGATGAAACAAAAACAGACCGGTCTCGGTTCTGGAATCATTCTCAACACACAAGGTTATATTCTTACGAACGAACACGTCGTTCGTTCCATGGATAAACTCACCGTTCGTTTGAAAACCGGTAAGACTTACAACGCGGAACTCGTCGGTTCCGATGCGACCATCGACTTGGCTCTTTTAAAAATCAAACCGGATTCCGAAATCACTCCGATCGAACTCGGAGATTCTTCGGCGGTGAAAGTGGGGGACTGGGCCATCGCGATCGGAGCTCCTCTCGGTTACGAACAATCTCTTACCGCGGGAATCGTGAGCGCGGTCGGTCGTGCGGGAATCGATAACAGCGGTGTTCATTATCTTCAAACGGACGCGGCGATCAACCAAGGAAACTCCGGAGGACCGCTTCTCGACATCAACGGTCGTGTGATCGGAATCAATCGTATGATCGCTTCGCAAAGCGGCGGTTCGGTGGGAATCGGTTTTGCCATTCCGATCAACGAAGCCAAAGCGATCATGGAAGAATTGAAGACCACCGGTAAGGTAAAACGCCCCGCGCAAGCCTGGCTCGGAGTCGGAGTCGACTACCTTCATGAAGAGGACGCAAAGCAGTTAAAAATCTCCGGCGGTGCGGTTGTCGTTCAGATCATGAATGATTCTCCAGCCGATCGTGCGGGAATTCAGTTGATGGACGTGATTACGGAAATTTCAGGAACAAAAATCAATTCTCCGGAAGACGTGGTCAACACGGTGAAGAAAAATAAGGTGGGAGATAGAATCAACGTTACGATCCTCCGTCAAGGAAACGTCTCGAGACTTTCCATTCAGCTTAAGGAAAGACCGAACTGATTGTCCAAATCCCATACCCTCAATCCGGAAGAAGAATTTGAAGAAGAGTCGGGTCTACGCCCGTCTCTTCTAAACGAATTTATAGGACAAAGAGAAGTTTTAAACAATCTCGGAGTCTACGTCCAAGCCGCGAAAAAAAGAAAAAAGGCTCTTGATCACGTTCTTATTTCCGGTCCGCCCGGACTTGGAAAAACAACTCTTGCCGGAATTATCTCCAACGAACTCGGAACCAGACTTACGATCACTTCCGCGCCGGTGATCACAAAAGGCGCCGATCTCGCGCGTCTTCTCACGAGCATGGGTGAGAATGAGATTCTTTTTATAGACGAGATTCATACGCTTCACAAAAAGCTCGAAGAAATTCTCTATCCCGCGATGGAGAATTATATGATCGACCTTGTGATCGGAGAAGGTGTGACCGCACAGATGGTCCAAATTCCTCTCAAACCTTTTACCTTGGTCGGAGCTACGACCCGAAGCGGTCTTATCAGCGAACCTCTCAAGAGTCGTTTTGGAATTCAACTCCGTTTGGATTACTACAGCGATGACGAGATGAAGGAAATCGTTCTGCGTTCTTCTAAAATTTTGAACGTTGCGATCGATGACGACGCGGCGCTTGAAATCGGAAAACGTTCTCGCAAAACTCCTCGAATCGCAAATCATCTTCTCAAACGAATCCGAGACTTCAGCGAGGTCGACGGTCATTCTACCGTCAAAAAGGATCTTTGTATCAAGGCTTTTGATAAGATGGGGATTGACGACCTGGGACTGGATGCTATGGATAGACAGATCCTTGGTTGTATGATCGATCGTTATAAGGGCGGCCCAGTGGGTTTAAAGGCGATCGCGGTCGTGGTCGGCGAAGAGGAAAAAACCATCGAAGACACGTACGAATCTTTTATGGTAAGAATCGGACTCATCAATCGAACGCCCGCCGGAAGAGTCGCGACAGAAAAGGCGTATCAACAATTGAAGCGGATGGGAGACTTTCCCGGAAATCATGAACAAGACCCGACTTTATTCTGAATATTCCGGAATCCCCGAAGATGATAAAAGGTTGATCTACGCGGCCTTTTTGGTTCTTGCGCTCGCGTCTTTTTTCACCGCTCATTTACTCACACGCAATATGCTCTGGAAAATTCTCGGAAGCGAACCCATGGTTAAAATGGAAAGCAACGAGGAAAAAGAAAAAATTTACGAAGTCCTTCTAGAACAAGACTTCGTCGACAAACATATCAAAGACGAATACAAAGCCCTTTCGAACGTGGACGCCGCCGGCGCAGGCGGGATCACAAAGAAGGAAGGATTTCACTCTGCAAGTCCTTTCCGTGAATTCGTGATGGGAAGCGTTGCAAGAAGAAACTCCGAAGCACAGAAACAGCAGTCTCTCGAAAAAAACGACGAGAAGGCATTTGAGGTCGGAATCTATAAGATCGATCCGGTGCAAACGTCTAACACCGATAATACGAAACAAAGCACTCAAACCTACGGAAGGATGACGAAAATTCCATTCAACTACCGTTTCGAACAGGATTTTCTTTTTCGTTGGGACGGAAGCCAGGCCCTCTCCATTCCCAGAAAAAAACTCGCCGGATACGAATACTTTAAACGAATGCTAAAACAAATCGAAGGAAGTTTTGCTCCTCCCGGAGGAGGGAACTTCGCGTATCGAGATATGGCGGGGACCGTGATCCGTGCCGGTATTTCCCCCGGTCAGGTAAAGGTTCAATTTTTGTTAAGCGACAGCGGTCAGGTTTTGGATACGAGACTGATTTCCACACAAGGGCAGGATATCGTTGGTCAGGCTTGTGTGGATTCCATTCGAGGTCAGAATTTCGGAAAAGTTCCCGAAGAAGTGAAAGCGCAAGGAATGATCTTCGGCATCAACTTCATCTTTCCGGAAATAAGAAGCCGTTAAAAGAGAATTTCCTTGGATCCGATTCGAAAAGCTTTTCAGGAACGCGAGAAACTCAAAGAGGCCGAAATTTTAGATCTTCAAAGAGCCAAGATCCGAAAAATCAAGCTCAGAAATTTTAAAAAGAATACCTTGCTGTTCTTTCGTTGTCTCGGAAGAACAAAACTTTTTTTGTATATTCAAAAATTCTTACGTTTTGTGATGGCGGATCTCTGGATCTTAAATCAGTCCCCGATCCTTTGGCTTATGGGAATGGGGCTTCCCAGTTTTTATTTCACCGTTCTTGCGCTTCCGTTTTTGCTGGAAAGCCCGACGATTGCCGTGATCTTTTTCTTTTTTCCGGTGATTCTCACTATGGAATGGTTTCGTTGGATCGGGTTTCGTAGAATTCTTTCCAAACGTTCCTTTTCGATTTCGGGTTTCGAACACTTTTCCGAAAATAAAAAATTGGAATACTATCAGTGGTTCGACCTCGAGATACGGATCCAAGCGGATCGTAATCTGGAAGCGATCGAAGCTATATTAGATTCCTTTTGTATTCTTTCCAAAAAAATTTATTACGCTCCTGGTCAAACCGAGACACGAAAGCCTTGGAAACGGGGGAAAAGTTTGACTTTGAGCGGAAGTGGGAATTCAAGGATCGCTCTTCTTTTGGTCCGGGATCTTTTTAAAAAACTAGATCGTCTCAATCGATTTGAAACTTCGATTCGGAACGTCAATATTCTGGTGACATCCGGTCCCGTTTACGTGGACTCTCTCAGCAATCAGAGCAACGATTGAAGAATATTAAAAAATAGGAATGCTCATAGAGAAGATATTTTCCGATTCTCTGGAAAAATCGTAGGTCGCATTGAGTTTTTCCGCGCGCATTTGGATGTTGTTCAATCCTATTCCCGTCATTTCTTCGGACTTTGTTTCGAACTTCTTCCCGTCGTCTACGATTCTTAAACGTAGATGTCTCCCATCCTTATTCCACAAAATCTGAATATTCTTTGCTTCCGAATGTCTGAGAATATTGGACATGAGCTCGAGAAAAATTTTCTGAACATGAAGACACTGATCCAATCGAAGAACGTCCGAAACCTCTTTGATTTCCGTCTTTACTCGGATTGAACCGGTGCCTTGGATTCTTTCCGCGTAACGATTCATGACGTCTTCTACGAGTTCTTTGTGAGTTCCGGTATGGTGCATAAGGAAGACGATATCTCTTACGTTCGAGATCAGTTGTGTCATTTCGGTTTTCAACTTTTTGAGTGTGGAATCTTCCTTGTTTTTGGATTCCAATTCGAACAGAATAGCGGTGAGTTCGGAGCCGATCGTATCGTGAATGTCCGAGGCGATTCTTGTTCTTTCTTCCGCTTGGAGTTTGAGTTGTTCGTTGTATTTGATCTGAAGTTGTGCGAATTCTTTCGCCTTCTCTAAATCCTCCGTGAACCTTGAGGAGATAATATAGGAATTGAGCGCAACGAAGGTGACAAGTCCGAGCGGAAAACTGTAAGGAAACAAAACGTAAACCTCGAATAAACCGTAGAACACGTCGTTCATCATCGTAAAAACGAGAACAAGTCCGGTGATCAAGATCGTTTTGGCTCTCGGTTCCTTATTTCGAAATGCGGCGATCGTCGGAACGAGAATGAAGACGGCGTAGATAGGAGGCGCGTAGAGAAAGACCGAATACAAACGAACTAGATTGTTCTCATCCAGGGTTAGAATTCCGATCGCGAATAGGATCGTACTCGCGATTGCGAATCGAATCCATTTTGTTTCGAATTCTAACGGGAACATTCTTCGAAGGATGAGATAAACTGTCGGAAAGAAAGTCACTTCGCAAAAAAATTCGATTCGAATTCTAAGATCGAGAGAGAGGCTCGGCAGGGCCATATATTGAATTCCGGAAGTAATGAATGTATAGAGAGAAACCAAAAAACAAAACGCGGCGAAGTGCAACGGGACCGGATCCTTCCTATACGCGAAAAAGAATACGATATAATAGATTCCGAAGGCGCAAATAACGCTGATCAGAATGATCTCCAGCCATTCTTCTTTTCTTTCCTCGAGATCGATGGAGTTTCCGTTTCCGATGCGAAACGAATTCCTGATTCCGCCTTTCAGATGATTTCCTTTAAAATTAGAAACGACCACGGTGATCCAGAAATCGCCCGAAGGGACGACTACGTTTGTAATCAATGGATGAGCTAAGAAGACGGTATCGATTGCGTCCGTTCCCGTAAGGCCGTTTGAATACACTTTGTGATCGTCGAAGTAGACGTCGTAAACTCCGGGGAGCCGTGGGATTCTGATCTTCAGATTCGGGCGGTTCCAATCGCATAACACGTGCAAACGGTATGTCGCATAACCTTTCCAGGTGTAACTCGGATCGTAATCCCTCCAAATCCCGGGAACCGGTTCGTAGAGAGGATTCGAGCTTAGCGATCGGTTGGATTGCGGCAACTCGTTCCAATGGAATTCCCAATCTCCGTTGAGAGTGGTATTTTCCTCGTTTAAGTTAAAATTTCTGAGATCGATCGTTCCTTTTTGCGCTTTCGGTCTTTCTTTCGAAGAAATCGCGGGGGAACACCGGATTGTTAAGATTAAGAAAATGATAAAAATCGAATATACGATTTGTTTCATGAATTTATCAAGGATAACCGGGAACGTCTCGGATGATTCCCATTCTTCTTCCGCGAATGATCGCCTCGGATCTGGAATGGACTTCCATCTTTTTATAGATCTTTTCTATATGTCTACTGACCGTATGACTGGAAATGTCCAACTCGTCGGCGATATCGGAAAAGGTCATCCCGAGTGCGACAAAATTCAAGATCTGAAGTTCCCTTTCGGTCAAACCGAGGGTATTTGCAATCGGTGGATTTTTCGTTTCCTCTTTTTTTGTGAACTCACGGATGATTTTATCCGCGATTCTCGGAGTTAAGGGTGCGCCTCCTAAAACGATCACTCTGAGTTCTGCGAGAAACAATTCCGGAGACGTATCCTTTAAAAGATATCCGGAAGCTCCTCCTCGAATCGCTTCTACGATTTTATCCTCGTCTTCAAAAACCGTAAAAATCACATATTTTGTGTTAGGTGTCTTGTCCTTTAGTTCTTTCAGACATTCCAATCCGTTTTTTCCGGGAAGTCCGATGTCGAGAATGACGATATCGGGAGCCTCGTCGGGAAGAAAGGAGATCGCGTCTTGCGCGGTCGAATAGTGTTTAACGAATTTGAGATCGCTTGATTTGGAAAGTAATTCTTGAAGATTGAGGGCCGTGTGAAGGTTGTCTTCGACGATCGAAACCGAATGGGTAGTCAGTGATTCTTTGGCCATCGGCTTGATTCTTCGGATCGGGTTCGATCGGTAAATTGTTTTTTCTAAAGGAATCTCGATTCTACCGTTTCACAATCCGCTCAAGACAGATCTGTTTTAAAAGTTTTTTTCGAAGTTGTTTCGAAACCGTGTATCGTAAGTGTTATTTAAAAAATTCGTTCCATTCTTCTTTCGCTTTTTCCCATCTACGTTTTCGATCTTCTTTGTCTTTGATTTTTAAAAAAAGTCTCGGCTCCGCATGAGGGAAGGTGATTCTTACCCTGTGTTCGTGGAGGACTTCGATAAGGATCGATTGTTTGTTTTCGTCCGTGATCCGGTAGACAACGACACTTTTCATCTCTAAAGGGACCGCGCCATGTCCTAGATCGGCGACTCCCTTTCTAAAATCGAGTTCCACACATTCGACAGGTTTGTGCCATGTATCGCAGAACTTTCCTTCCGGCGGTGGGACCGGTTTTAAACCGCAGTCGACAAGTACAATAAAAACGGAAAGAAAGAACGTCAAACGAAACGTGTTTCGAAAAAAAGAGAAAGTGGTGTTCATTTTCATTTCGTTTAACATTTTCATGAGTGCGAAATTCTATTGATCCGTTTCCAAATCAAGATTGAGTTTCGTCTTGAGAGTCGGTTTTTCCTCTATGATTTCTCTGGCGAGCTTGATGATTTCGTCCTTTCTTTCTTCTGCCTTCGGAAAAAGTTCTTCCAAGATCGTGATCGATTTTGCGTGGAGATTTTGAAGTCTAAAAATTTTAGCTTCTAAAATCCAAGATCCGGTCGTGATAAAGTCTTCGTTTTCGTTTCTTACTTTCCGTATAAAATTCAGAGAAGAAACATACTGCCCCGCGCGGAACTCGGAAAGACCCGTTAAAAAGTGAGCTTCTCTCTCCGTGAGTAGAATCGATCCGGTCGATTCGGGACTCGCCAAATTCTTCTTTAAGAATTCCGTGTCGCCGGAAAGGGACGCGCCTAAAAGTGAAATCCAGGTGTAACCCGTCTTAAACTCGGGGCTGATCTTATCATACGGAATCGAATTCAAAAGCCCGGTCAGTGATTTTCTGGAAAGGTGTTGTTTTATCGTTTCTCCGAAAGCGATCATTACTTCGTTGTCCGGATTCTCCTTCATCGCCGGATCGACGGCTTTTGCCCGAAGCGCATTCCGATACATGTCCTCCAAGATCGGAAGATAGGAACCGTCTTCTTTGAGAAAATCGTTAAAACCGGAATAGGAAAGCTTGACTAACGTTCCCGAATCGAAGGAAAAACCGACCAGCAAAAAAGAATAATAATTTCCTAATGCACTATAAAAATAACCGAGCTCGTCGGCGGGATTGGAGGTAGTGTAATCTTTCGCCGCGCTCTGAAAATTTTTGACCGAACTTTCCTCGAGATTTCCGGAAAGAATTTGTTGCTGAACGTTCTTTCTTTCCTTTTCCAGAAGAATTTTTCGATCTCCGGCGAAGAGATTCTTGATATCCTGCCGGAAAAAGAATCCAACCCCTCCTAAGGTAATCAAAAGAATCGTAAGAATGTAAGGTTTATAACTGGTTTTCTTTTTGTAACTCTTCAGGCCGGACTGATACAGCATAATGCGTCCCAGTTTTTACCCGCCTATCCTGGGTTCACGTATTTTTTGAATTTGACTCAGGCCCTAAAACTTGACACTGAAGGCACCTTTGATTCCGTTGGATCTATGCCCTACGATTACGATTTTGACGAAGAGTTTGAACTGGAAACCGGAGACGACGAGGATGCTACGGATGAGGACGTTGTTACGTTTGCCTGTGAAGATTGCGATCACCGCTGGGAAGAAGAAGCCTTTGAAGCGGAGGATTACGGTCCGGAAGGGGCGATATGCCCGATGTGCGGTTCGGCGGCAGTAATCGAACTTTGAAAAATACCCGGCCGGCCAGGCAGTTCCAAGAGAATTTTGCCTCCCGGCTTCTCGGGTTTGTAATTATCTACCTTTTTCTCACTCCCCAAAAATCCGTTACTTCCACCGATTTTAGCGACGTTTATGATTTTTATAAAAAAGGGAACTATGATACGCTCGTAAAGGTATCGCGTTCCGCGCTTCGAAAAGAAGAGGTCGACTATAGAATTCTTCTTTTGTATACGGCGGCCGAGAAGGATCCGGAAGAAATCGACAAAACGTTGAGAAGCATCTACGAAAAGAAGTCTTCGCATCCGGGAATTTTTTATAATTCCGTTTTTTTATTTTTGGAACGTTGTCTGGTATTGGAGGACGAATCTTCCGGAATTCATTGGGGAAGAATTTTTTTGGAACACGGTTCAGCTTCGGTGCGTTATGCGGAAGGCCTCTATACGTTTGCCTGCATCTTATTCGAAGCGGGTAAATTTCCGGAAGCGAAGCAGGTCCTTTCCAAGTTGAAAGAATGGAAATCGACCGAAAAGTTGAATAAAAAAATCCGGATCTTAGAATTGAGCATAGAGAAAAAAATGGAGGCACAATCATGAAACTACTCAGAGTGCAAACCGGGAAGCTGAAGGGTAAGTCCATAGAAACGCCTCCTGCGATCGCCGGGAATATGAACTTCACTCCTGCGGTTATAAAAAAATCCGTCTTTGACGTGTTAGGTTCTCTTGTATTAAAGGGAAGGTTGATTCCGGAAGATTCCGCCTTTATCGATTTTTTTGCCGGCTCTGGTCAGATGGCGCTCGAAGCCGTGAGCCGGGGATTTGCGAGAGTCGTTTTGTATGAACTCGCGTGGGAGAGGTCGGACAGTCTTCGAAAGTTATTCGATAAGATCGGTGGAACAAAGGAGATCTTTCGAAAAGACGTATTCCGTTTTTATGATAAACTCGATATTCCCGAAAAATCCAGAGTCTATTTTTTGGATCCTCCGTACTCTTTTTGGGATAAGAAGAATGAAAAACTAAAGAATCTAGTGGAAGCTCTTCTGAAGGAGGATTCCACCGTAGTTGTGTTCATTCAGTCCCCCGTTTCACCAGGGTGGTCCGAATTTGTGACTCGCAAGTTTGGAAAGAATTTTTTGACTTACCGGATAAGAGGTATGGACGATTTCGAACCGGAATCGGATGGAGGAGAAGTTGCAGAACCGGAGGAATCAGAATTGGAAAATTGACTTTCCGATGTGAAAGGTTTTCCGTTACCTCTTGAGAGAATCAGGAAAAGTCAGAATCCCAAGAAAAAGCTTTGGAGAATTTACATTGTTTCCAATCGGAACTTTTGCGGGAGTTCCTACATTCGGGACTTTTTACTTGAAAAAGTTTGATTTTATGATAGAGAAAAATCTGCCCGAGTTTTCCCGCCGCCCACCCCTCCACCCAAGATTAGGGTGGGGCTTTTATTTCACGGAGGATTGTCGTTGTTACGACAAATTCTCTCAAAGGCTTCAGTCGATCAGCGGGGCAAACGTAAGGCACTTGTCTTCAAGGAATGTTGAGAAAGTCCACCTTGAGATAGCTCCTATGAATCGTTAGACGAATGCAGAATGTATATTATAGAAATGGAATATATTTTTCCCTGGAAAATTGTGCTCATGAAGAAGCCGAAGTGTCGCTTAGAAAAAAACTTGCAGATTCGTTCGATTCCCGTTTAAGTTAGAACGGAATTTTTAAATCAAGAAACAAACGAAAAAAGATGATGGAACCAATTTGCAACATCCTGAAAGTCGCATCCGTTAGACGTTATTTCCTATTTTTCGGAATCGGAATGGGAATCTCTTTCGTTACATTGCTTCTCAATTCTTCCTTCCAAATCATGGGAGTCGATCTTTCCGAGTTCAAATCGCTCTTCTTTTCCTTTCTTCCCTTATTTCTCAAAGACTATCTCGGAACGCTCATCTCGAGTGGAATTCTTTTTTCAACGATCGCCTTGCTCCTTTTCGGGGCCGATACAATTTTCGAAAAATGGGAGTGGCTTTCGACTAAAACCGAGGTTTTCGTCTTCTGCGTTTTTATCCTTTTGCTCTGGCTTCATTCCGTAATCTATTACCCTCAACTCTACGGAGAATTTTTCTTCTATCGTTTTCCGTTCCTTCGTCATTTCCTTTTTTTTCTTACCGACCGAATTCCCCCTTCGGTTCCTCAGTGGTTCGCTTTCTCTTTGTTAGGTGGTTTTGCGGGGTTAAGAATTTATATTCTGGCCGTTCAAAAAGAATGGAAATCTCTCGGTTATTTTTTCCTCTTCTTTGTCTTTGTGTTTTGCTTTCATCTTTCGGGAAACGTTTTGGGAATCGGGCTTGTTTCCTGGCTGTATCTTCTTAGTATCCTATTCCAAAATTCTAAAATAGCGCAGTTTATTTGGGTCGGAGTTTTTCTTGTGATTCTTGCGGTTTCTTGGAGCCGTTCGGATTTAAAAACACAGACAAAGGCATTTGTTTCCAAAAATCTTCCGAACATTCTGATTCTCAGCGCGGATAGTTTGCGTTACGATAAAATGGGATATTCTCAAGGAAAGGAAGGATTGACGCCTAACATTGATTTATTGGCAAAGGACTCGATCCGTTTTCAAGACCATCACACAACGATTCCGAGGACCTTTCCCGCCTGGGCCGATCTTCTAAGCGGACAACCGAGTTTTGTTCACGGGATTCAAGACATGTTTCCCGATGCGAAGGATCGGGCCGGCCTGAATGGGACTTCCTCAATGACGCTTCCCAAAATTTTGGGCGAACTCGGTTACGAGACAAACGTCGTCTCCTCTTTTGCGGGTGATATCTTTCCGAGAGCCGATTGGGGATTTCAATCGGTGAGAGCCCCGATCTTTCACGCGGGAACTCTCACGGCTCAGAGGATCTTAGAATCTCAAATTCTTCTTCTTCCGATTCTAACCGGATCCCTTCCGTTTGCGGGGGAATATTTCTCTTCTCTCAAAGGTCTTCCGAGTCTGGGAGACGATTCTAAAATTCTTCCAGCTTTGTTATCCGAGTTAAATAAGGGTGAACGTCCTTTTTTTACCGTATTCTTCTCTTCCGTTACTCATTTTCCGTTCAGTCCCCCGTATCCGTTTTATCAAAAATTTACGAATTCTGAATATTATGGAAAGTTTAAGTATTTTAAATTTGTGGATCCGAGCGATTCTTCCTCGTTGAACCGGGAAGATCAGAATCAGATCAACGGACTCTTTCAGGCATCCATCGCGTCCTTTGACGATTCCGTTGGGAAGATCGTCTCAAAGTTGAAAAAAGAGGGGATCTACGATTCCACTCTCATCATTCTTACGAGTGATCACGGAGAATCTCTTTTCGAAGCCGATCACAGTCATGGACACGGAGAACATCTCAGAGGCGAAGGAGTCACACACATTCCTCTTCTCATCAAATATCCTTCGAACGCAGGAGCGGGAAAATCCTTCTCCGGAATCAGCAGTTCTTTGGATTTATTTCCTACGATTCTCAACTTTGTCTCGGAACATTTCGAAAGGTTTCAAGATAAGAAAATGATTCAGGATGAGATCCGAAAGCGACCGGGAAGGGATCTTTCCGAGGCATTCCATTCCGATTCCTGGAAGGACAATCGTTCCGTTTATGGAGAAACCGGGATCTGGTTCAGTGATCGAGGAAATCATTTTTTTCAAAAGCAAAGAATCTTTTATCCGAATATTCTTCAGCTTCACTCGATCGAAACGGGCGATCTTCCGTTTATTTCGATCGGAGATTCTTACGCGAAAGAAAGTGTGATCTTCTCCAAACACAGAATGTTTCAGAACGGCAGATACAAATTGATCTACATTCCTTCCGAAGACGGAGTAGTCTGGGCTTGTTATGATCGAATCGAAGATCCTTGGAATACGAAGATTCTTCCCGTTTCTCAGTGTTCTTCTCTCAAAGACTCTCTTCATTCCTTTTTACTCGGCTCCGGAAAATTTAAGAAAGCTGGAGAGTATTTGCTCCCTTTGTCAAATTGATGCTTGAAGGATAGGGCTAAACTAAAAACCTGTATTTTAGTATGCCTAGAAGAGAAGATATCCGCTCTGTACTCATCCTGGGTTCCGGTCCGATCGTTATCGGGCAGGCATGTGAATTCGATTACTCCGGGACTCAAGCCGCAAAGGCCCTGAAAGAAAAAGGGATCCGCGTCATTTTGCTCAACTCCAATCCGGCCACCATCATGACGGATCCGGATCTCGCCGACGCGACTTACATCGAACCGATGACGGTTCAGGTCGTTCAAAAAATTCTTGAGAAAGAAAAGCCGGACGCGATCCTTCCCACGGTCGGAGGTCAGACCGCGCTCAATCTCGCCTTGGCATGTAATACAGCCGGGCTCCTAGAAAAATACAATGTAGAATTGATCGGCGCCAAAGTGGACGCCATTAAGAAAGCCGAGGACAGAGACCTTTTCAAAAAGGCGATGGAAAAGATCGGTGTGAGAGTTCCCGCATCCGGTCTCGCAAACAATCTCAAGGACGCGGGCGAAATCAAAAAAAGACTCGGCCTTCCTCTCATCGTTCGCCCCGCTTTTACTCTGGGTGGAACCGGCGGAGGGATCGCTTTCACCGAAGAGACGTTCGAGGAAGTCGTTTCCAAGGGACTCAAAGCGTCTCCGATCAGTCAGGTTCTTTTGGAAGAATCCGTTCTCGGTTGGAAAGAATTCGAACTCGAGGTTATGCGCGATCTCGCGGATAACGTAGTCATCATTTGCTCGATCGAAAACATCGATCCTATGGGAGTTCACACGGGAGATTCCATCACCGTTGCTCCGCAACAAACGCTTTCCGATAAGGAATACCAAAACCTAAGAGATATGTCCATCGCGATCATTCGTGAAATCGGAGTCGAGACGGGTGGTTCCAATATTCAGTTCGCGGTCAACCCTGAAAACGGGGACGTGATCGTAATCGAAATGAATCCTCGCGTTTCCAGATCTTCCGCTCTCGCGTCCAAGGCGACCGGCTTTCCGATCGCGAAAATCGCGGCTCTTCTTTCCATCGGTTACACGTTAGACGAAATTAAGAATGATATAACAAGGGTTACTCCCGCTTCTTTCGAACCTTCGATCGATTACGTCGTGACGAAAATTCCTCGTTTTGCTTTCGAAAAATTTCCCGGTACGGACGATACGCTCGGAGTTCAGATGAAAGCGGTAGGCGAAGCGATGGCGATCGGGAGGACTTTTAAGGAAAGTTTTCAAAAAGCGCTTCGTTCCCTCGAAACTGATCGTTACGGTTTCGGTTCCGACGGGTACTTTCAAGAATTATTATATGCAAGAAGTTTAAATATAGGTCAAAGAAAAGAATGGATCGATTCATTTCTAAAACGCCCGAACGATAAACGAATTTTTTATATCAAACTCGCCTTCGACGAAGGTTATACCGTGGATCAGATCCACGAACTTTGCAAAGTGGATCGATGGTTCCTCTGGCAGATGGAAGACCTTCTTCATCTCGAAAAAGAATTTTCCCAAAAGGGAAATTCGATTCTTAAAAAGATGAAACAAGCCGGTTTTTCCAACAGACAACTTGCCTTCTTGAAGTCGAAAAAGGAGATTCTGGAACTCTTGGACGGAGGTCTTCGTGTGGATCTCAAGAAGATGGAGATTCAAAATCTTCTCAAAAAAACCGAAGAGGAAATCGAAGCCGAACTGGATTCTAAAAAACTTCGCCCCGTTTACAAACGGATCGATACTTGTGCGGGAGAATTCGAAGCGTACACTCCGTATTTTTATTCTTCTTATGACGAGGAAGACGAGTCCGACATTACTCCTGCAAAGTCGGTTATGATTCTTGGCGGAGGTCCGAATCGGATCGGGCAAGGGATCGAATTCGACTACTGCTGTTGTCAGGCTTCGTATGCGCTTCAGGATTTGGGTGTGGAATCGATTATGGTGAATTCCAATCCGGAAACCGTTTCAACGGACTACGATACTTCCGATCGATTGTATTTCGAACCTCTCACCTTAGAGGATGTTTTCAAAATCTATCAAAACGAAAAGCCGGAAGGCGTGATCATTCAATTCGGAGGACAGACACCTCTGAAACTTGCAAAGGACTTGGAAAGAAAGGGAGTGAAAATTCTCGGAACCAGTCCTGATTCTATCGATCGTGCCGAAGATAGAAAACGTTTCGTGGAAGTATTAGAAAAATTGAAACTAACTTCTCCTGAGAGCGGAATTGCGACTTCCATGGAAGAAGCGCGAGCGATCGCGCAGAAGATCACATATCCGGTTCTGGTTCGTCCGAGTTACGTTCTCGGCGGAAGAGCGATGCTCATCATCAACGAAGAAAAAGAATTGGATCGTTACATGGAGAAGGCGGAAGAGATTTCAAAAGACAAACCTCTTCTGATCGATTCCTTCTTAGAAGACGCCGTGGAAGTGGACGTCGATGCGCTTTGTGACGGCAAGGATGTCTTTGTCACCGGGATCATGGAGCATATCGAAGAGGCGGGAGTTCATAGCGGGGATTCGGCCTGCGTTCTTCCTCCTCAAACGCTTTCCAAAAAGATGATGGATGAAATCCGCTCTGCGACTGTCGCGCTTGCGTTGGAGTTGCAGGTAAAGGGGCTTATCAACATTCAATACGCCGTCAAAAACGAAATCCTTTATATCATCGAAGTGAATCCTAGGGCATCGAGAACCGTTCCATTCGTTTCGAAAGCGCTCGGGCATCCGATCGTAAAATACGCGACTCGGATCATGATGGGAGAGCCTCTGAAAAGTTTGCCACTTCCAAAAGAGATGGCATTCTCTCAAGTTTCCGTAAAAGAAGTGGTTCTTCCGTTTAATAAGTTTCCGGGTGTAGATACGATTCTCGGACCCGAGATGCGTTCCACCGGAGAAGTGATGGGAATCGCGTCCACTGCCGGAGAAGCGTTTTTGAAATCGCAATACATGGCCGGTGACGAACTTCCGTCGCAAGGGACCGTTTTTGTGAGCATCAACGATAAAACGAAGTCGGAACTACTTTCTTATATCAAGGATCTTTCCGAGCTTGGATTCAACCTAATCGCCACTTCGGGAACTCATAAGTTCTTATCGGACAACGGAATTCTATCTTCCAAGATCAACAAAGTGTACGACGGAGTTTTTCCGACCGCTTTGGATTATATCCGCGAGAATAAGATTCATCTGATCATCAATACTCCGCTCTCAAGAGTAACGAGAGACGATAGTTTTACGATTCGTCAAGCGGCGATTCGTTTTAAGGTTCCTTGTCTAACGACGTCTAACGCCGCTAAGGCGCTCATCAAAGGTATGGTGGAAATGAAGAACAAAGGATTTACGATCCATTCTCTTCAAGAGATCCACGCGATGCCGAAGATTTTTTGAACGAGTCTTGATTTGGATCGTCCTTTGATAAATGAAATGGACCTAATCTTAATATTAAAAAAATGAATTAGATAATTAATTTCTTCTATCAAGATTGATAACTACTCAGTTGTCGAGGGGTATGAATTTTTTAGAATAGATTTCTGTAGAGGCTAGTTGAATAAGGTCATAAAAACCCGTATATCCGCCAAACACGTTTTTGGAATTAAACAGGCCATATGCCAGGAAGAGATGGCTATACAGAGTAAATCTTCTGTCGTATTTGAGATTCGAAGGTTGTCTTATCCCATTTGTTTCAACGGAGAACTCTGCTTTTCTTGCACCAAAATACCAAGTCGGAACCAAACCAAGTGTAAATGTACCTAATAGAATCTTATTAAAAGCAGTTTGCGAATTAAAAAAACCAGCGAATTTTACGTAAACTATATTCTTGTATCTTCGTTTTATGAGATCGATATCATCAACTCCTTTGAACGCGACTGCAACATTTTGAAAACAACGACAATCTGCGAAAGCAGTCGCGATAGACCTTTTTATCCGTCCGCCAATTACTGGATCGCGAAATTGTAAAAGCTGATCTTCGCCTTCCGAATAGACGTCTTCCTGATTTATTTTTTCAGGATCAATATTGTTTCTATATTCCTCAACGACGACTAACGTTTCCTGTAATCTAGCCGGATATAAACCGATTTCAATTTTAGGCGGAAGTTCTTTTTCTGTAACAGTGAGACAGCTATGGAAAATAAAAGTAAATACGAAAAAAATGGATCGAATATTCAAAAAAATTGCCTTCTTGGCTCAAGTTATTTCGATGGTTCCAAGGAGACCATCAATGTCAAGTTTTTTAAACCGATTTGCAATAGTAATGTTCTTTGTATTTGTTTCAAACTGTACAAAAGACGTTGTGCGAGTCCATAATCCAATTTCTGAAAAGGATAAAAAAAATTATGGTGTCGTAGCCTTTGGACTTTTTGTCCATAATCGAAATCACAAGGATATTTTGAATTTGTTTAGCAAGGATTCAGGAAGAATATTCCAGGATTTAGGATTGGATGGAGTTAAATTTTCCGAGATACTTTCAAAAGAATCTACAAAAAAAACACCGATCAATATAAGTCCGTATCCGATTGAAGCTCCAGTTTTGATGGAAAAAGAAGATTCAATCCAATATTTAGAAGGAAAAGCCGGTTATATAAAACCATTTTATCTTTTACTTTCGGTAAATCCTGAAAAGGAATATGTTATTACCGGAATTACTTATTCTTATGATATTACTTGTGGTCAAGGTTGCAGACGTCCTGTCTATCGAAACTTTTCAGTGGATCCGACAAAATCGTTTAATTCATTTCCTATTAAAGCAAATGCCGGTGAAATTACATTTGGCGGAGTTATTATGGCAAGGGTTGTTCCAACGCATGCAAATGATCCTTATGGAATAGCAGACGATTTTCCCGGGATAACGGAAGCCTTTTCGGGCAAAAAGGTGGCGATCGATTTAGTTCCAGGCGATGACTTCATTAAGGATATGGAATCCGATTCCTTGCGAAAACTGTTTTATGGCGGGGTTGTAGACAAAAAGAATTCTGAAAAACTTTTTTATGATAATCTAATAAAAAGTTACCAGGATGGATATTGGAAGATCCTAGCCGAGAAAAAAAGAGCGATATTAGAAAATTAATAACTCGATCGATACATACGGATCGCAAGTTGGTTCGAATGTATCTAATGATTCTAAATTGCTCAATTTAAGATTCACTATTGTCTGTTGGATTATTTTACTTACAGTCTTGATTCAAAAATTATTCGAATTGGCATTGTTTGTCGGAAGATTGGGACAGCAATCATCCGACAATTCCTAGCTAATTTGAATTTATCTTCTCCCGGATCGTTTCGATTCTCTTACGATTGACGCCAAAATCCGATTTTCCTAGGCGAGAAGCGGAGCGGACATGGATCAAGGGAGAATTTGGGTCGAATAAAAATTCCACGTCGTCGATATATCTCCAGATCAAACTCGTAAATTCCACGTAAAGATAATTCGGATCTTCTTTTATGATCTTTGTTCTTGCGATTTCGCCTATCGCGGCTTTTAACTTTGTCTTACCTTCCTCCGGCGTCCCCTTATAACTTAAGGGCATGATGGTGTGTTCCGTATCCGATTCCGGAACGAAGCTACTGACACAATTCGGTGTTTGAGGACAAATGCCTAGTTTGCCGTTCTGAACTCCCAAGGTCGTCGGTCTGGTTCCATTACACTGGACCAAAAAGGAAAGAAAAATCGAAACAAGGATTAGGCTTCCCTTCTTATAGGAAAGAACGATCTCGCCTAAGAAAAATAAATTTCCGAGGGGATTAAAGGAGGAGCTCGACTTACGTGCGTTAGATTCTAACGTTCCGGAAGGGGTTTGGATTGCACAAGAATGCGGAAAGAGTCTGTTTTTCATGGAAGAAGAATAACAGGAAAAACGAAATATGACAAAGAAATTTAGAATCTTTCCGAATTTTCTTATGACTTTCTATAAAAAATTAATTTCGTGAAATAAATAGGATTCCACTCTAAGTCCAAATCCATGTCTCTCCTTGAATCCGAAAAAGTTCCGCTGGGAAGCTTACTGCCAACCTTTCAGCTTCCAGATCCGAATGGAATCGTTTACTCCTCGGATACACTCTCCGGTTCTACCGGTTTATTGCTGGTTATAACCTGCAATCATTGCCCGTATGCGCAAGCGATTTGGCCTCGTTTGATCCGCTTTGCCTCTGAGATCCTTTCTTTGGGGGTCAAGACGGTCGCGATCAATCCGAACATTCATCCCGATTATCCGGACGATTCCCCGGAGGCGATGCTTTTAAAAATCGAAGAATGGGGAATTCCCTTTCCCTATCTTGTGGACGAAAGTCAAGACGTTGCACGAAACCTAAAAGCGATGTGTACTCCTGATATTTATCTCTATGACAGTGATCGGAAGTTGTTCTATCACGGGAGAATGGACGACAACTGGAAGAATGAAAAACAGATTTCCAGGAAGGAACTCGAATTTGCCGTTCACCAACTTGTGAAAGGAAACCCGCCTCCGATCAACCAATTACCCTCGATGGGTTGCTCAATCAAATGGAAGGAATAATCGCTTGCCCGCAATAACACCAGATCACACACCCATGGCCGCCGAGTCGTTTCAAGACGCAGAATTTTTAACGGAACACTATCGTGAAATCGAAGCTAAAACTTTGGAACATTTCCGTGTCGAATTTAGAAAGAACGAAAGCGCGCTGGAGAACGTGTCCACGAACGGGCTGATCCCGTATTTGAGGAAAAGCGGCGAACTCTATCAGGATTGGCGGATATTAAAGAAGAATCTAACTGAAAAATATTCTGAACTACAGAAGAGCAGAAACTTAGAATACGAACTCATTTACAGAAAGTTAGTCGCGGATAAGAATCATAAATCAAAATCGAATTCACTGATTGGAGATATCTTCCAGTCCGTTGTGGACGGGGTTTTGAACACGGTTTACGATTGGTTTGATTCGGATAAAAAAGCGGAACCTCCTCCAGTCAAAACTCAACCGAAATCAACTCAAGACGACGATTTGAAAAAACTCTATCGAGAAATGGTTCAAAAGAAATTAAAGGAAAGAGATCGTAGTTTCTCATCTTTTCAGGATTTGTTAAAAGAATCCGCCTTGAATTGGAACCAATCCTATAGAAAAAAATTCCATCAAAGTCTCGCCTCAACGGTGAAAGAATTGGAATCGTCTAAGGCGAGTAAGGCGGAGATACTAAATTCTTCCAAGTCCGCGAAAAAATCCGTTCTGAATTTTCACGACGAAGACAAAATACAAAAATATTCCATTTTTATGATAGACTATTTTTACAATCGTCTTCTCAAAAAAGAACCGCTCGCCGAATCCAAAATGGTCCTTCCGGAAAAAACCGAACCTGCCAAAACGGAAGAATCGAAAAAGGTCGAAGTCAAAAACGCGCCATTGATTCCGAATCCCACGAGGACAGAAACGGAAACTCAAAAGACAGTGGAAAGAATCGTAACTGAATCCGTTAGGGAACCAGAAAAGACGACGGCGTCGAAAAAAAACTGCCCGATCACTGACCTTCCCGATCATCTTATCAAAGAATGTTATGCGGATTATCTGATCGTAGACGTTTCAACGCGTGAAAAACGTCTGGAACTTCATAGAATTCGTTTGAGCAAAGAAAATCAGAACACGAGGGCGGAAGCGATCGAATTTTTCGGTCAATGCGTCAACAAGGATCCGTCCGTTATTCCTTTGGCTGAGTCCGTATTAAAGCGACACAACATAACTAAAGAAGAAGAAAGTAAATTGAATGAAATGATTCGACGTCAGAAAACTTGTAAGTAATCAATCCGATCGAGTTCCTACTTTTCGTTTTGATGATTCCCCTTTATTCAGAATATTGAATAGATTATTCATCGATACGGCGGTTGAAAACTATGGGAGAGATTGGATTCGATTGAACTGAGCCTTCTTTCCTTAAGCGGTCCGCTTCTGGAACTCAAGGGAATCAATTTAGTATTTTTAAAACTTCAGATTGTAAAGATCAGCCCAAAAAAATTTTTAGCTGAATTATTTGAATATCCGATTCCAGGTAAAAAAAACTGTTTTTCAAAACGTGCGTTCTATGTTTTCGATTTGAATCAAGGAAAAATAACATTCAGTTTATTGAATTAAAGAAATACGTTTCAGAGTTTTAATCAATACAAACGCCGGAGTCTCCTTTGGATGCTTCGTAATTTTTCGGTTATGCGATCACTCACTATCTATGAATTTTTTTCCGTTTGAAAGACCTCGATTTTTGCGAGCAACTTGGAAGGAAGGGATTCGAATCGACGAGGAGTTTCCGAATTCGATCTAAACTCATTGTAAAAGACAATCTTACTTTTTTGATTTGTAAGGTCTCGTTTTGTGGAACGATTCAATCGCCGACGTAGTCTGACCTTGAGCGCAAGGTCCACCTTTTACGAAAGTGTATGAATACTGAGGCGGACTTGTGATTACACCCCAGAGAAAAGTTTTTGTTCGTATGAGAAGGTTCGTAAATCCGATTCCGGTTTTTTTCCGGAATTCAAACTGTTTCAAGTCGACTTTTTCTAAAAACTCCTCAAAGAAGAATCGAATCTCCCCGTTCGAGAATGTTTTTTTGAAAAAGTGTGAGTTCCTACTTTTCCAATTCTTCTTGATTTTGAGAAGAATTGGACCGTGTGCGGGGATTCTCAGAGTAAGTCGGAACTCGTTTCGCGAAATAGGGAGACATAATCACAAAAGGGAAGAAGATAATTTAAAAAACCATCAAGGAATTCCCTGAAAGATCGATTTTAATACTGCGGAGCTCAGTATGAATATTTCAGGCGATCTTTCCATTTCAGAATTCAAACCTCAAACGCGCATAACGGATCAACCTTTGAATGCGTCTTCCATTTCCGGTTTGGTCGGGAAGAGTTCATTTATGGATCTTATGAAATCGCTTCAAGGTTCCGCTCAAAAAGGTTTGGATGAAACTCTTACCGGTATTCAAAACGCTTTCTCCAAAATCGAAACGCCGGACATAAAAGATAAAGAAGAAGTCAAGGTTGTTACCGAGCAAGACAAAGCCGAATCCAAAAAAGCAGACTCGGTCGAAACAACATCCGCCTCCGAAGAAGAGGAAACCGTTTCGAAAGAGGAAGAGATTGTCGCTTCCGAAGAATTCTCCAATACGTCCGTTCTTCCTTGGTTCCTTGTTGCCGACGCGAAGGCAGAAGAGACGGTTGATCCGAAAATTGAAATAGAAATATTAAACGAACTGGAAGCGGAGATTGTCTCTGAAACTTCGGTTTCAGCTGGGGAATTAGAAACGCTTTCCACTTCCGACTTGGTTCAGACTCTTTTTTCGAAAGACGAAAGTAATGAATTGTTAAGCGAAATCGCAATGGAAGAAGAAACCGAAAATTCTTCCATCCTCCCTTCTGCCGAGGAAACGACGATTAAAACGATTGAGAAGGATGGCCGGGGTAGAGCGGAACAAAGGACGGAAGTCTCGATCGAGAAAGAATCCAAATTCTCCGAACTTGAATCCCGGACAGTCGAACATTCCGCAAAGGATTCCAAAGAGATTTCAAAAAATTCCTTCCAAAAAGAACCTTCTTCGAAAGTTTCCGAAGAGAGTAAAACTGAAGTCGCAAAGGAAATCGCCGTCGATTCCGAAAAATGGAAGATCAGCCGGGATAAAAAAACTGATTCTTATCTTCAATTGAAAACTTCGGGAAGGGAAGAGATTCGAGCGGCCGTTCTCAATCAGTTCTCGGAAAATTCTTCCGGAAAATCGGGACAGGACCAATCCTCTCGCGGAGGATCGGGCGATTCTTATTCTTCTCTTGTAAAAGGTGCAACGACGCCTAACGTAGTGGGGCGCGAAATATCGGGATCCGCAAAGGATTTTTCGATTTCGAAGGAATCACAAGTTCTTTCTAAAAAAGACATTCAACAAAATTTTCAAAACCTCATTCGCTCCGCTAGAGTTCAAATTCTTGATAATGGTAAAACCGAAGCGAGTATTCGTATGAATCCGAAAGACTTGGGTCAGATGTCTCTTTCCCTTTCCACTGACAAGGATGTCGTCAGAGGAAAACTTTTGGTGGAATCCGATTTCATCAAACAACAATTAACCGCCGAACTTGCTAACCTGAAACAGGAACTCAAAGCAAACGGTCTTGAACTAGAATCTCTCGTAATCGAAGTGAAAGAAAGAGAGGAAGCTTTTGCGTTCAACGCAGATTCCGAAAAACAAAAACAGGATTCTCATCCTTTTCAAGCCGCTTTCGGCGACGAATGGAATTCCGATTTCAAAAATTCCTCTTGGGAAGAGAACGAACTTTCCTTTGAAGAAAATTCTTCCGAGCCTCATGGTTTTTCCGAAAAAACCGAAGGGAAAACAGAGAAACTGCTCGATCTGAAAGTATAGGCCTCGGAGGAAATCATCATGCCAGAAACATCCGGCGTAAGCCAGCAAGCGACGCGAGATCATTATCTCGAAGGAGACAGAAGTTTCAAAATCCGGAACCACATGGAGAATCTGGAGAAAGAGGAGAAAAACGGTCTCAAAGGAATCGAGATTCGTTCGACAGTCAAGTCTCTTGGTAAGGATGATTTTCTCAAACTTCTCATCACACAACTTTCTTCTCAAGATCCAACCAATCCCGTTAAGGATCAGGATTTTATCGCACAGATGGCGCAATTCTCCTCTCTCGAACAGATGAACAATATCTCCACAGGAATTCAGAAGATGGGAAACCGGCAGAGTTTTTCTCTCGTTGGTAAACTCGTTTCCGGTCCCGACTTCGTAAACGGAGAGAGCATCGCCGGAATCGCCGGAGCTCTCTTTTTTGACGGAGAAGGGAAAACATTCGTTCGAGTCAACGGCAGATCCATCGATGTGGAACAGATCACTCTGATCAGCGATCCGATCGTTCTCAAAGAACAAGAGGCGGCCTATAACCAAGCTCAGGCTCAGACTATGGCTCCGGCTCCGAAAACGGCGCCTAACGCAACACCCGCGATTTCGGATAACAAAGAAATGTCTTCCGATCCTTCAACGGTGCAACCTCCGGAACTCAAAGATAAAACAGCCGCGGAAGAAAAACCATCCGACTGGAAGTTTCCGGGTAAAGATAAAAGCAATTCATACGAATAAACAAAGGATAATCGAGGTAACAGCTTTATGATGAGGTCACTCTATTCCGGTGTATCCGGACTTAAAAACCACCAGGTCCGAATGGATGTCATTGGAAATAACATATCTAACGTCAACACTCACGGTTTCAAAACCGAAAGGGTTACGTTTCAAGATATGATTTCTCAGGAACTCCGCGGAGCTTCCGAACCGAAAGAGAATATCGGAGGTGTGAACCCGCAACAAGTCGGTTTAGGATCTTTGATTGCGGCAATCGATAAGATCATGACTCAGGGTTCCCTCCAAACGACCGGGAAGAATACGGACGTTGCAATGTCCGGCGAGGGATTTTTCATCGTCAAGGACGGTGATAAGCAATTTTATACAAGAGCGGGCGCTTTTAACTTGGATAAGAACGGTTATTATGTAAATCCAGCTAACGGCCTTAAGGTGCAGGGTTGGAATGCAAGATTGGACGATAAAGGTAATAAATTTATCAATTCATCCGCTTCCATCGAAGACATCGTGATTCCTGTTTATTCTAAAGAGCCTGCGAGAGCTACTTCTCAGATCGACTTTAAATCCAACTTGAATTCTTCCGTACCTGCTGTTCCTCCGGATGCGACTCAAGAAGAGATCACTGCTATGATCAATGATCCGGATCCGAAGATGAGAAGAGGGCACGTAACGACTATCAAAACGTTCGACGATCAAGGAATTCAAAGAGAATTCAAAATGGAACTTTATAAGGTTCGCGATAATACTTGGAAAGCTCGTCTGAGTCTTACCGATGCGACCCAACTTTCAGTAGATGTTTCCGGAACCGGTGGACAGAACACACAACTTCCGGGAAACACGGAGATCGAACTCGGATTCACTCCGGACGGAAAACTCGTCTACGTTTCCGACGGAACCGATTCGATGAACACCGGTAAGTTGAACGCGAAAGTTTCCTTTCGGATTCCGGGTAATCCCGCAGTTCAAAATTTCGACCTCAATCTTGGCGAAGCGGGAATGGTCGACGGAATCACTCAGTTCTCTTCGGATTTTACTACCAAGGCTGTAAAACAAGACGGATATACCATGGGTTATCTCGAGTCTTTTTCGATCGATAATTCTGGAACGGTTACGGGCGTTTTCTCTAACGGAGTTCGCCAACCGCTCGCGAGAATTGCGACCGCGGTTTTTAATAACCCGGCAGGTTTGGACAAGGCGGGAGATACTATGTTCGCTTATTCTATGAACTCCGGAGAACCTAACATTGGTGAGGCGGGTGTTCAGGGAAGAGGGAAGATCAACGCGGGCCTACTTGAAATGTCTAACGTGGATCTTTCCGATCAGTTCACCGATATGATCGTAACTCAAAGAGGTTTCCAGGCGAATTCAAGAACCATCACCACTTCGGATCAGATGATCCAGGAAGTTTTAGGTCTGAAACGTTAAGGTTTCTTTAACAACTTCTTCTTAGACTTGATTGAACGGTCTAAGAGGAAGTTTTTTCGCCTTGGAGAATTCTTCAAAACATTGTTCATTTTTATCTCAGATTGCCTTTTCTCTACTGCTATTCTTCCCCAAAAACGGAAATTATCGAAGATTTCATTTCTTAAATAACAGTTAATTTTTTTTGACATGTTCGGGGAAAAATTCTCTTTCCACTATTTTTCCCGTACGGTTTCATTGGTTCCTGGAAAGGATGAGTCAGAAGTTCCCTAAATACATAATCACGGACTCCCGTTCAATCTCCAAAAGACTCAATCCGGTCGCTTCTCGTTTAGAAGTCCAGTTTTTAGAATTAAAAGAATTCTTTGAATCAGAGTCCATTCGGGATTCTATCGGTTTTATCAACGTCATCTTTTATCTCACGATTCCCACTCTTAAAGAATTTCAGAGACAAATCCATAAACAATTTCAAAGTAATCCCTTGATTCTGAGTCGTTTTATTCTGAACGATAGTTTGGATTATATCGACTCTCCGGATTTAAAAATCGAGGACGATCTGATTTTTGCCATTCTTCCGGAAACTTCTTCTGACGTAATTTTGAATAAGACGATTCTAAACGCCTTTACTCAGATTCAGATGATTACCGATCAGTTCGATCTTCAACACAAGGTCAATACGACGAAGTATGAAATTTCGAAACTTACTCGAATTGGAATCAGCCTGGCGGACGAGAAAGACTTTAATAAACTTCTGAGAGAAATTATTTTTAGCGCGAGAGAGATCGCAGTCGCCGATTCGGGCTCCCTTTACCTTGTAGAAAAGGACGAGCTCGGTTTCATAAAAAATCTTAGATTTAAGATTTCTTCTATGGATATAGATACGGAAGAATTCTTACTTCCGATTAATAAATCGAGTATCGCCGGTTATGTGGCCGCAACCGGGAAAATTTTGAATATTCCGGATGTCTATGATTTACCGGAAGATGCGGAATACACGTTCAACAGCAATTTCGACGTTCTATCCAATTACCACACCAAGTCCATGCTCGTCGTTCCGATGAAAAATCATAGGAACGAGGTCGTAGGGGTGATTCAACTCATCAATAAGAAACGGAACTTCAATCAAAAATTGACCGTCGATCAGATGAAGGGAAAAGATATTCTTCCATTTGACGATTATTCCGCCCAACTAGTCATGAGTGTCGCTGGACAAGCGGCTGTAGCGATTCAAAATAATAATCTCTTACAGGAGATTGAGACTCTCTTTGAAGGTTTTGTCACCGCTTCCGTAAACGCGATCGAATCGAGGGATCCGACTACGAGCGGTCACTCTTTTCGTGTCGCTCTTCTGACCGTTGGGCTCGCAGAGACAGTAGATCAGGTTGTAGACGGTAAATACGGTGATATAAAATTCTCAAAAGAACAAATTAAAGAAATACGTTATGCGTCTTTATTGCACGATTTCGGTAAAGTTGGAGTTCGGGAAAAGGTTTTGGTCAAATCCAAGAAACTGGAAGACTACGAGCTCGAACTGATCCGCTGGAGATTTCAATATATCAAAAAGGATATCGAATCGAGAATTCTACAAAAGAAAACGGACTATCTAAAAAAGCACGGAAGTCCAGGTTTTGCCGATTACGAGACTTCTTTGGAATTCGAACTTCAAGTGGAGTATCAAAAACTCGATCAAATGTTCCAAATCGTTATCGATTCGAACGAGCCTTCAATATTAGAAGAATCTAATTTTCAAATGTTAGAAGAGATCGCAAAAGTGAATTATTCCACGACGAGCGGGGAAAATCTAAATCTAATCTCGCCTTACGAATTCGGTTTCCTTACGATAAAAAAGGGATCTTTGGATTTTGCCGAAAGAAAGGAAATCGAATCTCATGTGGAGCACACATTTCAATTTTTGAGTAAAATTCCCTGGACGGGCGATTTGAAGTTGGTTCCTTCGATTGCGCACGCGCATCATGAGAAGTTGGATGGAACAGGTTATCCTCGAGGTTTGGCCGGTGATTCGATTCCCGTTCAATCAAGAATTATGACGATCTCCGACATTTTTGACGCCCTTACCGATAAGGATCGTCCTTATAAAAGGGCGGTTCCGCTTGAAAGAGCTTTGGATATTCTACAGATGGAAGCTCGCGAAAAACATGTGGATCCCGATCTACTTAAGATCTTTATCGAAGGAAAAGTCTACGAAAGGCTTTCGAATTCCGGACATCTGCGTTAGTCGAAGAGCCAATCCATTCCTTTTTGCTACTGCTTTTTCTTTTTAAAAAATATATTCAAAAAACATGTTGTATGATTTTGTTTGAAAAAGGATTCATTGATCAGCGTGATTTCAGGCTGACTCATTGTGTGCTCAACTGTGATCCTGATTCCTCAATATTTTACTACCTTGATACCACTCGAGATACGGATCCATCATTCGGCCAACTCGATTGACAATTCGCGGAAACCAAGTTAGTCGAAAAATGGGGAATGGAGGAAGATAAAAATGATACGTTTTCGAAATGTGATGAAAAGATTCAATTCCTCGCAAGGATTTGTATTACTTTTGCATACACGAATGATTGAACCTTTGTTACCATCGAAATAGAACCAATTTTTTAAACTAGATCCCCATTGGGCATCCTATCTTTTTTAGCCAGCTATCGAAGGTCGAGACGGATCAATGCAAGTTTGAAAATATTCTTTGCGGAAGGAAGCCTGAAATTTCCTTCCTTGTTTCAATTCGAACTTTTATGATTGGCCCCTACGATTCTCTTGTTCATTTAGGAAAACAAAGACCGCAAACGTTCACCTAATAAAATATCTATTATTTATACAGGATTCTTTTGTTTCAGGCTCTTTCGTTGTGCGATAACGATGACGGGGGGAAGCAGTAATTCCGGAATAAGATATCCAAGCCAGAGTCCAGCCGGTTCCGGCAGGCCAACGACGCTCATTGAAATAAGTCGCCCAATCGCGGCGAAGAAGACGCCTAACGCAAGTAAATATACGAGTGTAGTTTGAGTTCTTATCGTCCAGGCGGCCCATCCGCTTATGATCCCGGTCGAAAAATATATGCCTGCCATAAATCGATGAACGTTATCAAGTCTAGGAGTGGTCATCGGCTCACCAAGATACATTTGCAAAGCTCCGCCGAACATTGCGATAAACGCCACGAGAAACAAAGAAACTTGGACAATTCTTTCGCTTATAGACAATGGAGGATTCGTTTTCATGGAAGAAGAGTCTATCCTTTCAAGGCTTTGTCAAATGCTAAAAGGGTCCGTTGCGAAAAAGCTTATGGGAATGAATTTTTTATATTGATTATTTTATCATATTCAAAGAACAGAAGGGAGATATATCTAATGAATGTTGAATTCATTGAGTCGGGATATTCTTACGATACTCGCGATCGCGATTACTTTCTATGCATTCTTTCCTTACATTCAAAACGTTTATCGTGGTGAAACAAGGCCTCATGTATTTTCTTGGATTATCTGGGGGTCGACGACTCTTATTGTCTTCTTTGCCCAACTTTCCGCGAAAGCCGGAATCGGTGCTTGGCCGATCGGTGTTTCGGCGGTGATTAGTATATACATTGCGGTTCTTGCGTTCCAACGAAAAGCCGATCAATCGGTCACTCAGAAGGATTGGATCTTCTTTCTTTTTGCGATCGGCGCTTTGCCGATCTGGTATTTTTCTTCTGATCCACTTTGGGCCGTTGTCTGTTTAACGATAGTGGACGTTTTAGGATTTGGACCGACCCTTCGGAAGGCCTATGCCTTTCCTTATGATGAAAATGTACTTTTCTTTTTTTTGTTCTTTGTGCGAAATATGATTTCGATTGGAGCTTTAGAATCTCTTTCGATTACGACGGTTCTTTTTCCTGCGACGATTGGTCTTTGCTGTTTGTTTTTGATTCTACTTATCCTCGTGAGAAGGAGAGTGAAGGATGCGAAGTAAAATCGATTTTTTTGTTCGAAACCGTTAGGAGGTAGTTTTCTAGCGTTTCCTTGGAGAATTTTTACGGTAACTTCATCAATGGGTTTCATGAGAAAATTGTGAATGGTGCAGAATCAATTCTTATCTTCATTCTTTTTTCGATACTAAGTGCGTTTCTTTTCCTTTGTGGATTCGGAAGCCAGTGTATATTAGGGATTCTATCAAAGCTAACGAAAGAATGAAAACCTTGTCCTCGAGTTTAGAGAGTTCCTTCCTTGTGCGCGATTCAGTGTATCTTTGTTGTAATTTCTCCTCTTTTAAATACTTCTATGATATTTCCAACGTTCTCAGATAGATTTTTCTGATTGAATTACTCAGAATGCGCAATCTGTATAAAGATATTCTAAAGTTTCATTCTGCTATTCATGGATCGCTCTGTCCGCTTATTTTGATTCCATCGAAATAGATAGAATTCACCTAATCCCGAGGTTCAATAGATAAGGCTTTCCTTCTTCGACTCCGGAATTGATAAAACTAGACTGAATTACGTGATGTTTCCACTCTATTTGGCCCGAAAGTATCATCCTTTGTTTCTCCTAACGTGCTAGGTCCTTCCGATTAGCCAAATTGTGGACGCTCTATTGCCGGGCTATTTTGAGATCGATTTTTGGTTCGGAGTTCGAATACACGATTTGGTTTTAGTTAAATCGAGGGTAATTGGCGCATAAGTGGCTTTGGCATAAACCGGTGATTTAAACGTTTTGATATACTTGGATGCTTAGACGAAGTTCGTATAAACGCGGAAGTGCGAACTTTTTGTTAGATTTGGTGACTATACGAAGTTCGAATAAACTCCAAGTTTTGACTGATTTGGTATAGTTGTGATTAGGCGAAGTTCGTATAAACGTGGAGGTTTGAACGATTTGATATCGTTCGCGATTACAAGAAGTTCGTATAAACGCGAACGATTCAAGGGAGTGATTTTTACTTCCTCGTTCGTCGTAACTCCTGTAAAAATGCGCTTTGCACTTCGCGCTTAGAGGAAGTTCGCTTAAACACCTCGAAAGGGATTCAATCAATGTGCCATGGTCTCGAGAGCGTGAGGAATCTGGTGTGATGAGGTTTGCTCAAATGCTTACACGAAGTTCGTATAAACGCTGAGGTTTGAACTTTTTGTTAGAATTGGCGATTTTACAAAGTTCGAATAAACTCCAGGTTTCGGATGATTTGGTATTGTTGCGACTATACGAAGTTCGTATAAATGCGGAGGTTTGAACGATTTGATGTCGTTCGCGATTACAAGAGGTTCGTATAATCACAACATGTTTATCGAAACCAAATGTCCACTTCGATTGGATTGATGCGCTTTTCAAATAAATGTTTAGATTTTGATCTGGCTTCTTTGAAGTCAGGTCATCTAAAATTCGTTTGTATTTTCGATTTGCGTTTGGTGATTCCCAATCGATTACGCCTGAACATTCCTCATCTAAAATCGAGAACGGTTCTAAAATAGTGAACTCAAAACTAACAATGGAAACGAAATCAGAACAGAGTTACGGATCTCAGAAAAGTTTCGTAGCGTGGCAAGTAGACGAAGTTCGTATAAACGCGGAGATTTCAAATGATTCTTAAAACCCGAAACTACGCGAAGTTCGCATAAGCGCGGAGATTTCAAATGATTCTTATTATCTCGCACCACTCGAATTTTAAGTAAACATTCCGAATCAAAATTTTTCTATAAGTTTGGCCTATAATACGACCTTCGTATAAACGCGAAGATTCCAAATCATTCTTATGAACTCGTAATCGACTGAAGTTTACCTAAATGTTCCGAATTCAAATGATTCTTTTAATCTGACATATATGCGAAGTTCGTATAAACACGAAGATTCCAAATCATTCTTGTGAACTCGTAACCAACTGAAGTTTACCTAAACCTTCCGAATTCAAATGATTATTTTAATCTGACATATATGTGAAGTTCGTATAAACGCGGAGATTTCAAATGATTCTTATAAACTCGCATCAATACGAGGTTCATATAAATGTAGAAAATATTGTAAAATTCTTCCTCTTCTCATTCCAAGTTCAATCTGGTTCCGCGTTTGTAGAAAGCAGGAAAGGGTGTAAACTGAATTCGAATGCTCGCAATGTTCTTTGTACTGATCGTGATTCCCTAAATACTTCTGATAGAACTTGCGAATCGACGAAATGAATTTTGGAATTTTGTAAACGTTACAGAAACTTCTTTGGGTTTGTATGTATCTGAGAATTTCAGATTTTTCTTATGAGATCTGAGAATAAGGAAAAAGTGATGAATTCCTAAGGTTAGAATCTTGTTTTGAGAAAGGTTTCTACGAGAGAAAGAAAATGATTTCCTCTTTCCTCAAAATTCTTATATTGATCAAAGCTTGCGCAGGCCGGAGAGAAGACGACCGATGAAATAGAGGCTCCGTTCTCTAAACGAATCCGGAGATTTTGTTTTTCATCCAAGACAGGCTCAGATTTTCCATTTTTCAAAATTTCAAAAGCGTCGTTTAGGGTTTCTACTGCGAAAAGTTTCTCTCCGATCAGTTTTCGAATTCCTTCCTCCCAAACGGGACGACCTTCTCCGATAAGGATTACGGAACCGATTCCTTCCATTAGGAAATCATAAAGCGGTTTCGGATCCTCTTGTTTTGGCCTTCCTCCAAGAATGAGACAGGTTTTCTCCCTTTCTTTCCAGGTGGACATTCCGGCTAACATACTGTGAAGATTTGTCGATTTAGAATCGTTGATAAGCGAAAAGCCGTTTTTTTCTCCTGCGATTTGGAAACGATGCGGAAGACCTTTGAAGAGTGAAATTTGAGATTGAATCGATTTCGGTTTTCCTCCGATCGCTTCCGCCGCAAGAATTGCGGCGGCGAGATTCTCTCGATTGTGGGTTCCAGGAAGATGGAACTGCGAAAGATCGTATTCGAATTTTTTTGTTTTGATTCGAAGGGAATTCTCATCGAGAAACGCATCCGCTTCCGGAATTCTCCCGAAGCTTAGAAGTTTGCAACGAAATTCTACGGAGTTTAAAATTCTCTCTTTGAGTTTCTCGGAAACGATAAAAGAATGATTTTCATTTTGAAGATCGGCGATCCTGAGTTTCGCTTGGAAATAATTTTCCATCGTTTTGTGTCTCTCTAAATGATCGGGCGCGAGGTTCAAAAAAACGGAAACGTCCAATCGAAGAGGAGAGGAATCATCTAATTGATAGCTCGAAAGTTCGAGAACAGCCAAGGAGATTCGTTCCTTACAGAACGAAGTGAACGGAATCCCAAGGTTTCCTCCTTCTCTAAGATCCGAAAAATCTTTCTTTAAGAGATGAGCGGTGAGCGCCGTCGTCGTCGACTTCCCATCCGTGCCGGTGATTCCGATTATTTTTCCAGGAAAGAAATTTCTTCCGAGATCGATTTCCGAAAAAACCGGAATTCCTTTCTCTTTCGCGTAAAGAAGAATCGGATGAGTTGGAAGGATTCCCGGCGATTTGATGATCAGAGAAATTTCTGGAAGCGAACTTGGTTCTATAGAATCGGAAAGAAAAACGATTGAGCTTTTGTTGGGAGGATTTCGATCACAAAGAATTGGATCCGCTCCCAATGAGATCAAAAGATCCATGGCCGAATTTCCGGAGATTCCTCCGCCAAGAACGAGAGTCTTTTGGCCTTTTAGGGACTCGGGAAATTTCATTTTTTGACCTTGGAACAGTGATTGACAGGTTATTTTCACCCCCGATAGTTGTCAGTAGCAAAAACTTAAGGATATTCCCTTGCTCGATCACAAAGTACGCGACGGTGTTTTGATTGTTTATCTCAAAGGACGTTTGGACGTTTCCATCGCCAATGAAGTAGAGGAAAATCTGAATGATCTGATCGACAATCAAGGTCATAAAAAAGTAATTCTGAATATGCAGGAAGTGGATTATATGTCTTCGTCCGGATTCAGGGCTTGCATCTCCACTCTTAGAAAACTCAACTCAAAAGAGGGTGCATTAAAAATTTGTAATATCAAACCGGCCGTCAAACGTATCTTTGACGTAATCGAACTTACCTCTCTTTTTGACATTCGCGAAACGGAAGACGAGGCTTTGAAATCTTTCTAAGCTTCTGATGTCCTCTACTCAATTGCACCGGGTTCTCCGGGAAATCATCAACACAAAGCAGAACGAGATTAAAAATATTCAGAGTTTCGATCCGAGTCCTTTTCAAGGACTCGGTCTAAGGGAATCTCTGAGAAGTCGTAAGTTCTCCATCATCGCTGAATGTAAAAAGAAAAGTCCTTCCGCAGGTGAGATCCGATCCGATTACGATCCTGTAAAGATTGCGAGTATTTATGAAGACTCCGGTGCCTCGGCGATTTCCGTTCTTACGGATAGGGATTATTTCGGGGGATCGCTGGATGATCTGAAGAACGTTTCCGCTAAGGTTAGGATTCCCGTTCTAAGGAAAGATTTTATCATCGATGAGATTCAGATTCGAGAAGCACGAGCTTACGGTGCTTCTGCGATTCTTCTCATCGTTAGAATTTTGACTCCGGAGCAGATCAAAACATTTTTACGATCCGCGTCTTCTCTGGGAATGGACAGCCTCGTGGAGGTCCATACAGTCGACGAAGCTAAATTAGCCTTGGACTGCGGGGCAGAAATTATCGGAATCAATACAAGAGACTTGGATACATTTCAAATTCATAAGAATCTTGTGGAAGAAGTTTCCTCATTCTTGCCACCTAATGTGGTTAAGGTGGGCGAATCCGGTGTGAAGAATCGTTCCGATCTGGACAACTTCCGAAAACTTGTGGACGCGGCTTTGATCGGAACCTATTTCATGGAGAAGTCGGATATTCACAAAGCTTGGCTCGATCTATTTTAAGATCTTCGATTTTATTCCTAATTCGAGTTTTTTTTCGAACCGTTTACCGGTTCGGATTTTTAAAAAAACAAAGCGATTCTTCAGAATGTTCTTATTTGATTCCCAGAAAAATGGATTTGAATGAGATTTGAGACAGGCGTGTTGTGCGAATTCGACAAGTCAGGATCTTTCCTAATTTGAGAGATTGTCCTTTTTATTCCCGGATTGTTCCACTTTGTCGATCGAAACCGTTTTCGGCGGAACCTATTCTTATAGACATTTATCAATAGAAAGTTAAGAATTTTAGAATGCCAATTCCTGTTATCCCGGAAGTTTTTGAGGGAGAGTGAGGAAAAGTATGGTCCGATATTCTTTTTTCTGGTTGCTCCTTCTTGTTTTTGCATTTCTCAATGCGATGATCCGGGAACTTACATATAAAAATATTTTTGGTGAATTTTTATCGCACCAGATTTCGGTCTTCACCGGAATTTTTCTCTTGAGTTTTCCGATCGCAGGGGTGGCGAAATATTTTCCCTTTTCAAGCGCGAGACAAGCGATCGTTGTCGGTCTTCTTTGGCTTATTCTTACCGAGCTCTTTGAATATGGGATGATCGTTCTCTGGTCTAAAAAGTCGATTTCCGAGTTCTCTCAGGCACATGACGTTTTTCACGGCGAACTCTGGATTCTTATCTTAATTTGGATTGCGGTTTCTCCTTATTTGTTTTATCGATTTTTGAGTCGTTCGTAGAAGAGGGCCGTTTGGAAAGGAAGCTTTCGTTGTCGAAATCGTGTGTTATTCTGCTCAGGTTGGCGGTTTCTGCAAATTTTCTTCGAAGCTCAAAGGTTAGCGAGTTTGTCTTCTGTGGAAACCGATCTAAGGCAAGCTCCGTTGCTGAGAGGCGAAGTTCGCCTAAACGCCGCGAAACGGATTCAATCGATCCGTCATCGTAACTCGGACGTGAAGAATCTGATTTGATTAGGTTTTCTTGGTGTTTATACGAAGTTCGTATAAACGCACGGCGACTCAAGGGAATGATTCTCGTAACGTCGTTCGCCGGAACTCAGACAAAATCTCACTTCGCGCTTCGACTTCTCCGTTACACGAAGTTCGTATAAACGCGCGGCAACTCAAGGGAATGATTCTCGTAACGTCGTTAGTCGTAACTCCGACAAAATCCCACTTCGCGCTTCGACTTCTCCCTTACAGGAAGTTCGTATAAACGCGCGGCGACTCAAGGGAAGGGTTCTTTTATCCTCGTTTGTAGTAACTCCGACAAAATCCCACTTCACCATCAACTTCTCACTTATACGAAGTTCGTATAAACGCGCGGCGACTCAAGGGAAGGGTTCTCGTATCGTCATAACTCTTCCAAGATTACACTTCACACATCGACTTCTCCCTTACAGGAAGTTCATATAAACGCGCGGCGACTCAAGGGAACGACTCTTATCTCCTCATTCATCCTAACTCTTCCAAAATCCCGCTTCACCATCGACTTCTCACTTACAGGAAGTTCATATAAACGCGCGGCGACTCAAGGGAACGACTCTTATCTCCTCATTCGTCCTAACTCCAATAAGATTAAATTTCACACTTCAACTTCTCGCTTATACGAAGTTCGTATAAGCACGCATTCTTCGAGTTGGAATCGAACCGGAACCGGCGTTCCGAAGTTGGATAGAAAGATAGGGTCTTTTCAAATCCTAGAAGAAAAAAGGAACATAAGAATCCTCCTCGAAAAGTAAAGGGGTTCTGATCATTTAGAAAAGTGAAGAGACTTTGCTCCTTTAAAAGAGCAATGTAGCGAAGGTTCTTTTTCTCCTTCGTTGAAAAATTCTCTTTGAAAAGAGTTTTCTCAAAGGGGCTAGAGAAAAAAATCGACTTGTAGGATGATTCCCATGACACAAGAGACGCTCGGAGAAGTTCAGACAGGAAAAATTCCTTTGAAGGGTAGAACCTTGAAGGAGCTCTCGGATATCATGTCGTCTCTTGGTGAAAAATCTTTTCGTGCTAAGCAGATCTATCATGGTCTCTATGTAAATCGTTACGAATCCTGGGAACAGTTCACAACATTCTCCAAAGCTCTTAAAGAAAAATTGGAAGAGCTCTGCTCCCTCACTCGTCTTCACGTTGCCAAACATCTCAAGTCAGTAGACGGAACTCAAAAATTTACGTTTACTTCGGAACCGAACAACGGAAAAGAATTCGAAGCCGTTTGGATTCCATTCGGGGACGGAGGAAGAAAGACGATTTGTATCTCTTCTCAAGTGGGTTGTACTCTCAATTGTAAATTCTGCGCGACAGCAAAATTGGAGTTTCAGGGAAATCTCAAGGCTCACGAGATCGTAGATCAGATTCTCCAAGTCGAAAAAATCGTAGGCGATAGAGCGACTAACGTTGTTTTTATGGGAATGGGCGAGCCCTTTCACAACTATTTCAACGTGATCCGTGCGGCTTCCATCCTTCATGATCCGGACGCTCTCAATCTGGGCGCTAAAAAAATCACGATCTCCACTTCGGGGGTCGTCAACGGTATCAGACGTTTTATCGAGAACAAAGAGCCATACAACTTTGCGATCTCCCTCAATCATCCGGACCCGAACGGAAGAAAAGAGATCATGGATATCGAGGAAAAATTCGCACTTCCCGAGCTCATCCAAGCCGCCAAGGATTTTACGAGAGAATTGAATCGAAGAATCACCTTCGAATACGTTATGATTCCCGGCGTGAACATGGGACAAGAGAACGCAAACAAACTCATAAAGATCGCGAGATCCATGGATTGTAAGATCAACGTCATTCCTCTCAATACGGAGTTTTTCGGTTGGAGAAGGCCGACGAGAAACGAAGTCGAAGAGTTTACCGCGCTCTTGGAACCGGCCGGCGTTCCGATCCTCAACCGAAGATCACCAGGAAAAGATATTTTCGGGGCCTGTGGAATGCTCGCCTCAAAAAGTTGACCTCAGCTTTCCTTTCTGAAAAATGGGGGAATGAATCCGAGAAGAATTCTTCTTTTCCTCTTATTAACGATCTTACCTTTCGTTTCCTGTCAGGAATACGTTCAGCAAAAATGCAGTTCAGCCTGTAAGTTCTTCGTCCAGTGCGCCGTGACCACGTTTAAGGACGTGAAGGTGACCGAGTTGGAAAAAAATCAGGCGATGATCGACTGTGAGAGCGGTTGTATCCGAGAACAGAGTTTTGTTCTTCCCTGTTTCGAATCCGAAACTACATGCAAAGGTTTTAATACCTGTGTCCTCGAATCCGGATTTATGGATTAATAAAGGAATAGAAAATGAATTCAATCACTTCCGATAAACCTCTGATTTCCATCAAAGTCCTTTTTGTTTTTCTTTTGATTTCGATTCTTCCTTTGCTCCTCACTCTTCCTCTCGATGTAATCGATATCGATTCTTCCCAATACGCCGAGATTTCAAGAGAAATGGTCGAGGGAGGAAATCCGTTTTTTATTCGAGACAACGGAAGAAGATATCTGGATAAACCGATTCTCACGTTTTGGAAAATTTCCCTTTCCTTTCTTGTCTTCGGTTATCAAAATTTCGCGTTTCGTCTTCCGGCGCTTCTCTTTACGTTTCTTTCCTTCTGGGGAATTTTCAAACTTACGGAATTGTATTCGGGAAGTCGTCTTCGCGCTTGGATCTCCGTATTCTTATATTCTCTTTCACCCGGACTCTACTCGATGGTCGTGGATCCGAAGATCGACGTCTACCTGACTCCGTATCTGATTTTGGTCCATACATTCTACTATTTGGGATTTAAGAAGAATCGTAATTTTTACTATCTCATGTATTTTGCGATGGGCCTCGGGTTTATCACAAAAGGCCCGATCTCGATGGTGATTCCCGCCTTGTCAATCGGCGGAGATATTCTTTTTAGAAGGGACTGGAAGCGTCTTCTGGAGATGAAATTGTTTCCGGGTGCGTTTCTCGCGATCCTTCCTCCTATCCTTTGGTCGATTCCTCTTTATCTTGAATTTCAGACCTACGGTCCTTATTTCTTTTTGTGGATTCAATCCTTTGGAAGATTCTACGTGAAGATGTACAATCAAAAATTCAATCCTCTCTTTTTCTATTCCAACTTTTCCTGGGCCTTCGGAATTTTTATTCTTCCTTTTGCCGGATTTGTGATCGATCGGGTTCGTAAGTTCTTCAAAGAAGGAAAAATAAAGGGAGTATTTCAGAATATTCTAAAAAATGAATATAAGAATCTGGATTTTGTTCCTGGCTTTTGGCTTTTTCTGTTCTTATTTTTGATCAGCTTTTCAAGATATCAACTCCCTCAGTACATCTATTGGTGTCTTCCCGCCGCGGCGGTAATCGGTGCGGGAGTTTTAGAATCGATTCTTCTTTCTTTGAAAGATTCCCAAAAAGGAGATTTCTTTTTACGAATCGGAGTTCTGCTTCTTCTGATCACCGCGGGAGCGTTTTTGGTCTCGATCTTGATTCTTCCCTTCTTGAGCATCCAAGTCGGTTGGAGTTATCTGATTCTTCCTTTGATTTATTTAGCCGTTTTTATCCGGATTTATTTTCAAACGAGTAGGGAAGGGCTTCTTCTTGCGTCTTGGATATTTCCCGTGTCTTTGTTTTTTTCCGTCGTGAGTTTGTATCTCTATCCGATGTTGACTTCGTATCAACCTTCGAAAGAGATTGGAACTTTTATTCGGGAGAATGAACCGGGAAAGGAAAAACTTTTTCTCTTCGGAGTTCCCGCTTCCAAAAGATCGTATGCTTATTATTCGCAAAGAATTTCGAGAACTCTTTTTGATCCTGCGATTTTGGTCGACGCGATTCAAAAAGACGGACAACGTTATCTGATCGTTCAAGACAAGTGGTTGAGTAAAATGGATGAGTTCTTCGGAAATGACGTTCAATTCGAAACGGTAAAAGAATACCCTTCTTATAAAGTGGCTACTCCGGAAGGGAAATTTTTTCTAAAATCACAAAGAGAGAAGATCACAGGAAAGGTGATTCTGATGCGAGCCACGTTAAAAAAAACGGAGAAAAAATAAGAGTTCGTAAAAAATGATGAGGAGAATTTTCGATTCTCCCGAAAAGTAAATTAGGCTAAATTGTGAGCCTGGTTTGGTTTTGGTCCCTGGGTAAAACCGGGGACTACTTTTCCAAAACGTAGTTCGATCCTTTAGATCCTCGCTTTCTTCCCTTCTTTCTTTTGATTCTTCTTTTTCCTTGCAGATTTGGCGACGGTTGACTTTTCATAGGTTTGTATCTTTCGTTGCAAGAGATTCCTTCGTTCCGCGTTTTGGCGAGCTTTCGTCAACGCGTGGTTAGGTGAATCCGAGAGTTTCAGTGGTGAAAACCGGTTCCTCTCTTTTTCATCGAATCGAAACACCTTGTTTTTTGTTGATAGAGTATCCTAGATACTTAAGTTCTCCGTTATGTTCAGAAGGTTGATCTCGATTCTTTTTCTTGTTCTATTTTTCGGCGCACTGCCTGCATGGTTTCTTTCTACGTTGGAAGGATGGATTTTCGTGGATTGCCTCCAAAGAACGTCCACTGAAGGAATGGAGTGCGCGATTTCGGAACGATTCGCGTTCGCTTCTCGTAGTCTTGTTTATTCCACGAAAAGCGCCCGATCTTTGAAAAGTTTTCAACAAGGTCGTCGCGGAAAGAGCGTTACCTATCAATTGTTTCTTTCTACACCGAGCGGTGAAAAAGCCGTTCTACGTTCCCCGATCGGAAGCGTAGAAATCGATCGAATCGCAAAGGATTTGAATGTCGCTCTCCAATCTCGCGCGACAGCCTATCACGCGAAAATCAATCCGGAACCTTTGTTTTGGATGACTCTCTTTCTTTTCATCGTCTTTGTCGGAGTCGGCGTTTTTATTTCTCTACAAAACACGATCCGCCGCAAATCGAGAAAATGATTTCTCAGAATTATTTAGCCTCCGGTTTATCGATAGAGCATACCAATTTCATTCTTCTAATCTTGCGCTTTCGTTTTACGAAGGACGCTTTTTTATTTGAATGAGTCCGCAAATCTTGACTTCTATTTTTCGGCGCATGAAAAAATTCGTATTTCCGGATTGGCTTTGAACAATGGTTCGAGTGCGCGGACCACATCCTTCGCAATTAGATCGCTTCTAAGATCGCTTCCGCTTGTTTTTTTAATCCAAATCCGGGAAGCACTTGGACATCCTCATCACGTAACAACAGTTGTTTCGATTTTGCGCCGGATATTTTTTAGAAACGGCTTTCTAAATTTCTCTTATACGCGGTTGGCCGCAGATCGATCGTTTGTATCGATCTTTAAGATGATTTCAAGGAACGCCTTTTAGGCAAAGGTCCTCTTCGGAAGCATGAACAAAGAAACGAGGAGCGATGTAAAAATTGATTTACTCACGCCTTGTGTTGAAATTTGATTCATCTAAAGTTCTCCTTTATGATTGGGATTCTATTTGCCGTTGATGAAACTGCATTGTATAATTCTGCAATCGTGAGATAAAAATATGCAAGCTCTCTTAATGAAAATGGATTCTTCTCCTTTGGATCGTCAGGAAAGAATATGTATCTGGGGAAGTCGTTGTTTGTTTGCCGGTTATCTTCCGGATTTAACCTTGCGTAGAAGAGCGGCGGCAACGGTTTGTATCGGTTTGGATGGTGAGTTTCAGCTTTCCTTGAATGATAAGGATTGGATCGCATTTCGTTCCGCAATGATCCCTCCGATGATGGATCATTCCATACGATTTTCCGGCGGATTCTGCGTGCTTCTTTTTATGGATCTAAGTAGCCCCAATTATCATGCGCTTAGAACCTCTAACGCCGAAAAAGAAAAGGAAGGCATTTTTATTTCTCTAAAGGAAGAAACACAACTATTCGATAGGATCCATCGAATCGTATCCTCCGGCTCGGAGGAATCTATATTAGATTTATTGAATCAGATTCCACCTTTATCCGGTGACACGTCGCGAATGATAGACAATCGTATCCAAAAGATTGTGGATAGGATCACGACGATGCCTCAGGAAGATCATTCCGCAAAGGAACTCGCGGAATTTGAGGGAATGTCCGTATCGAACTTGGAGCATTTATTCAAAAAAGAAGTTGGCATTCCTTTGAATTCGTTTCGCACTTGGTTTCGGTTGAAGTTGACGGTCTATTCGCTTCTCCATGGAATGAATCATACGGAAGCCGCGCACCGCGCAGGGTTTTTCGATTCCGCTCATTTTACGAAGACGTTTCGGGCAACGTTCGGATTGCCTCCTTCGGAAATTTTCAGAAATACGAGGCCTTTGAAATCGTTTATCGAAGTTCCTGCGAGTTACGCCGAATCTTGGTAGTCATTGTAGACTCAACAAACTTAAGACTGCGTAACCTCCTGGAATGACAGCCGCTTGCGGGAAGCCCAAGATAAAGTAAAGCACACCCCAGAGAAAACCCGCCGCGGTAAAAACCATCGAGAAGATGATCCATCCGTTCATATGAAGATTCTCGCGTTCCGTTGTTGTTTTTATGGATGACATGGTTCCTCGATAAGACGAATGAAAAAATGAAAGAATAAATTATTCGTATCATAACCGTTCGGATTCTCCGGCGCTTGTATAATTCTGCAATTCGATCGAGAAGTTTTTTTTTGAACGTTCTTATTTTTTAGAAACCACTGCAGAATTATACAAGGCTCTTCGACTCGTGCAAGCTATACTACGCGGCATGCACGGTACTCTTTTGTATCAACTTTTCGAAACACAATCCTCTACATTCACTTATTTGATCGCTGATCGAGAAAGCAGAGAAGCGGCCATTATCGATCCGGTTTTGGAAACGGCGGATCGGGATCTGAAACTGATCGAAGAACTCGATCTTCATTTGGCGTATATATTGGAAACTCACATTCATGCGGATCATATCAGCGGAGCGCACGAGATTCGCAAAAATACATCCGCTAAATCGGCCGTAAGCGCTCGGGCGGGAATCGAATGTGCGGACATCGCGCTTGAGGACGGTCGGACTCTTTCACTTGGAAATAAAAAAATTACCGCGATTGCGACGCCAGGACATACGAGTGCGTGTATGAGTTTTCACTTCGAGGGAATGTTGTTTACGGGAGATTCTCTTCTCATCCGTGGAACCGGAAGAACAGATCTCCAGGGTGGTTCTTCGGAAATGTTGTATGAAAGTATCACTCGAAAAATATTTTCCCTTCCGGATCATACACAAGTTTATCCCGGACATGATTATCACGGGCGCATGAATACGACGATCGCATTGGAAAAAAAATTGAATCCGCGCGTCGGCGGCAATCGTACGAAAGAAGAGTTCAAAAAGATCATGAAAGAATTGCGACTTGCGGCTCCAAAGAAGATACATCTGGCCGTGCCCGCAAATTTAGAATGTGGGAAAATTGAAACGATCAGGGTTTTAAATCCACAGATTCGTTCCGGAATTCCCACCGTAAGGAACGAGGAAGTGTTCCAAAAAATCGGAAAAGTTAAAATCATTGATGTACGTTATCCCGGAGAATTTCACGGAGTTCTTGGTCATATTCCAACCGCTCAGTGTGTTACATTCGGTTCGGAATTGACGCACTTTTTGGAAAATGGAGATCGTTCGCAAGAAATTGTCTTTGTCTGTCGAAGCGGGAAACGATCCGCGGAAGCCACAAAGGATAGTATTCGTTTCGGTTATAAATTCGCGTACAACATGGCAGGTGGTATGTTGGATTGGAACGAGAGATTCCTGCCAAAGGAGTTAGAAGAATGACAATGGATTGGATCATGGGATTGATCGGAGGAGCGGTCATCGGAATCGCCGTCTCTTTGATGCTTTTGTGGAATGGAAGGGTTACCGGAGTCAGCGGTATCGTATACGGAGTTCTTATCCCGGTGAAAGGAGATACGGCTTGGCGTTGGTATTTCATAACGGGTTTGTTGTTAGGTGGACTTTCTCTTAAGATCTTCGCTCCCGATCTTTTAGCTGTCGAATTGCAAACGAAAACATGGATCGGCTCGCTTGCCGGAATACTTGTCGGCTTTGGCGCGATGTTGGGAGGAGGTTGTACCAGCGGTCACGGAGTCTGCGGAGTCAGTCGATTTTCAGTTCGATCCATCGTTGCCACATTCGTTTTTATGGGAGCAGGGATGGCGGCTGTACTATTACTCCGAAAGATCGGGTGGTTTGTATGAAGTATAATCTCGGCGCCCTTATCGTCGGTTTGTTATTTGCCATAGGGTTAGGGATCTCCGGAATTTTACAGCCGGCAAATATATTAGGTTTTCTTGATGTGTTTGGAAAATGGAATCCCACTCTTCTTTTTACGATGGCGGGAGCAGTGGGGATTCATTTTATCACTTACAGATGGATCCGTAAAAGAAAAACTCCGATGTTCTCTAAGGAATGGTTTATACCCACTCGACAGGAGATCACGCCCGCGCTTGTTATCGGAAGTATCATTTTCGGGATCGGCTGGGGTTTGGGAGGTTATTGTCCCACGGTTTCGGTAACGTCCCTTGCGAGTTTTGAAACAAGACCGCTCATCGTTTTTGGGAGTATCATTCTTGGGATGTTACTCTTTTACCTTCTCGATAAGAAGCTAAATTTAAAAAATAAGTTAGAATAAAAGACGAACGATGATGCAGATCTTTGGCTATTTCGCAACGTTCGTAATGGGAACATCATTCGGACTCATCGGCGCCGGCGGGTCCATTCTCATGGTGCCTATTCTTTTCTATCTGTTTAGACAGAATGCGATGGAAGCGACCACAAACTCCTTGTTTGTGGTCGGTGTAACTGCGTTGATTGGAGCCTGGGTGAAAGCGAAAAGCGGAGAGATCGATCTGAAAATAGGATTTTTTTTCGCGATGCCGAGTTTTGCGGGAATCTTTTTCGCGAGACAATGGATTCTTTCTTCGTTACCAAATTCCTTGGTCCATGTGTTCGGAATCACGTTCACCAAATCGGTGTTCGTAATGACAGCTTTTGCGATCGTAATGCTTTTCAGTGCTTGGGCAATGATTCGTTCCGGCAAAGCGGAAAGAGTGAAAGCTCCTTCCTTCAAAACGTTATCGACGAACTTTTGGAGCATCGGTCTTAAAGGATTGATCGTGGGCGTGATCACAGGCTTGGTCGGAGCAGGCGGAGGTTTTTTGATCATTCCGGCTCTTGTATTCCTTCTTAAGTTCCCTTTGAGCCTCGCCATCGGCACGTCGCTTGCGATCGTCTCCGTGAATTCTCTCTTCGGGTTTGCAATCAGCCTTTCTTCTTTGCAGACAACGGATTTTCCCTTCCTTTTCGGCGTTTCTATTTTAGGGATTGGAGGAATGTTCTTAGGACAGATGCTTTCCGCAAAGATCCAGGAACGATATCTGAAAACAGGATTTGGCTATTTCGTATTGACGGTCGCGTCTCTGATTCTTCTGGATCAAGGTTCTCGTTTGTAAAAAATATTTTACTTCTATTGAGTTGCCGACGTGTTTTTTTTCGCCCGTCGATTCTAATAACATCGATGGAATCCTTGGATGAAGAGTGTTGTCCAGTTTTCTCTTGCGGAAATATGAAAATTCTATAATATACTACGGGTTCGATTCGGATCGAAGAATCCGATCGCAGAACAGAACTTTCTTGAGAGTCTGAACCAACTCTTCGGTTTCCTTGTCGGAATGGAGAATTCAACTCTATTTCCTAAGTTATTCTCTCCAACAAAGAGAAAGGGTTCCGTTTTGAAGATTTATTTTCTGAAGGAACTGCCGTGTTTATCCGATGGCCGCCCCTTTCCGGAAGCATCTCCTAAACAGAAATCGCGTTCCATGTTGAAAATGGAGTCTTCTTTGAATTCTTTAGATAGAAAAAGGAAGAATCGCTTCGTTTCATCCGAAACGAAAAAGAGGAAAGAGAGCGGCTTTGTTTGCTGACGAAGATTTGCTTGAAAGGCAAATCGATTCAAGAAAAAATTGAAATGGGAACAAAATCCCGCTGAAGTCAGGTTAGGCGAAAGAATTCTTTCGGGAATTGTCGCGGAATCTCCTCTTCAGTAACTACAAAAAAAGTGGAAAACGAATCAAATCTATGGAACTAAAAACACTCTTAGAAAAACTTTCCAACCCGGCAAAACGTGCGATTCAAACTTTGAAACTAAAAAAAGTCGAAGACTTCACAAAGTTTACCAGGAAGGAGATCGCAGAACTTCACGGAATCGGACCCAACGCACTTTCCCTGATCGAAGCGGAAATGAAATCTCTGAAGTTGCATTTTAAGAAGCCAGAGGGTGGATCTCGGTCCATGGCCGGAGAGAAGTTCAAAACGATCGATCAATACATCGCTTCTTTTCCGAAAGAAATCCGAGAAATATTAAACGAAATGAGAGATCTCATTCGAAAATCGGCTCCGATGGCTGTGGAAAAAATAAGCTATAATATGCCGGCTTTTGCATATAACGGAAATCTTGTTTATTTTGCGGCTTTTAAAAAACATCTTGGTTTTTATCCAACCGCAAGCGCGACAAAAAAATTTGAAAACGATTTGTCCCCGTATAAATTCTCGAAAGGTGCGATTCAATTTCCTCTGAATAAGAATTTACCGAAAGCGCTCATAACAAAGATCGTAAAGTTTAGAATCGAGGAAAACAAAAGCAAATCGAAATGAGCATCCGCCTTTTGACTTTATATTTTGGCAGATCCTATCGACGAAGCGACTTTGACGTGGTTAAAGTCATAACACCGAATGAAGCTAAAACAAAGATCATCGTCGATTTAAAAAATCGAATTTATCAATGAGAATCATGAAAATCGTTTTATTAAACTTTTTTGTTAGTTTCAGTTTATCTTTTGTCGAAGAGGTCGTAAAACCGATTCCCGCTCCAACCGTATCTCGTAAAGAACTGCTGACCGCGTTTTTGGGAGGAGAAAGGACTTCTCCAATGTAAAAATCGTCGAAGTGACTTAGGAAGGAGGAAAAAAAGCTCCTACACATCTGCATCCTTGTGTCACGATCGGAGTGGTTACGGAAGGTGTGATCAAGTTTCAAATCGATGGTCAGCCGGAACCATTCTTAAAAACAGGAGACACTTTCTTTGAGTCGGAAAACGTGAGGATCGCGAAGTTCAACAATGAAAGCGATTCGACTGCGAAGTTCGTGGTCTTCTATCTACTCAAAAAAGAGAGGGATTCCACTCTTCAAGTGATCGAGAAAGAATAATAACTTTCCTTGATACGGTTTCGTATCACACTCGCGACGATCCAATCTGAATCTTCATTTCTATTTCGGATCCTTACAAAGTTAGGAATTCTAAATTGAAGAGCATGGATAGAGTCTCTCTTCCATTCTTCGAAAAAAGAAAAGAATGGAAAAAAGGATAGTCGACGATGTAGTGGCGTTATGATCGTTGAAAATGAAAACGCCAAAAAAAAGATCCGAATCATACTCCTTGTTCTCTTTGCCGCCGTTTTTGTTTTTCATTTTTTCGTTTTGATCCGGATCATTCCTTATACCATCGTTTGGGGAGGACGACTGCAGAATTTAGAGCAGATGTATATTTTCGAAGTCGTTTCCATCGTTTTGAATTCTTTCTTTCTTTTTGTTATTCTTATGGAAGGCAGATGGGTTCGAGGTTATTTTTCGACATCTGTTTTAAAAGGCATTTTGTGGGGGATGATCGTTTTGTTCTCCTGGAATACATTCGGAAATTTGAATGCACTCGATTCGTTTGAGAGTATCGTATTTACTCCCATCACGTTTCTGATCGCCTTACTTTGTTTTCTTTTGGTTTAATCGAACAAAAGGCGCCTTCGAAACTCGATTTCGAAAAAATAAAGATGGCAATCAGAAAAATAAATTCTTCTTCCGGAAAGAAAAAAAAGGATGGCATCCTGAAAAAGAATCACGCTTCCGATTCTTTTCTCGAGCTAAAAGGATTGTTTTTGGATTCTTACGGATTGAAACCGGAACAGATTTGGATCGAAAAGGAAGGAGGCGAATACGGTGCCTGCCGATTTGAACTCAACAATCGTAAGATCGTATTTCGAATGGCAAAGATTACTCCGACAAAAGCCGGTCAATTTGTTACTCTCTGGAAACGAAGGAAGGACGGTCCTACCGAGCCGTATCATATCAAAGACGACGTCGACTATTTTATCATAGCCGCCATTTTTCGAAAACATTCCGGACAATTTATTTTTCCAAAGTCAGTCCTGCATCAGCTTGGGATTCTTTCCGGCGCAAAGGAAGGAAAACGAGGTTTTCGAATCTATCCACCTTGGGATGTGTCGCTTAACAAACAGGCGAATCAAACTCAAATCTGGCAGTCGAATTATTTTTTGGAGAAGGTCGCGGATTTAGAAATCGATCGAAAGAATTTTCTCAACCGCTTAGGTCTCGGAGAATAAAATGAATTTTCGTAGAAATTTCGTATTCTTTTGGATCGTTACATCGAACAATGTTTGTGATCTTTCGATTTCAACGAAATCGTTTCCCACTCTTTTGCCGTTTTAAGAACAAATTCCGTCGACTTTTATGAAAGCTTGGCCACAAGAAGATTCGAATTCTGGGAACATTCGCTGAATCGAATGATTGCAACGGCGGCGAAGAAGGATCCGGAAACCGTCTCGACGTTTATATTTTCCTCCATACGGGAAAATCCTTGCCTTCAAAAAAGATACATTGAGTTGCTCGGTTTTTATACGTAGAGATTTCCCATCGGATTCTCCGCGAAATGGAAATCCGTTTGGAAAGAGTTGGATGTTCTAGAAATGGAAATCCCGGATTCCATCCATTTAGAATTTCAAAATCGTTCAGCTCCTGAAGTCATTTCGTTTATCAATTCTCTTAGAATGGATCCGATAAAATCGAATTTACGTCCTTTTGTTTTCTATTTTTAAATCGGGAATAGAATGATAATCCTCTCGATCTGTTTATAAATTGGGTTTTGTCTTTTCGCGATTTATGGCGAAGGTTGCAAATTTATTATATAATATAATCTTAATTCAAAGACGTGAGATGAAGTATTTATTTTTAAAAAATAAATCCGCAAATTCTTGCGAGGCTCTTGTTGCTTGGTGCAGGAAAAGTCTTGAAGAAAACTTCAACGAGTCTTTGAAAATATTCTAAAGGATTCTCAATGAAACAAAAAACAATCTTACTGGCGCTTATTCTTTTGTTCCCGGTTTTGGCATACGCGAAAGGGCCGACAAAATACGTTGCGTCTTTGAAAGACTCAACTCAACAAAACGTGAATGCAAGAGGAAGCGTGGACGCGATTCTGGACGACGAAACAAACAAGCTGAAAGTTTCGGGTTCTTACGAATACTTTGGAACGAACGCGACCGATATCCTTGTTCAAGTAGAAGGGGCCGCCGCTCCGATTTGTTCCTTCAAACCTCCTTACAACGCGACCAATAGTCCTTGGAAAGACTGGGGATCCTGTGATTTGAATCTGGATCAAAAGAAGGCGTTGAATGCCGGAAAGGTTTATATTCTTATCAAAACGATCGGAAGAGAAGACGGACAAGTGAAAGGAACGATCACTCTCGAAGCAAAAAAATAATTACCATTTAAGAATTTCCATTAACTGATCGATTGAATTCGAGTTTGTCTTAGGCGCTCCCGAAGCCTAAGACAAATCCTTTTTTTTACAATTTGCGCGAAAATCAATGCTCGTAAAAAACAAATTCCCCGCCAAAAAGTTTTGTTTTCTCTATTGTGCCTCAACGAATGAAACGGAATTCGTATGAAACCGATTTACTTCATAGTTTGTTTCGCGATTTTCCTGATTGGATGTTTTTTTACTCTAGAAGCTAAATACATGGGATTTCCTTCCTCTTCCGGAGGTGCGACCGAATTGGAAAGGGCGCAACGACCTTTGTTCTATCAATACGGCTCATTCTGTTTTTTTATCGCCGCCGCTCTTCTGACTCTTTCTTACAAAGCGGACGGATCTCGATGGAGGAACTTGTTGAGAATTCTAATTCTTCTTTTATTCTTCGTTCTTTCTTTGATCGTGTATGAAATCGATCAGAAATTTGTTTCCACACTGAACAGAGGAGAAGGCGGCTAACGTTGGTTTCGGATTTTAAAACAATCTTCTTGTTTGAGTTCAAGTGCAACGATGGATTCTTTCAAAACGGATCTTTTCAAAAAAGAAAAGTTAGGAATACCTTAGAATAGAATCTCCATGTTTAAATGGTAATTCGCCGTATAAAAATCGGCAATTCTATTTGAGTTTGATATTCTTAGGATCGCTGGGGAATGGGGTTTGTTCGGATCAAACTCGGGCAAACCCCAATCCTGAATTTACTGTTCTACACAAAGGATTCTCGCTGTTGTATTGCAATTGATTGTTCCAATATGGATCGACTGAACATCCTTTTCTGTTGGCAAGCCGACTTCTCCTTGTCCTCCGGCGTCGACGGTCCAATTGGTACATGACGGTGCGGCGCTCCAGTCCGGATTTAAAGCGGTCCAAATTCCGGTTCCACCGGTCGTGGTAAAAGAGTTTTGCAATGAGTTTGCCGGGTTAAAGTCAAAGAGTCGTCTGCTGTTGGTTCGAAAAACAATCGTCGTTCCGTTAGCGCTTCTGTATTCCGTATCTGCCCTTAGTACCCAGTCGACTTGTCCGTCTCCTAAGCCGTTAAAGTTTGCATCCGCATTCAAAGATGCTATTCTTGTGTTTCCGGCGCCGGCGTTTCCCGTAACGAGCAACGCTTTGAAATTTCCAGTCGTTCCTAATCCGTTCGGTGTTTGGATTCTACAAAACGTATCAGCTCCGCTGATGCCGCCGAAGTTTCCGTTATGGGCGTCCGCAGTCACGAAAAGGTATCGAAAGCCGCGATTATCAGGAGAAGACGCCGATTCGGTACTCTGTTTAAACAGGAGCAAACTAAGTAAATCGGAATTGTCGTTCTTATCTTTCCCCGAACAAAGCACATTCAGAAAAACGAATGAAAGGATTAATAGTTTTTTAAGAATTGTTTTCATGCACCCAACGACCGAGATAGGTGTTTATTTTTGCATTTCTAAAAAAAATCAAAGGCTCAACTTATAACCGAGGTCTTGAGTTATGAATCACAAATTCTTGTTCGATCAGAATGTCCTGAGGCCATTCCGGAATGAAAAATGTATGTTTTGAATTTTACTTTTTCTTTTTTTTCGACATCGAATCCGCTTCGAAAATATTTTTGTCCCACCCACGGAGTTCGTAATACTTAGATTTTGGCTCACCCGTCCAACCGTGGATTCCTTTTTTTGGAAGAACGATCGCGTGGATGTAGAGAACGGGTAAAAGTGCTAAGGCTAAAAGTAGAAAAGAGAACGTTCTTCCGAAGTAAATGGAAGTAAGGATGATGATCATGAGAGTAAGAATAAACTTTCCCAGCTTTCTCCAACTGGGGCCTCTTTCTTCGAAATGCCCTAAAAAAATATGTCCTAACAAAAAGAAAATGGTCACAACCGACACTTCCAACCATAACGAATCCGTATTCCACATTCTTTTGATTCTCCTTAACGTGTTTGTATCAAATCAACCGCATAGATCCGCTTAAACTCGACTGGAAAAAGTCCGAATTGAGACCGTAAACTTCCTTTATCTCGCGAATTTTTGATCGCATATGCGAAACGTTACGCGGAAGAGCCCCGGGAACTTCTGCAAAAATCAAGCGCGATTTGACTGGAAAACGGACTTTCAGTCCGCAACAACCTTTTTTCAAAGTAGAATCCATTTGTCGGAACAATCAATTCCATAAATTTAGGCTTGAAATCCGCAAGAGTATTTCACTCGAGTCCGATCTCCAAGGCGACAGGGCAGTGGTCGGAAAGTCTTTTCTCGCTTTCCGGAATTCCGTCAAAGTCTCCGTCGTCTTCGGGAAACGGAATTTGACTAAAGCGCGCGTTTTCAAAGGGAAGATCCGTCAATATAAAATCGATCAGGGATTTGTGGCCCCAACAGGTCTGTTTCGTATAACGTCCCGGATTTTTCAGATCCAAGTCTTCGGAAAGAAGTTTCCAGGATTTTTTGTCCTTCCCCAAAGGAACGTTCATGTCACCGAGTAAGAAATAATTTTTTTTGCCTTTGAGAATTTCGTTTAACGTTTTGAGCTGTCTGAATCTAAGATTGCGATCTTTTCCGGAATGACCCGCTTTGAGATGAACGTTTAGGAAAGAATATTTCCTTTTTCCGATGGATACTTTCAGTTCGATTCCACTTCTCGCGCCGGGCTCTAAGGAAAGTTCGGGATAAAGAAGAATCTCGTGAGAGACGAATTTCTTCTTCCAACATATTCCCACTTCTTGTTGATAACCGGGAGTTTTTGTCACGGAGCAAAGATAAGAATTCGGAAGAATTTTGAGAACCGCTGTCTCGTTCTCCACCTCTTGCACCGCTAAAATGTCCGGATCGATCTTCGAAAGATGCGCTTTGATTTTTTCGAAGTCGGATTCTTTTCTTGGAATTCTTCCTTTTGGAAATTTATTTTCGTCTCCGACCTCGTCATAGAGAAACATCGCATTGTAACTTACGATCTTGAGTTTGGTTTCCTGCGCGCTCAAAGATGGCAACAAACCGGAAAGAAATCCAAAAAAAATAAGGATTCGCATCAGGATTCCGGGTGAGAATGAGATCTTTTCTTTCTGCATCGTGTTGAATTTCTCTAACATTCTTTTTATCCGTAGTTATGTTCGGTTTTCGGGTCTTCTTTTTGGATTTTTGGAATCAGAATTTCCAAACGCACCGGGACCGAGATCGGAAAAGACCTCTTTTCTCTTCCGGAACACCGTCAAAATTTCCCTCGTCTTCCGTTTAAGGAATCCTATGAAACCTAGCATTTTTATCAGAACAGAACTTACATCGACAAGCGGATATTGATTTTTCCTTCAAATATCGATTCGATCGTTTTTATTTCCGGGAATGGCTTTTGTAACGCTATAAGAATCCGAATTGGGAAGAATTCTCCAGATCGCGACTTCGTTTTCCATTTCTTACAATACGATTCTGAGAGAATCGATTTTCAGCAAATGATTCCGAATTTTCTCGAAGTCGGATTCTTTTCTCGAAATTCTTTCTTTTGAAAATTTTGTTTCCTTCTTCTGCTTCCTCCAAGAGAGACATTGTGTTGAAGCTTGCAATTTTAAGCGTTTCTTCTTGTGCCTTGAGAGATTTCACAGCGGGATCACCGCCGAAAAGAGAAGAATCGTCCCGTAAATTCGATTTCATCTTATAGTTTTCGGAGATCGCATCGAAAGGAGAGGCCTTAGACGTTCCTTGCTCGTCAACTTTCCATTTTTTGAAACCATCTTTTCTCAAAAAAATGAGAATTCTCCTCGGTTGTTCCTTCGGATTCGAAGAATTTTTTTTTCTTCTTTCAGAACTTTTTTTAAAACAGATGAAACTTTCGTAATTGATTTCGATTCTCAAATAGCCTTCAAAATAAACGCAAAGAAAAGGCCCTGGATCTTCGTTTACTTGCAATTTTTCACATAACCAAAAATCCTGTTTCCAATACCAATATTGGATTCATAGGGACTTCATACGAATGAATAACAGAGCACTGAAACTTTCGGTACCGCTCATTGCCATCGCGGCCGTAGCGTATCTGATTTTCTCTCCCTCCAAGTATGTTGGGTATGCGCCCGATCAGCCTATACCCTTCAATCATAAGATACATGCCGGAGATAATAAGATAGACTGTAAGTACTGTCACACCGGGGTAGAAACCTCAGCACACGCCACAGTCCCCTCCACATCAACTTGCATGAACTGCCACTCTCTTGTAGCAACCTCCAAACCCCTCATCAAAACGCTGACAAAATCGTATAACGAAAACAAGCCGCTTGAATGGGTGAAGGTGCACGATATGCCGGATCACGTTCAATTCAACCACTCTCGTCACATTTCGAGAGGAGTGGATTGTTCTCAGTGTCATGGAAACGTAGCGGAGATGGTCAAAGTGAAACAAGTCGCATCCCTGAATATGGGATACTGCGTGGATTGTCACAGAGAGAACAACGCACCGACCGACTGTTCAACCTGCCACAGATAACCGGGAGTAATACTAAGCATGGATCAAAAAAATTTCCAAAAAGAAAAGAAGGCTCACTGGCTCTCTTATGATCTCAGAGACAAAGACGAAGAAGTTAAGGAAATGCAAAAAGCGGAATTCTTTACTTCTCCGGATCCTCTGATCGCGAGAATTAAGTCGGGAGAATTCGATCGCAAATCCTTTCTCAAATTGATGGGAGCCGGGGTCGCGATGACCTCTCTCAATTGTGTGCGTAAGCCGATTGAGAAAATCGTTCCTTATGTGGATCTCAATAAGCCGGACGAAAACGCTCAATATGATTTCGTAAAACACGGACATTCTTACTACTACGCTTCCGTTTATGCAGGAACCGGGATTCTAATCAAAGCAAGAGACGGACGTCCTCTGAAACTCGAAGGAAATCCCGATCATCCGGTTTCTCAAGGAGCGCTCGGCGCCGCAGGTCAGGCTTCTATCTTCGATCTTTACGATCCGGACAGAGCGCAAGGACCGGCTACCATCGAAGGTGGTATTGAGGTTAAAGCCGATTGGGCGACCGTTGACGCAAAAGTAAAAGCGGCTCTGGCTTCCAACAAAGGTAAAACAGTCGTTGTTACAAGACCGCTCGATTCTCCTTCCACGAAGTCGATCATCGGAGATTTTCTTCGCACGGTTGGCGGTGGAAAACACTACGAGATTTCTCTTACTTCTGCGGAAGAAGTTGTGGCAAAAGGGCAGGCCGCTTCCTACGGAAAGGCTCTCATTCCGAACTATCACTTCGATCTCGCGAACGTAATTCTTTCTATCGATTGCGACTTTATGGGCAATTGGCTTTCTCCCGAGGAACACCAAAAAGATTTTTCTAAAAGAAGAAATCTTCGTAACGGTGCGAAGGACGTAAACTTCTTCGTAGCGGCGGAATCCATTCCTACGATGTCGGGATCCAATGCCGATCTTCGTCTTCCGATTCGTCCCGGGGATCAAACCGCTCTCGCTCTTGCGATCGCGGCGGCTCTCGGCGAACTCGGAGCCAACACAAAAGACGCGTTAGGCGGTGCTACCGTTGCAAGCCTCGCTTCTTCCTTAGGTGTGAGCGAAGAAAATATCCGTAAGACTGCAAAGGCTCTTTGGTCCAACAAAGGCAAGTCTCTCGTGGTTGCGGGAAGTCTCGCTGCGACGACCAAAGACGCAGTGGATCTTCAAGTTCTTGTAAACCTTCTCAACAGCGTTTTGGAAAATGACGGCAAAACCGTGGATCATTCCAATCCGAAAAAAGAAGGTTCTGCGGATTATTCGAACAATCTGAATTCTTTAGCTTCCGAGCTGAAAGGAACCAAAGTAGGCGTTCTTTTCGTAAACGACGTCAACCTGGTTTATCAAGCGGGAGAAGAATGGAAAAACCTTCTTCACCAAGCCGCGTTAGTCGTTTCTTTGAGCGATCGTGCGGATGAGACTGCGCTTGCGTCTAACGTTCTCGCGACCACCACTCATTTCCTCGAGTCTTGGGGAGATTCCGAAGTCACAAAAGGAATTTTCTCGATCCAACAACCTGCGGTTCGTCCTCTCTTCAATTCTCGTTCTTTTGAAGACAGTTTGATCGCTTTTGCGGGCGGATCTCTCGGCGGAGAAACGAGCTTTTACGAATACGTAAAAAATTCTTGGACCAAAAAACTCGGTTCGAAACAAAAATGGGAAGACCTCTTAAGAATCGGAACCACCGTAAAGGCGTCCGATCGTAAGAAGTCCGCCGGTTCTTCTCGGAACTTCAACCGTTCCGCTCTTAAAAAAATCGCTTCTCCTTCTGCGGGACTCAAACTCGCGTTGTATGAAACCTCTGCGATCGGAGACGGTAGAGCCGCGAACAATTCTCAGCTCCAAGAACTTCCCGATCCGGTCACCAAAGTTACTTGGGACAACTACATTCTTCTTTCTCCCGCTCTTGCAAAAGAAAAGGGAATTTCTTCAAACGACGTTCTGGTTTTAAAAACCGGAAACAAAACGATCGAACTTCCGGCGCAGATCCAACCTGGAATGCACAAAGAAGCGATCGGTGTTGCGGTCGGTTATGGAAGAACTGCTGCGGGCGCCGTCGGAACCGGAGTTGGTAAGAATGCGTATGTTCTTTCCGAAAACGGAATCTATTCAGGAATCGCAGTCACTTCTCTGGAGAAAACAGGAAAGACTTACAAGTTGGCTTGCACTCAGCATCACCACATGTTGTCTCCCGGTTTTAACTACCCGGATCGTCCGCTCGTTCAATCCACTTCCATCGAAGAATACCGTAAAAACCCTGCCTCCGGCAAGGCAGCATCCGAGATTCCTAAGATTCTCAAAGACGGAAAACTCGTGGATGCGGTCGGAGCGAATCCGAATTATTCTTACCCCGGTTACAAATGGGGAATGAGTATCGACCTTTCTTCCTGCACAGGTTGCGGTTCTTGTGTGATCGCTTGTCAGGTAGAGAACAACATTCCGGTCGTTGGACGTGATGAAGTTCGCGTGGGTCGCGAGATGCACTGGCTCCGTATCGACCGTTATTACATCGGCGAGCCGGATCAACCGGAAACTCTCCAAGTGGCTCACCAGCCTATGCTCTGCCAGCACTGCGATAACGCTCCTTGTGAAACCGTTTGTCCGGTTCTTGCAACCGTTCACAGTTCCGAAGGGATCAACGACATGGTTTACAACCGTTGTGTGGGAACTCGTTACTGCTCGAACAACTGTCCTTACAAAGTGAGACGTTTTAACTGGATGCAACACTGGTATAACGGTGCGGAAGGCGCGAAGGCTCCTCGTTATCTGGGACTCAATCCTGAAGTTACGGTTCGCGGTCGCGGGGTAATGGAAAAATGTAATTTCTGTTCTCACAAAATTGCGGAAGCGAAGATCGCCGCGAAAAACGAAGGTCGAGTTCTGAAAGACGGAGAAGTCAAAACCGCTTGCCAACAAAGTTGTGCCGCGGATGCGATCAGCTTCGGGAATACGAACGACAAAACTTCCGAAGTTGCGAAACTTTCTTCCGATCCAAGATCGTATCGTGTTCTCGAATATCTGAACGTCGGTCCTCAGGTTGCGTACCTGACCCGAGTCAGAAGCTCAATTTAATGGAGTAACGTAAAAAGCTATGTCAATGTCCAACGCAGTCAAAGAAGCCCTGGATATCCAGCCTCTCGTAACCGGCGGTAAGTCGGTTCGAGACGTTACCGAAGATATCCTTAGACCGGTCGAAGCGTTCCCCACTTCTTTGTGGTGGAAGGCTTTCCTTCTGGTTCTTACCATTACAGTCATCGATTTAGGTATCATCGGATATCTAATGTGGGAAGGTCTCTATATCCTCGGGATCAACAATCCTGTGGCTTGGGGATTTTTCATCGTAAACTTCGTATTCTGGATCGGGATCGGTCACGCCGGAACCCTGATTTCAGCCGTCCTTTATCTGTTCCGCCAAGAATGGAGAACAGGGATCAACCGTGCCGCGGAAGCGATGACCATCTTCGCCGTGTTAACCGCCGCTTCCAACTTGATCATCCACATCGGTAGACCTTGGGTGGGATTTTGGTTGTTCCCTTATCCGAACGAAAGAGGGCCTCTTTGGGTCAACTTCCGTTCTCCTCTGATCTGGGATACGTTCGCGGTTTCGACTTACTTAACGATCTCTCTCGTGTTCTGGTATATCGGTTTGATTCCGGATATCGCGGCTGTAAGAGACCGTTCCAAAGGTGAGATGAAACGTAAGATCTACGACATTCTTTCTTTAGGTTGGGTAGGCTCGAACAAGGCCTGGTCTCACCTCGAGATGGTTGCGATGATCCTCGCGGCTCTTTCCACTCCTCTGGTTCTTTCGGTTCACACGATCGTATCCTTCGACTTCGCGGTTTCCATTCTTCCTGGATGGCACACGACGATCTTCCCTCCATACTTCGTGGCTGGGGCGATTTTCTCCGGATTCGCGATGGTTGTGACCCTGATGGTAATCGCGAGAGAAGTGTTCAACCTGAAAGACTACATCACGATGAAACACTTGGAGAATATGAACAAGGTCATCATGGTCACTGGTTTGATCGTGGGTCTTGCTTACTCCACCGAGTTCTTCATGGCATGGTATTCGGGTAACGAGTACGAAGGATTTACCTTCGTAAACAGAGCCTTCGGTCCGTACGGTTGGGCTTACTTCATTATGTTTAGCTGTAACGTTTTTTCTCCGCAGGTATTCTGGTGGAAAAAACTCAGAACCAGCATTCCGGTCATGTTTATCATTTCTATCGTCGTAAACATCGGGATGTGGTTCGAAAGATACGTGATCGTTATGACGACGCACGCGGACTTCCTTCCTTCCAGTTGGGATATGTATATTCCAACCGTTTACGACTTCATGATGCTCATCGGAACGTTCGGAATCTTCTTCACGTTGTTCCTTCTGTTCTGTAGAATCATGCCTGTTATCGCGATCGCGGAAGTCAAAACCGTAATGCCTCACAAAGACGGAGGACACCACTGATGTATAGACCTCATAAAGAACAATTTCATACGTTTGAAGAAACGAGCGCCGGAGTATTCGGCCTCTTCGACTCCCCAGCGGAAATTATTTCTGCGGCGGAAAAAACGAAAGAGAAGAATTATACGAACTTCGATTGTTTCACTCCGTATCCGGTTCACGGATTGGATGACGCGATGGGAGTTCCCCGTTCCGGTCTTCCTTGGGTCACATTCTTCATGGGACTTTTCGGTTGCACCGTAGGTTTCGGAATGCAATATCTCACTCACAAGTTTGATTGGCCGATCAACATCTCCGGAAAGAACTTGAACGCTTGGTTTGCTTATATCCCGATCACATTCGAGTTCACCGTGTTTATGGCCGGTGTAGGAACCGCGGCGGCGATGTTCTTTCTAACCAAACTTCCGAAGATCAATCGGAGAGTTTTGCATCCCGATATCACTACGGACAAGTTTGCACTCTGGATCCCTTCTTCTTCCAAAGGTTACAAGGAAGACGAAGTGGTTAGCTTTATCAAAGGTCTTGGCGGAAAAAACGTCGAGGTTGTGAAATAGGAGTAGCGACAAGAATGAAATTTACTAAATCACTGATTTTTCTTTTGGCCGCTGTTCTATTTTGGAACTGCGAGTCCAAAACGCCTCCACTGGAATACTTTCCGGATATGGCAGATTCTCCTGCGAGAGAAGCGCAGGAAGTGGATCCGATTTCGAGCAACGGAGCGGCGTCCAGAATTCCTCCGAAGGGCGCGATTCCTGTGAACTATCATCCATACGAATTCCTCGGAATGGACGTAACACAATTACCTAATAAAGGACTTTCTAATCCTTATAAGAATGATTTAGCGAATCTCCAAAAAGGAGAGGCGAAATACCAAACTTATTGTTCACCTTGCCACGGCGTAAGAGGAGCAGGGAACGGAACCGTCGTTGGTCCGGAGCCGCGCTTGAAGGCCATAAACGAATTTGGTAATATGCGACCTCTGATTAACGAAAGGGTTAATGGATATTCCGACGGACAGATCTATCACGTGATAACCGCGGGATGGAGTAGGATGAAAAGCTATTCAGCTCAAGTTTCTCCCGAAGACCGCTGGAAGATCGTTCTCTACGTGAGAAAACTCCAGGAATACGAGAAAAGAACAAAAAAAGACGTGGCCAGGAATTAAGAATCATGGAAGTCAAAGTCGAACAAAATCTGATTAACTTTAAACTCGACTCCAAAACTCGTAGCGCCCTTTTCGGGATGATCGGGATCGGAGTTTTGAGTTTACTCATCGGGTATTTTACCCTATCACACACACCTCCAAGACACGAGGGTGGACATTCCAATCCGGCTTGGTCCGCGTTTTTGATCGGAACCTTTTTTATCACCGGGATTGCTCTCGCGGGAGTATTCTTTACTGCGATCAGTCATATCACCGGTTCTCATTGGTCCGTCACGGTCAGAAGAATTGCGGAAGGATACGGTTTGTTTTTACCGGTTGTCGCGGTTCTTTTGCTCGTTACCACGTTCGGTATTCACGATCTTTACGAATGGAGTCATGAGGACGTCGTAGCACACGATCATCTTCTGCAACACAAGAAACCTCTTCTGAACATTCCTTTCTTCGTAGTTCGAATGATTCTTTTCGGAGCGGTTTGGTCGGTTTTCGGTTGGCTCTTCTACAAAAGATCCACGAAACAAGATCAGGATAAGGATGTAGCGCACACGCAGTTCAACGCAAGATTGTCCGGTGGGTTTATCGTATTTTTCGCACTTTCCTTTTCTCTCGCTTCTTTCGATTTGATCATGTCCTTAACCCCGCATTGGTTCTCTACCATGTTCGGTGTGTATTGTTTTGCAGGCGCGTATCAAACCGGACTTTCCAGTCTCGTGATTATGATCTACTTTCTGAAAAAGAAAGGATATCTCGGAAACCTCGTAAACGAAAATCACATTCACGATATCGGGAAGTTTCTGCTCGGCTTCTGTACATTCTGGGCATACGTAGGATTCTCACAGTTTATGTTGATCTGGTATGCGAATATCCCGGAAGAAACTTTTTTCTATGAACAAAGATTAACCGGCGGATGGGAAGTGATCACATACGCTCTTCCTTTTATTAAATTCGTAATTCCATTCCTTCTTTTGTTGAATCGTCCGAACAAACGAGATATCAATTCACTCGTGAAGATCGCTCTTTGGATCGTATTTACACAAGTGATCGAAATCTACTGGCTGGTTTTCCCGGCGAACTTCGAACACTTTAATTTTTCCGGATTGGTTCTTACTTTCGGAGCGGTGATCGGGTTTATCGGATTGTTCGCCTTTGTAGTTCTCAAACGTTATGAGTCGGCTCCATTGATCCCGGTGGGGGATCCTAGATTGGATCAAGCTCTGCATCATCATCAATAAAGAGGAAGAAGAATGAAAAGAAATATAACACTTGTTGTTCTCTTGACCGCAACGGCTCTTCTTCTGGGAGCATGTTCCAAATTGGCCCAGGTTACAAATCATAAGAATTGTGATCCTAGTTTGGTGAATCCTTCTCTGAACCCGACGGTACCAATCTTTGCGGAAGCGGATGCGACGTCCGCCGTGAAGGAGAGAGTTGCACCTGGAACCGTTGTAAGAGTGTATGACTATAGAAATCATGGACCAAACCCAAGACCGTTTGTTCGTGTAAAAACCGAAACCGCGGAAGGTTGGATCAATCCTCGTTGTTTGGTCGTCGGTCAAGATCCTGAAAAATCCGTTTTTTCTTGGGGTTACCGCAAAGACTACGTTCACTTTTACAATCCGGAAGATCACGAACACTATCCAAACGGATACGAATTCCCGGATTATGCTTCTCTTCCAAAGGACAAGGTTCCGCTCGCGGAACTTGCTCCTGAATTGAAGAAGTAAGTAAACAGCAACCGTTACAAACATTAGAAAGTTCCATGTCTCTCCGAAAGGAGGGCATGGATTTTTTTTGTCCTCTTCTCGCTTGCAAGTGCAATGGAAACGATTTGAATTCCTTGTGTTCTGCGTTGTTTGAAAAAGCCGTTCTATCTACGATTTCTCCTTCAGAGATTATTGATACATTAAAATACCTTAATATTTGGAGCTGATCCAAGATAAAAAAAAGAAAAAGTTTCGATTCCGGTTCTTTCATCTCATTCCCATACGGAAATGCTATGGTTTTAAAAGTGGAAGAATATTGAATCAACCTCTCTTCAGAGTTTTTTGTTCTAAGAAGAATAATCCACAAAGAAGATCAAAAAAATTCCAAGGAATTATGCCCGATTGTTTATTTCGATTCATGAATGTCGAAAATCGTGTTCCATTGCTACTCTACTTCCTCTTCCTATCGAGGAGATCGACCTTTCCTCGACCGCAGAATTTCAGAGATTCCATTCATACAATTTGGATTCAAGAAGGCGGAGATCAAAAATTATTTGTAAATCGGACTCCGGATATTCAATCAAATCGATTGCTTTGGGCTACTTCTTTAAAAAGAACAAACATGCATATTCATAACCTGCTTGGACAAATTTGATCACTTGGGGGACCAAGAGCTTACGAACTCAGTCTGTCGCAGTGGAATAATTTTCTAAATCTGAACCCAAACTCAAAGGAAAAACAAGGGCCGATCGTGGGTGAATCTAAGAATGATTTATCAGAGCTCGAAATCCGTTAGGCATCACTTGAGGAAGGGGGCGCAGAATTGTTAAAATATTCTTACCTTGATCAACAAACTATCAATGAACCTATGAAAATTAGAGTTTAAAAAAATGTAAAGTTAGACGAAATTTAGATTCTGAGGAAAGATCCAAGATCGAATGTTCAAAAATCCGATTTTGTTCTTTTGTTCCGGAACTTTTATACTTTAGTAACGGATTGAAGGGGTTCCCTATTCACGGTTGAATTATAAAATATTAATGTTATAATACTCACTTTATATATTGAACTTTAAAAAACGGGAACCATTGGAAAGTAAAAAACACACTTACGGTCTTAGCGACCATGGGCAAATCGTACGGTAAAGATGGATTTCAAGATCGAAAAACAGATCGAAACCAAAGGATTCTTTTATTTTCACTCGCGCTCTTGTTGAGTGCTACAAGCGAGGTATTATCGCAAACTACCGCACGTTTAAAAATATTGGCGGCTTCTAAGACGGATCCGCCGAGGGAAGTTTGGATTCGAGGGGAGGGCTATTCTAAAATTCTTTCTTTTTCCGATCAGACAGAACTCTCCGTTGAATTGCAACGTCGCGGAACTTACGACGTTGTACTTACTTTTCAAAGCGGTCGAATGGAGCAGAAATCGATTCGTGTTGATTCCGATCAGGAACGCGTAGAATTCTTACCAAAACGAAAGTTCGACTCGGGTATCAACGTAGTCGGAAAGAAGCCCGACTTTCCGCCGAGTTATACATTAAATCAAGAAGACGCCATTCGAATGCCGGGCGGTTTCGGAGACGCATTGAAAGCGGTTCAATCTTTGCCCGGAGTGACTCCGTTGTATCAGACTTATACCGGTTCCAGTTTTCAGAACGCGATTCAGACGTTTAACCAAAAATCGACCTCGAGCAGTCCGGACAAACCGAACGGAGAGCCAGGTTTTCTCGTGATGAGAGGGGCGGGGACCAGGGCCAATCAATTCTATTTCAACGGACTTCCGATGAGTTATCCGTTTCACGCGGACGGTTTGACGTCCGTAATCAGCAATCAGGCGATCCGTTCTATGGAATTGTATTCCGGTTCTTATTCTGCGCGTTACGGCTTCGCAACGGGAGGAATTATCAACATTGAAGGATTTCAAAAAAGAGACTCCAATCTAAGAGTGGCACATTTGAACGCGCTCCTTACGGATGTATACGCATACCATAATATTACAAAAGACTTAAATGTTTCCGTTTCCGGGAAGAAATACTATCCAAACGTTGTTTTCGGAAAAATTCCTCACCTGATCCCGACGGAAACTTTTTTGGCGGATTACAACGATTATCAGGCGAGAATAGGTTGGGATATCAGCGACAAACATTCGATTTCCTTTCAGACGTTCGGCGCAAGAGACAAACGATATCCTTTTAAGGAATATAGTCAATATACACCGAAGGAAGCCGGTCGATCCGCATTTCAGCCCCCATCCGATAATGCGAGATTGAATCGCGTTTTTAGGACGGACGGGTTTCAGCATATTTGGAAACCGACGAACGCGATCACCAATACTTTCAATGTTTCCAGAAATTACTTCAATGAAATCACGGAAAGCGGTCTGGATACCTTGGTTTTGGATTTTTCGAAAAAGACAAATCCACTTTCCCTTTTTGAAAGAGTTCACACGGTACAAAACGAATACTTTAACGATCTAAAACAGTTGGAAAATATCTCCGAAATTGAGTTGCTAAAACGAAATTGGAAAATCGCTTTCGGTGGACAATATCGGGAAGTAAATGCGGGTTATAAGGGAAAGATCACGCAGTTCAATCCGGATCCGTTTTATAACTTTTATCATAAACTATTGCTCTCGTCTCCGGAGACAACGGCGATTTTGGAAGGAGATTCGGTGAATACGAGACAGATCGGTTATTTTTTAGAGAACAAAATAAAGATCAAAGATCTAAACGTAAATTTGGGAATTAGGAGGGAATACTACGATAAAGAAAAGGTTTGGAAAACCGCCCCAAGAATCGGAGTCAGTCAAGAGATACCTTGGACCCAGTCTCGCATTTTTGCAGGTTATGGAAAACACTTTCAGGCGCCGGTCGACGTTAGTCGTTATTCGGCGAAAACAGGGAATCCAAATTTGAAAATGGAGGAATCGGACCACGCAGAAATCGGATGGGATCAAAAGGTCGGGGCTCTTTGGAATGTGAAAGTGGAAGGGTATCACAATACGTTTTCCAATTTAAGCGTCGCCGATCCGTTCGTAATGGATCCATTCTCAAGAAATCGGGATCTCGCGCGGGAGTCGTTGGATCCGAATGTAAATTCTTCCTTGTTTCGTCCGAATCATCTGAATTATTCCAACTCGATGAACGGCTTCTCTAAGGGTGTGGAGCTTTTTATTAAGAAAGAACCGAGCACAGACTCTGGTTTTTACGGCTGGCTCTCTTATACGAAGTCCGTCACGAAAAGAAATCGAAATCTTCCTGAAATGACCGACCAGCAATACGCCGCTTGGTCAGCACAAAGTTCTTCAAAAGAATTGCTTCATCAGGAGGATACGAAGCACTATTACGCGAATTATTATCGGGATGGAAGTTACGATCTTCTTCTCAAAAACTCTAAGGAAGAATTGTACGACTTCGACAGAACTCACGTTTTTACGATGGTGCTCGGCTGGAAGTTTTCGGACAAGGGGCAGATCGGAATAAAAACGACCTACTTAACGAATTATGCATATACTCCCGTATCTGGTTCGGTCCAGACTACTTTGAATCAAAGCATCAGCGAAGCATTTCCTGATCTACCTCCTCTTTCCTCGAGCGGAAGCGGGAGTAGTTCTTTGCCGGTGTATAAGCCGATTTATTCGGATATGCATCGTTCGGCGAGGCTTCCTCATTATAAACAATTCGACATCCGTTTTGATCGATTCATTCACACGGATTGGGGAAAAATTACACTCTATTTGGAGCTCGTGAACATCACGGGAAATCGGATTGCCTCCGGACCCGGAACTTTTGTACCGATTCTCCCCCATGTTCCCGGCGCAAATCCTCAGACGCAGTATATGTATATCAACGGTCAACAAGCATTGCAGACGGATAAGAATAAGATTCCGTATTTGAATTTCGGAATCGAACTGCGATTTTGAAAAAAATTGACTCAAAGAGAAATCGATTTTCTTTTTGATTGCAAAGAAGAATCGTTTTACTGATTCTAATATTAAAGGAAGGTTTCGATTTTTGAAACCTTCTTTAAGAAAAAATTATGAAAGATCAGCAAAGCTTCCGATTCTTCTTTTTTTTATTTTTGTTCCTTCTGAATTGTAATTACCACTATTACGTCCAGAAAAGTCCAGCCGAGTCCGCGATAATTCCGAATCTATCTAAGGGAAGAATTGTCTATATCGGTTTTCGTCCGTTTTCCGCGGAATTGACTACTTCGAACTCTCAGGAAAGAATTTATACGGCCAATCTGGTTTATCCAGATCGAACCGTTCCCAAGTTTCAGAACGGATTTTACGCATCGGACTTGAGGTCTTTCGGTTTTAGAAAAGACGTTCCTTCGGAAAAAGTTAAGAAGTTTGTGAAGGATTATCTGAACGAAGTGAAAGAGAGTGGAGTTTTGGAACTCACCTATGTTACGAGTATAGAAAAAAAGGGAGAGGAAAGAATTTACAAATTAAAGGACGTCGGCGCGGACTATTACGTCGTTGGCATTCATAATCCTGCTTTTCAATCAACGAAAAATTTTGCCGGAAGTTTTGTTCAGCTTTTTTCCTCGATCTTCTCCGTCATAACTTTCGGTTTGATCCCGAGCTATGCTTCCTTACAAGCAGAAACGGAAATTAAGATATATGATAAAAATTTGAATCAACTAACGACGATTCAATACGATAACGGATATTCGGTTTTAGGAGCGGTATGGGCTTCTTCCATTCCGGAAGAATGTGGTAGAATGGGGTGTAACGCCCTAAAACAGGTGAGTTCGCCTCCTAAATTCGTTTACCAAGATTTGGGTCCTAAGATGGAATTGGATATTGTAACCTTTATCCAATCACATCCTTCGTATCGTAGATGATATGATTTACTTGGATTGGTTCGGGAATGCGTTTGCAATTTTCGGCGGGTTCTTGGCCTTTCTGCTCGCGGTCCCGGACCTTCTTCTCCCCAAGAGGACCAAGTTTCAAACGTATTTTTCGATCGTCTTGATTCTGATCGGCGTCTTACAACTGTTAAACGAGATCGTCTTTCAAGGAGTTTTGCGGGATCCGTCCATCTATCTTGCTTTCAGTCTTCCTTTTCTTTTTACGATCGGTCCGGTTGCGTATCTCTCCATTCGAGCGATGGTTGAGGAAGAATTCCGATTTGGAATCTTCCCTTGGATTTCTCTTCTGCCGGCTATTGTGGTCGTTTTTCCCATTTCTATTTTATTCTCAACGGTTCGTTTTTTTCCTTGGGATTTTCCTTTCTCGGAGCTCAACGAAGCGGAATGTCTTTTCAAAGCGCTTTATTTGGTTTCGGCCTTGTATTCTTTTTATTACGGGATTTTGATTCTTCGAATTTTATCTTCCGTTCAAGAAAAAAAACTCAAACTTTTAATCTGGATTTCTTTTATCGATTTTTTCTTCGTTTCCATTTTTGGTTTTTTGGGAATTTCCGTTGAATTCTTCTTTCTGAAAGTTTCAAGTTGGGTTGTGACGCTCGCGTTGTGTTTGGTTTATTACGTCAGGAAAAAATATCCGGAGTTTGAGGAGACGATTCATGTCGAACTCGTAAAGGCGAAATATTCCCGTTCTCGGCTTGGAGGATTGGAAGTGGATTCCATTCTCAAGAAACTTGAAGTAATGATGAAAGTCGAAAAGGTCTTTCAAGACGAAGAGATTTCTCTTTCCTCCGTTGCAGAGAGGGTTTCTCTTACCACTCATCAGCTTTCTGAGTTGATCAATCGTAAACTCAACAAAAGTTTTTTTATCTGGTTGAATGAATATCGAATCGAAGAGGCAAAAAGACTTCTTTACGAAACGGATAAGACCGTCATCGAAATCGCTATGGAGGTAGGATTCAATAATCGTTCTTCTTTTAACGAGGCCTTCTTAAAATTCACGCAAAAAACTCCGGTGGGCTACCGCAAATTTTCAAGAGAGGACGCCACATTTTTCACTTCTTCTTAGAAAACGCGATTTCCAATAAAAGACTTCCTAATCCTTTTAAAAAATATGTAAGCCGTTATAACTCCAGTCGATGGGCTTTCGAAAATGGGGTAGACTGTCTTTCGTTACAAAACTTCAACTAGGATGATAAGAATGCAAAACGACAATCTTACGATAACTCGATCCGTCGATCAGGATCGAATTCTTTCCCTCATTTCAAAAATTTTTCTCCTCATGAACATCGCGGTGTACGACGCCTTCGCGATCGGTTTTTTCTTGATTCCGCTGAAATTGGCTTCTTGGATCGGAATTGAACTGCAAACAACCGCGGCCTTAGCCGATTTTCGCGCTATGTATGGCGGACTTTGTTTCGGCATTGGAATCGTTCTCGTTCTTGCTCTCTTTCGGAAGGAATGGCTTTCGAGTGGACTTTTACTTTCCGTTACTACGGCAGGCGGTCTCTTGTTAGGAAGGCTCTATACCCTTCTTTGGGACGGACCCGGGAACGAATACATTTACATCAGCATGGCAATGGAGATCGGCGCCGTTTTGATCGGAGGTTGGCTTTTAAAACGTTCCTAAAGAGAAAAACTTCCCTCGACTTTGAACGAGGGAAGTGAACGGATTACTGTTTCCTACAACGTGCTCGAAATGAAACAGTTGTATCCGGCGGGTTACCGCCCTGACCGTTCAATTCATCCGTAACTGGACAATCGATCAATTGGAGATCGTAGACCGTCGCCGAATTTTCTTTTACGGTTGCTGTACAAGAGCCGGCAACTTTGTTTTTCCCTGCCATGTAGACACCAATAGTCGTATCGATGTCCATCTGAGAGCCACCGGCTCCGATGGTTATCGTGTTCTTGGACGGATCAATATTATGTACGTTTAATCCTGGAGGATACTCTGCGGCGGATTGACCGATCGTAAAGCCGCCGCCTACCACTCCTGCTGTGCAAATTAGAACGTTCGTTAATGTATATTGAACGTCTCCTAATTTCAGGCTGGCCGTGTTCAAGGCGGGTTGGGGAAGATCTACTGTTTTCTGTGTTGCGGCTAATGCGAGCAATGGCGTCAAATCTTCTTTTTTGTCCTTCTCGCAGTTCGAAAAACTCGTAAACGCGCCGATCATCAAGATCAGGGTCGCGATTTTTAATTCTATTTGCATTGTCTTCAATGGGAAACTCCTAAAAATGTTTGTTGGAGCGGAAGAATCCTTCTGTAGTCTATTTTTTTTCAGAGGAAGTTTGCTCCGCGTCGACATGAGCTCGATTTCAATTTTCATATTACTCAAAGATAATTTGGGTTTTCGAAAATCAGAATTCCGATTAATCCTAAATGTCTCGAGAATCGAAAGGTCCAATTTGTTTTGAGATTTCTCTTGAATCTTTACGTATTTTTCAAAGTCTCTACGTTAGAATCTACATCGTATTAAATTGGATTTCGATATTCTTATGATCAGGCGAATCGAGGCAATTTTGTTTGGTACAAAATTTGTGACTGAAAAGAGACGAAACTCCCCTTTAAGTCCTTAAAGGGGAGTATGAAAATTACTGTTTCGTACAACGTACTCGGAAGGATGCAGTTGTATCCGGCGCGTTACCGCCCTGACCGTTCAATTCATCCGTAACTGGGCAATCGATCAATTGGAGATCGTAGACCGTTGCCGAATTTTCTTTTACGGTTGCTGAACAAGAGCCGGCGACTTTGTTTTTTCCTGCCATATAGACCACTCCAGCGGCTTTGTCGATATCCATTTGGGATCCTCCAGCGCCAATCGTCACGGTAGATTTCGTAGGATCGATAGCATGCACGTTCAAGACAGGAAGTACGTTCGGGAGTTGGCCTATGGTGATTCCAACGTTTGCGATTCCCAATTTACAATCCTGAAGATCGGCGAGAATAAAGGTCTGGTCACCGAGCTTTAAAATCCCTGTGTTGTTCGCAGGTTGAGGAAGGTCAACAGTTTGACTAGAAACAGCGGCTAACGCTAGTAAAGGGGTCAAATCGTCTTTTTTTTCCTCTTTGCAATTCATCGCACCGATCAGAAGTCCGATCATAAGTAGTATCGAGGTGATTTTTATTTTGGTTTCTTTTAGTTTCAATGGGAAACTCCTTATTGTATTTGCATGCTCAGAACGAAATCATTCCTTTTTATATTCAAATGATGTTCGTTCCAATTTGTAGTCAGGTTGGTTTTCATATTTTTATTTTTCAAATTACTCAGAAGATCCGGATCTCGAAAATTCGGAACGATACTCTCCAAACGGAAACACAGAGTTCTCATTTTGCGATTTACTCATTCGCAAGCTATGCTTCAACGCAAAGGAGAGTAACGTTCTTTTTTTGGTTTCGTATTTGCACTCTGGTCTTACAGTTTGAGTTAACCGATTAGGATTTTAGAATTTTCATGAAAAATCACATAATTTCTATTTGGTGAGTTGTTCATTCCGTTATTTCTGGGCTTTGTTCCTTTTTGATGTTTCTTTTTTTTCTTAAACCGAGAAAAAATAATTCGATATGCAATGAACTCTTTCCAACTGAGATTCGGATTCTTTTTAGAAAATTTAAAATTTGAAAAAATAACTCAGATATTGGAAAGAATTGTCGCGGTGACTGTTAACGTGATTTTCTAAAGGGATTCTGAAGTAGAATTGAATACGATCGAATTACAAGAAAAAGTTAGAAAAAGTTTCTCATAATTCGATTTTGTACGCAGGGAAAATTCTAAAATCAGTGCTGATTTGTGATCAATTGAATATTTTCAGGGTAGAGCGGTTGTCCAAATTGGGCTCCATTTGAATTCTTATAATATTGGTAAACCGCTCCTGTATACAGTTCGTTTTGTTCTATCAATGCACGAGGAATACTGAAGTCGCCGATTCCGGTCATTTTCGCGAATAAAAATTTTCCCGTCGCAAGCGGAGTGATATTCGCGGTCTCATCTTCGATTTTACAAACTTCATATAGCCAAAGTACGATTCCGTTTGCGTCCGAGCTTTGTAATCCGAAGTAGGACTCGTAGTCGTTTGTCGTTTGTGCAAAAATGGATTGTGGTGACGCAAGTGAGGAAACGAGGCCGATTCCAAATTTAGAAACGTATGCGCATTGATTGAATCCCCCGTTTTCCTGACAGTCGACTGTGATTTGATTGGGGGTGTTTCCTCTATCTCCATTTAGATCATATTGGAACGTCCATGTTGCGTTTTGAATGCTTGATCCGTTAGTCGCTTTTGTGACGTTCTGGACAATAACTTTGTATTTGGAATAAAGTTCTCCTTTGCTCGTGGAGACAAAACGAATCGATTTTGAATCCGGATAGGATATCGTTCCTGGAACTGGAACTTGCGACGAATTTTGAAGCAAGATCGTTCCCGATGAAATCGCTTCCTTGTATACGATATTGATTTCTATCGGATCCGAGACAGAGATCCGTTCCAGTTGAAATGTTCCATTAGACTGACAATTATTCGACTGAAAGTGAATTCCTTCTTCCGTGTATGCCGATCGAAATTTTCCGCGATGTGCGGGAGATATGGATTGAACCTCTTGCGGGATCACGGAATCGTCCTGATTCAGATTCGGATTGGAAGAACTGAAAGCGGGGCCTAAAGCAAGAAGTGCGGCGTCGTTCTCCTTTTTTTGATTTTCAGTTCCGCATTGGATCAAAAAGAAGAAAAGAAAGAAAATTCTTAGTTTAGAAGAGAGTATGTATTGCATTTTGCTGTCCTTTGGAAAGAGCGTTAGCTCTCTTTGTTCTTGAAAGTTCATTGTATTCTGTGATCGATGAGTTCTTTTCGATTTTTTTGAATCCGCTGTACAGAGCACTTAGAATTTCCAATGGATGAACGGCATTCATTCCGAAAAGTCGTCTGTTGATTCCTTTATTTTTGCTGGTTGGGTCTTTTTTAGAGATCGCATTTCATAAAAAAAATATCAAAATCGAAAACTTTGTCCTAATTCTTAATCGGGAATCTTGGGCGATTGTTAAAAGTACATTCTTGGATAAACGTTATCGCCTGTTTGCGTAGATTTTGGATGTTTGGCAATTACAAGGAAAAACGAGAATTTAGTTCTTTGATTGCATTCGTTCCGTTTCTCCGGATTTTTGGAGGTAAGAACTGAGAGAAACAGAGAGAATTATGATTCCAAATAGAATACGCGATTCCTTCCTTCGGCCAAAGGCTGAATTTCCTAAAAAAATTAATCTTCCCTTTGAAAGGATTTGGCAAAAGGTGATCGCACTTTTCCTAATTCTTCTTTTTCCCGGATCTTTGTTTTCTTGGGGAACTCATTATCTTGTTATGGACCGTGCTTTGGAACATCCGAGTATGAGTTTTACTTCGCAAGAGGTTATGTCGGAATCTCTTGATTCTTTCGTTAAGAAGGAAAGGGATTCTCTTAAAATTTTGTTTGATGAATTCGCGGAATGGGAGCGGGCAAGAGGTTCGAAGCGATTTCAAAAAGTCGAGTTCCGTCCCGATCACGCGAGCGTCTTAGAATTTTTACGCGCGGCTCGTCTCAATCCTGCGACAAAATTCTTAGATGTGGAGAGAATTCTTCCCAGTAATCCGATGAGACAAGGGAACGTTTTAGCTTCTTCCGTTTCTCCTTATCTTCCCGATACGCCCGAATTACCCGCGAAATTTATTTCTAAGAATGGTGGAAAGATTCGGATTCGTTCCCTTCTTTTCACTTATATCGATGAACCCGACTGGGGAATGGATCATAGTCTTTGGGGAATCTCAGAATACGGTTATGGTAAACAACCCTATGGAAAACCGGATGGAGAAAGTAGTAAGGCGCCGTTTCACATGCAGTTTCAGAATGAGAATTGGCTTCTTTCTATTTTTGCTCCGGAAATCGTGGAAGGCGGAATGATGTTGGATCGTATCGAATTGTTTTCCCGACTTTCTCGCTTAGCAGGAAAAACAGGACACGATTATTGGAAATATCGATTTGCCGCTTGGGCCTGTCATTATATCCAAGACATCGGACAACCTTATCATTCTAAAGCGGTTCCTGACGCGGGATTCTTTTATTACGTCCGTTTTGTTTTTTCTTCTAAAGATGCAAAAAAAGTAATGAAAGCGAGAACAACTCAGTTGGTTTCGAACCGTCATTTTCTCTACGAAGATTTTGTTTCCTACGGCTTGATTCAGTTTTATAAAGGCCCGACTCCGGTGACTTCCGCTCTCACCGGCTTTTTGACAAAGGAAGTCGAGGGTTTTCCGCAGGCATCGTCTAACGAAGATTTAATGAAGTTCGTCGGAAAGAAGGCTTCTTCCCACGCGACGGATATCAACGAATCAATCATTGATACATTTAGTCCGGAGTACACAATGAATCCTGAATATGATTTAGAAAAAGAACTCGGCACCAAAATGAAAGAAATTTTTCCGACCTTGGATCCGAAACGAGCCAACCAACTATTGGAAGAGACGGGGCGTGATTTTTCTCTCACTGGCGTTGCGACCAGGGAAATTCTTCTTTCTATCCTAAATCACTAGAACGGATTTTTGTTTTCTCTTCGCGGTTGTCCTTTTCAGTGAGTGGACGTGAATTTTGAGAAAACGAGATTTTGTGAGGGAGTTTTGTAGGAGTTCCTACGTGGTAATTTTTATTTGCGAGACGTTTGATTTTGTGATAAGGGAAATCTCCCGGTTTTTTCCGCCCCCCACCCCTCCACCCAAAAATAGGGTGGGGCGCGCGAGGTTTTTACGGACGATTGTCGTAATTCCGACGGAAACTTGATACAGTAAAGATTTGCTTTTCAGGCGAACATTCTTCTTTGGAAAGGTTTTGGGTTTTCGTAACATTCTTATTTTTTTTTCGTTTTTTTTTGGCCGCTCGATCGGCGGGGCAAAGCGCCATTTATTGGCATTTTTGTTCCCTTTGAGAAAAAAGTCCTCAGGATAAGACGAGGAAAAAATTTTTGGAAAGAGGAAACTTTTCAGCATCCTGAAATCTTTCGTAAAATTCCATTCTCTCCTTTTCGAACCTCGCTCGAAGGAAAAAAGTGACACCTAAAAATTCCTTTCCGATTTCGGAATCGATCAGGTAATTCCAGTCAAAAATCATAAGTCTGGTCGAATCAGATTTCCTTTCCTGATAAGATTTTTTATTCGAAGAAACGAAAGGTTCCGTTTTGGGATTTTTCTAAGAGTTCGAATCTAATTTGGAGAATTGGGGAATGGCTCAGAAATTGAAAGAAGAAAAGTTAAAAACAAAATCATCCGGAACTCAGACCTTGGAAGCAATTATAGTCGGTACCGGCTTCGCAGGTCTTGGAATGGGAGTGCGTCTCAAAGAGAAAGGAATTCATTCTTTCTTAATCCTCGAACAAGCCTCTGGAGTGGGTGGGACTTGGAGGGACAATCATTATCCCGGTGCGGCGTGCGATGTTCAGTCGCATCTTTATTCTTTCTCTTTTGAAAGAAATCCAAACTGGTCTAGAATGTACGGTCTTCAATCGGAGATCTTAGAATATCTCAATCATTGTACGGATAAATACGATCTCCGACCGCATATTCATTTTAATACTTCAGCGGAATCCGCGATTTTTGACGAAAAAAACGGGTTTTGGAACGTGAAGACTTCGAATGGAAATTCTTACAAAGCAAAAACTTTGATCAACGGTTCGGGAGGTTTGAGCCGTCCTGTTTTACCGGATGTTCCCGGTCTTAAAAAGTTTAGAGGAAAAATGTTCCACTCTGCGAGATGGGATCATTCTTACGATCTCAATGGGAAGACGGTGGGAGTGATCGGAACCGGTGCAAGCGCGATCCAGATCGTTCCTGCCATTCAACCGAATGTGAAAATTTTGAATCTTTTCCAGAGAACGGCACCTTGGGTAATCGCGAAACCGGATCGTGCAATTTCGAATTTTGAAAGAGGACTCTTTCGATATTTCCCGCCGGCTCAATGGCTTTTTCGAATGGCGATTTATTGGATGTTAGAATTTAGGGTGATTGCCTTTACCGTTCATCCAGGTCTTATGAAGATTTTAGAATTCTTTGCAAAAGGTTATATCAATAAGAATGTAAAGGATCCGATTCTTAGAAAAAAAGTGACTCCTAATTTTACGATCGGCTGTAAAAGAGTCCTTATTTCGAATGAATACTATGGTGCATTACAAAAACAGAATGTGAATGTAATTACGAGCGCGATTCAGGAAATTAATGAGAATGGGATCGTCACTCAGGATGGAGTGGAATATCCACTCGATGCTTTGATCTTAGCGACAGGGTTTCAGGCCGCAGATGCGATGTCTCCGTTCGAGGTGAAGGGTTTGGGTGGATTGGATTTGAATGACGCTTGGAAAAACGGAGCCGAGGCGTATCTAGGGACTACAGTTTCAGGTTTTCCTAATATGTTTCTGATCGTCGGTCCCAATACCGGCCTCGGTCATAGTTCTATGGTTTTGATGATCGAATCGCAGATCAATTATACTCTTCAATGTATTCTTTCTCTACGGAAGAAAAAATTGAAATTCATCAATGTTTTGAAGGAAGCTCAAGATCGTTATAATCGAAAGATTCAAGCGCGTTTGGAAAAGTCGATTTGGAATACCGGAGGTTGTATGAGTTGGTATCGTACGAAGAACGGAAAGAATACGACTCTTTGGCCTGGTTTTACTTTTGAATTTCGTCTAAAGACAAAGTCTGTAAATCTTTCGCACTATGAGATCGCGAAATCGGACGATTCCCTGGAACGCCTCGGTTTGGTCTCGAGAATCGCGATGATTTTCGGCGGAATCTTTCGTTAGAAGAGAGATTTTGTTTTTAAGAGGTCTCTCGAGTTCGATATCTCCGGATCGTTTTTAGATGTTCGGGGGTGAATTTTAGAATTCGGGAGATCTTATTTTGAAACCGGTCGTACTGGAGGGTATAGCTGTAAGAGTTGTGGAGGGTGGGAACACCCACCCCCAGGACTTCACGAATGGACTCGCCTACGTCGAGGGAGTCCAGCCAGAGGATATAGTTGAAGAGAAAACTCTTAGAGACTCCATGGGCATCGGCGAGGACACGGAGGAGCTCCCAGTTTTCCGAAGCGATTCTCATATTTACTTTTATTAGCTTTCCTTCTCCTCTTTGGTACATAACTTTTTTCGCTCTTGGATTGAGGCGTCTGAGAGAGACGAGATATTTTGTGTACGTTTCCAGGAGAGGCCCGACGATTTTCGGAAGATTCTTTCTCTCTAAATCCGTGAGTCTTTTAAGGAAAGATTCTGGAATCAGAATCGATTCCACATTCTTTTTACTACCCGTTAAACGGGAACTCGTCGAAGGCGTTGCTGAAATCAATATCCCCATACTCTTCACGGTTCTGGAAAGGAGCAAAAGGAGCTTCATTTTGAAGATTTTTTCCTCCTTTTTTTTTAAAAAAAATCCTCCCGCCTCTCCGTGAAAAGTAGGAACACCCACTAATATCCGTTTTACAATTCTACCCCCCTAATAGATTCAGTAAGAAAGAAATTTTTAGAACATGCAGACAGAATACTTTTCCACAACGAAAGCCAGATCCTCCGTCGATTATCTACTCAGAACCGTCCACCAACATCACGTCCAATTGAGTCTCATGGCCGATCAAAAGGCGAATATATTGATTGCCGCTTCTTTTGTTATCCTTTCCTTAGCGCTCGGGTTTTTGCAACGAGGGACGTACGTCACCGGGATGATCATACTCATGGCGTTTGTTGCGGTGGCGGCGTCTTTGGCGATTTTTGCCGTGATGCCCTTTTCGAAACGTGATAAACTAAAAAAGAAGAATCCATTGTTTTTCGGTGATTTTGCTAACGACGACGAAGAAACATTCTTTAAGAATATGGAATCTTCTTTAGAATCGGATGCATCCCTCTACAAGGCGATATCCTTCGATATTTATCAGATGGGAAGAAGTATCTATTTTACAAAATATAGATTCATACGATGGAGCTACCGATTTTTTCTGGCTGGATTTTTTATCGGAGGAACTCTGATCGTATTTGAAAGCGTCGGTTGGATCCCCTCCCTCATACGTTAGAAAATAAGAATCGAACTTCGTTTTAAAAAAGATAGATTTAAAACGAATTGGGAGATTTTAGATAATAAGTGTTCTCATGAGCTTTGTCTCTTTTCTATCAAGAATTTTTGATATTCTTCCCAGTAATGATCGTCAAACGGAAGCCATCTCTGTTCGTCGATCAGAGAATCGAAGTCTTTAAACGAAGCAAACTCCGACCAAATCTCTCTAAAAACGTTTGTAAGAAGTTTCCTATAGAAAGTTTTATCCCAGTGGATTTTTTTATTCTTACTTATAAAAACCGGAAGGGCCTCTTCCGGAAGATACCATTGGTCCTTACTTTTGGAATTTCGATTGAGTACTAAATATCGGATTTTTTCACCCGCTTGAACTTCGATCCCTAATTCCTTGAGGCGAAGAAGCGAAAGTGAGGTTGCGCCGTGTACTTCGTATTCTTCCAGATCTTTCGAAGTGGATCTTCTGACCAAAAGTTCTTCGAGAGGAACTTTCTCCGTTTTGAGTTGATTATCATAACGATCGAAGATCTGTAAGATTTCCTTTTCCGAATCGATCAATTCTTGGATCGTAATTTTTTCTCTCATCCATTCCAACATTTCCTTTTGAGCGTTCCTAATAAAGACGGGAATGTCTTTTCTTCTGGAACCGATTCCTCTACACTTTAACTTTCCCGATGAAAATCTTCCCATGTATCGGTTTGCAACAGGCATCTTCGGATCTTGACTGGACGACGGAAAAAGAAGCCAAGTATAAATCCCGTCGACATCGATTTTAACGGAAGTCTTTGCCGTTATTTCGGCGCAGAGAGAATCTAATTCTTCTTGAGAGAACGAAGAAGAATCCTCTTTGCGGATAAAAAGGCTGTCGGTAATCGCGTGGATAAAAACATAACCTCTTTCCTCCGAAATCTCCTTGGCGGTTAGAAGTTTTTCTCTTGCGAAAGCGTTTACGCTTTCGTGACTTTCCAATCTTCCGAATTTTGCGTTTCTGTATCCAAGATAACCGAAAGAGGTGACCAACATCCACTTAAGACTGGATTGTTTGAGTTCGCTTTCATAGAGTTTTACTTCGTCTTTTGTTTGTTTTACTATATTTTTGTAATGTGCTCTTCGAACCAGAACGTGTTCCAAAGCCTCCGAAACGATTCCTTTTCGTTTGTTACATATTTTGTATCCTAAACTCGGAACTACCGGAGTTGTTTTGTCGTTCTCGCAACAGGAACAGTTTACACATTCAGGAGAAATGTTATGGAGAACCATGATGCTCGGGTACATTTGTGCAAAATCCAATTGTGCTACGTTTTCAGCGGTCATTCCGAAGCTGATGTCCGGCTGAAAGACAAGTCCGCCTTTGTCCGCTTCTAAAAGTTGAAGGGCGGTTTTCGGAGATTCGATCGCGCTCTTTTGCCAAGGGACGAGATACCCTCTTCTCAAGGCGACGTCCGTTTCAATCGCGGTCAGGGCTTTCCCCGTCGAAGCTCTTGCCATCTTTTGAATTGGAAGACGAGAGAGTCTTGCTAATTCGACAATACCCAAAAGATCCGCTTCTTTATGAACAAAGCTATTTTCCGAATCGATATGCCAACGTCCAAAAAGAGGGTAAGAAGGAGCTCGAAAAACGATCGTGCCGTACGTATTAAAGCTAGTACCTTTCGTTTGAATATTTCTTCGAATCGGACTCGCTCGGTCCCGATCGAATGCGGGGAAAATTTTAAACTTTTGAGCTTGAGAGAATAAATACGGGAAGATGATCTGATCACCGTAAGAGGAGAGAATGATATCGGGATCCTCTTCTTTGAGAAGAGCGTCGATCTGAGATAAAAGTTCTTTCGGATTCGAGCCAGAGAATTCCCAAGACTTGTCAAAAGTTCGAAATACGAGAGAGTTTTTTTTCATGTCGAGTCTATGACTCTGAGAAAGTCGCATAGAAAGAATTTTGAACTTAGGGACATCGTAGTCTAAATTTTCGATTTCATCGAGGGCTATTATCTCGTGAATTTTTTTTCCGTCCCTTTCTTCCGAATAGGAGAGTCGCACTTTGCACAAAGGAAATAATTTTTTTTCAACGAGATAGCTTGTTGGGACTTCGATGTCTGAATGAAAGATGTCGAATTTTCCGTAGAGCGCATAGAGTTTTCTGGAAACCTTAGACAAAACGGAAGGACGAGCGATCGTAAGTTTGAGGACGGAGACCGTCTGATTTTCATAGAAGAGATTTTTCTCCTCGTAGGTCGGGATTTCCGCGAGCGCTCTGAGTTGATAGAGTCTTTGTACGAGTTTTTTAAGAAGAATTTCATCTCCCCTGGCATAGATGACCGGCTGATAAAAATCGTAAACGAGAAGAGGTTCTCCTTTACCATTGAGAATCCAAATATGTATTCTATCTTCTATATGATAAATATCGAATAGAGTTCCTTCGATCCAAATCGTTTCAGCCATCTCCTTTTAAAACCTTGGTCGAAATCATTTCCTGCTTTAACTTTTGTATTTCCTTTTTTAGATCGATCATCATGGTTAAGAGCATCGTATCGATCGGGTAGGGCGCGGATGCCATAACCCCTGCCTGAACTTGCAACTTTGCGGTCCGTATGAGATCGTCGAAAACTTCTTGATCCGGTTTTCGAAGTCCTCTTCGAAATTCAAGAAGACCGGATTCTACTTGTTGCATTTGTCTGGAGTAAGGAGTGACTGTTCTACCCATAAGCGCTTTTATACCTCTCTGTTTTCTTCCAAGGACTCAACGGAAGGAATCGACTTCTTTCTAACTTTGAGATAAGAAAGTTGATTTTCAATTTTCAGTTCCCAAAGATCCGAAGACGCGTTTGCTAATTTCGGAAAAAAATTCTGAAACGTGGGATGTTTGTATTTCATCGATTCGATTACGAGGATTGGAATATTTTTCGAATGAATCGTTTCCAAAATCAGCAACATCTTATCCAAAAGAAATCTTCCTTCTTCCTCTTGAACGTCTCCGTCGAAGAATTGTTTGCAAGGCGCTAAGAGAAAGTAGATCGTGTTTTGCGAGTTCCGGTTTGCTATGTTTTTTAATGCGTCCAAAATCTGATAAGGAGTGAACGCCCTCTGGACAAAAATATTTTCCAGTAAGGACTCGGGAGGAATTCTTCTCTTTCTTGTTTCGTCGGTGATTACGAACGGATTAAAACGAATTGCACAATCCAGATTGAAAACTTTAAAACCGGAGACCGCAAACGCGTATTCCCATTGAAGTGCGAGATGAAATACCCCGGACATTCCCGTGAGCATACTCAATCCTTTTCGATTCCAGGAAAGAACCGGTTGGTAAAGGTTTGCACCGGGTGTTTGGCGCTCTGCTGTTTCCAAAAACATAAATACTATTCTAATGATAAGTATAAATTTGTAAAGCAAAATGTAGGATGAAGAAAATGATAATTCGAAAATATGTCTTATAAGATCGGAAATTCGTAATTTTAGCAAAAGAGAAGGAGTGGATGATTATTTTGTTTTGGACCTTTTTTCCGGATATCCTTTTCGGAACGGCGATTTGCTGGATAAAATTCTTCTCATTCTAAGAAGAATTTGGAAATAACAGAGAATCTTCCGAAATTTTTCATATAAACAATCGGAAGAGTTAGTATATAATAAAAATTGAATATATTGTGCGTTATTGGAGTCATTTTTCGCGTTTGAAAGACGCTTTCGGAGAATTGATTTTCATTTCGATTGAATTTCTTGATTTGAGAGCGACTCTTCAAAGAATCCTTTTTCCTATTCGGGGCCTTTTTCCGGATTCTTCCTATGAATTGTAGGACAAGATGAAGTTTGGTTTTTTGAGAATGAAACAAGTCGATTCTCTCTTTCCGAAAGGATACCGAATCTGTCGGCGATCGGTTTTTTGTTTTCGATCTTTGGGAAACGTTTCGTAAATTTCTCCCAACAAAATTCCCCTTCGAAAACGACTTACAGTCACCTTCGACGCGAAGGACCCGCGGAAGAATTTCGTTTCTTTGAAAAAGGAGGGTCTTTTTTCTTTAGGAAAGAATGTTCGGAATCGCCGAATGCAAATCGGGGATTCTTCTAAGATGGGAAAAAGTAGGAACTCACACATTTCGGAATCACAGAGAACGGCCCTAGACGTTTCGAAAATAGGGATGGGATGTAATTTGTGGGAACTCACACGAAATATAAAAAGGAATTCTTTTTGAGGATCGTTCTAAAATGAAAAAAGGCGCCATTTTCAGGGCGCCTTTTTGAATTCTCGAAAAAAAAAGAACCTCTTCAATCCAGACGGAAACGATCCATCGGAAATCTCTGAGTGACTTCCTTGACTCCACCTTTTACTTTCGAACGATTCTTTTCGTCGTTTGGGTTGTCGAGAAAATCGCAGATCAGATTTCCTACAACTTCGATGTCCGAAGGTTTGAGTCCGCGAGTCGTAAGCGCCGGAGTTCCCAAACGAATTCCGGAAGCGACTGCCGGAGGATTCTTATCAAAAGGAATCGCGTTTTTGTTTACGGTCACTCCCACTTCGTCCAGTCCATCCGCCGCCTGTGCTCCGGTAAGTCCTTTTACGGAAACGTCCAGAAGAACGAGGTGATTGTCCGTTCCACCGCTCACGACACGATATCCTCGTTTTACGAATACTTCTGCAAGAGTTTTAGCATTTGCTAATACGGTTTCAATATAAGTTTTGTATTCGGGTTGAAGCGCTTCTTGGAATGCTACGGCTTTGGCGGCGATCACGTGCATCAGAGGTCCGCCCTGAATTCCAGGGAAAACGCGAGAGTTGAGTATTTTCTCATTTTCTAAGGAAGAAAGAATGAGCCCGCCTCTCGGTCCTCTCAGGGTTTTGTGAGTCGTGGTCGTTACGTAGTCAAAAAGTCCAACGGGAGAAGGGTGATATCCGGTGGAAACAAGCCCCGAGATATGTGCGATGTCCGCCATAAGTTTGGCTCCGACTTCTTTTGCGATCTCCGCGAATTTCGCGAAATCGATGATTCTTGCGTAAGCAGAGGCACCGGCAACGATCAACTTCGGTTTGTGTTCTCTCGCGAGTTTTGCGATTTCATCGTAGTCGATCATCTCCGTTTTCGGATCCACTCCGTATGGAATCGGTTTATAATAACGACCGCTGATATTGACCGGAGAACCGTGGGTCAGGTGACCTCCGTGCGCGAGGTTCATTCCGAGGAAAGAATCTCCCGGTTCTAAACAAGCCAAGAAGACGGCCATATTTGCTTGCGCGCCCGAATGAGGTTGGACGTTCGCGTATTCCGCGCCGAAGAGTTTTTTCGCTCTTTCGATGGCGAGGCTTTCCACTGCATCCGCGTTGACACATCCGTTGTAGTATCTTTTTCCCGGATAACCTTCCGCGTATTTGTTTGTGAGTGTTGAAGTGTAGGCTTCCAGAACCGGTCTGGAAACAAAATTCTCGGAGGCGATCATTTCCAGGTTATTTTCCTGTCTTTCGTCCTCTTTTTTGATCGCTGCATAGATTTCTGGATCTGCTTTCGGAAGAAACTGCATCGTGGCCCTTCTTTTCTAACGGATTTATGAAGTAGAATGGAACCCGATCAGTCTCTGAGGATAAAATCCATCCTCGAATACTTATTCTCCAGGAGAGTTTTCGCTTCTCTGAGAATCAATTTTGTAAATCGGAGATCCTTCTCTGTGCCCATTCTGGAAAGACCCAGAGATTCGGCAAATACATGAGAAAGGTCTTGGCCAAATTTTAAGGTAGAAAAATGCTCGGGGAGGGCCGTCACGAAATCGGAATGTTTTCGATTCTTTCTGTATTCAGGTTCTTCCGGTGGATGTTTGAGAAGTCCGGAGACTCTTTCGATGAGGGAAGGTTTTAAGATCAACGTCCCGTGATGGACGACCGCGCCTCTTTTCCGGAATTGTGCATTTCCCGAAATCTTCTTCTCCAATCCTTGATCGACGACCGCAAGATCCGATTTCCCTCTGAAAGAAGCGTCTAACGTTTGTTTTTTCAAGGACGCGATGACTAAACTTAGGAAATAATCATAGGATTCTTTTACCTTGTAGAGTTCCGGTTTTACGTCCAAGGAAATGAAGAATGTGAAATTTAGATTCTCTTCCGGATGATGAACCACGGTTCCTCCGCCGCTCGCTCTCCGGACAATCGAAGGTGAAGAATTCTTTTGGATGTTTTTTTTGTTTTTGAGAACGGATTCTTTTCCTGCGTTTTTTTCGAATTCTAAGAATGGATTGAGTATTTCCGGGAGAACCGTTTCTTCCGGTCTTTCAGAAAGACCTACTACGATGGAGAATGGGTTTTTCCAGATCCGAAGTCCGGCTCCATACCCGGAGGATACCAGATGAAGCCCGATCGCTTCTTCGATGGCAAGATTGTATGTGGCAGATCGTTCCGAGTTTTGAATAAAGGAGAATGTGCGCATTGTGTTTTCTTTGCAGATTGTTAGGCTTCTCTTTTTTTGCAATCGGTTTGTGAAGAGGGACAACGTGTGAGTTCCTACTTTTTCGAATCAAAGCGGACTTCTTTGTTCAAAGAAACGTGTGAGTTCCTACTTTTTCGAATCAAAGTGGACTTCTTTGTTCAAAGAAACGTGTGAGTTCCTACTTTTTCGAATCAAAGCGGACTTCTCTGTTCAAAGAAACGTGTGAGTTCCTACTTTTTCGAATCAAAGTGGACTTCTCTGTTCAAGGAAACGTGTGAGTTCCTACTTTTTCAAATCAAATCGTCCTTACAAAATTCTTCTTGAAACAATTTAGAATGAATCGATCCCGATTTCTCGAGATCGAAAAAAAATCATTCTTCCGAAGAATACTGGCTAGACGCGTCCTTTAAGAATTTCTTTTCCTTTCTCGAAAGAGAATCCATTCCACTCTTCGAAATCTTATCCAAAAGAAGATCCACTTCTTCTCGGACGTGAATCTTTCGATTCATCTCTTCTTGCCATTTTTTCATCTTTCTCTTCTGGAGATAACGACTCAAAGAAAGAGAAGAAGGGATTTTAGACTTAAGTTTATTATAATAAAAGAAATAAAGGGCGCCTCCGATGGCACCTCCTGCATGAGCCATATGCGCAATGTTCCCGCCCGGACCGGAGAACGCGATGATCAGCATGAGGATGACGACCATGTATTTCGCCTTCAGGGGAAAAAAACCCATGAACAACAATTCCTGGTTCGGCCAGATCAAAGCGAAGGCAACCAAAAGACCGTAGATTCCTCCCGAAGCTCCTATGATCGTTCCTTGGTGCCACCCTAAGAGATGCAAAATCCAGGGAAAGAAGCCGCCCATAAAACAGGAGAAAAGATAGAATTTAAGAAAGTTCTTTCCTCCCCAGTGATTTTCCAAAATGGAACCGAACATCCAAAGAGAAAACATGTTAAACAGAATATGGAAGATGTTCTGTGTGGAATGTAAGAATGCGTACGTAATAAATTGCCAAACGTAATAATGATGCGTGATTGCGTCGGGCGTTAATCCGAAAAAGAGAGTGAGATAATCTCCTACCGTCCAGGAAAGAAGGAGTTGAATCGCGAAAATTCCCCCGTTTAAGATCAAGAGCATCCGAACCACGGGAGTCAGCTCCGGCCCGATCCGATTGTAGTAGCCTGTCATAGGGGAACATGATTTCTCCTTAGAATTCGGGAGACAACCGTAAAACGAATTTTCTTTCCTCTCTTCTCTTTGACAGAATGTGAGAGATCGAAATCCTGGGTTCAAGGTGATCATCCAGCTTTACGGAACTCGAGGTTCGATTTCCGCCCCTCTCCGAACTACGGAATATATACAAAAGCTTATTCAAGTCCTGGAAATCGTCCGGGACGGAAACCCAAATGTACTTTCGGATATCGAGAAATTTATTTCCAATCTTCCTCCTTACCTTACTCACGTAGTAGGCGGCAATACCACTTGTATCTCCGTGGTTCTTTCCTCGGGGAGAAGAATCGTGATCGATTGTGGGACGGGCGCTCGCGTTCTCGGCGACGAGCTCATGCAGGAGAAGTTCGGCAAAGGTCAGGGAAGGATCGCGTTCTTCTTTACCCATACGCATTGGGATCATATCCAAGGGCTTCCCTTCTTCAAACCCCTCTATATTCCGGGGAATGAACTCCATTTTTATTCTCCTTTTTCCGATCTTTCGGAACGTTTTGAAAGACAGCAGGCCTCCGAATTCTTCCCTCTTCCATTTTCCGCGCTCGCTTCCACGAAACTCTTTACCTGCGTCCAGCCTGGCGAAACTTTGGATTTAGAAGGGGATTGTAAGGTGAACGTCTATCCTCTCAAACACCCGGGTGGGTCTTTCGCCTACCGGTTGGAGGAGAAGGGAAAGGTCTTTATTTTCGCCACGGACGCGGAATTTACCGGAGAAGATTTTGCTTCCGTTTCGGAGATGAAACCGTTTTTTCAAGACGCGGATCTTCTCATCCTGGATTCTCAATATACCCTGGATGAATCCTTCCAAAAATTTGACTGGGGACATACATCCTACACGATGGCCGTAAATTGTGCAGTTGCTTGGAATGTGAAAACACTGGTTCTCACTCATCACGAACCCGCGTATGCGGACGACGTTTTGGATATCATTCTCCAGGAAGCGCGGGCACACGCGGTCGCGCTCGGCAATCATACACTCAAGATCGAACTCGCCATAGAAGGGAACGAATATAAACTATCATGATTAAAAGTATCGGACTTCATAGAACTTCACGAGCCTTGCTCGTCATCGCCCTCTTAGGAGGTCTCTTTTTCGGTTATATTCTTTCCGAAGTGGACGAAGGGGGAGAACTCGCGATGCTCGCGTCGTATCAGCCCACGACCCCGACCAGACTCTACGATATCAACGGAGTCGTTTTCGCAGAACTCTACAAACACAAACAACAACTTCTCAAATATCAGGATATTCCTCCTCACGTGGTGCAGGCGTTTCTTTCCGTGGAAGACAATAATTTCTTCAATCACTTCGGGATCGATTTCGTCGCGATTCTCAGAGCTGGGATCGTAAACGTTTTTGCCGGAAGAATCAAACAGGGTGGTTCCACACTCACACAACAGTTGGCAAAGACCGTCCTCCAAAACAGAAAACGTTCTTTTGCAAGAAAATTCATCGAAGCCCTCTTTACGCTTCAGATCGAACAAGAATATTCAAAAGAAGAAATATTAGAAATTTATTTTAATCTTATCTATCTCGGACACGGAACCACGGGACTCGCCTCCGCCGCCGACGTTTACTTTCAAAAAGACGTAAGTGATTTGGATATCGCGGAAGCGGCGATGCTCGCAAGACTTCCGAAGGCACCTGTAAAATATTCTCCATTTAAGAATCCGGCGATTTCGAAAAACGCACATATCGGCGTTCTCAGACTCATGGCTTCTCAAGGCTACATTCCGGAAGACAAGGTTCAGAGCATTCACGACGATTTTTGGAATAAATACTGGCCCGTTGTCATCACGAAGTCTCCGTCTCAATCGACTTGGGGGAATCGTCTGAACAAGGCTCCTCACTTTACGGAATACGTTCGTCAAAAGCTCGAAAAAGAATTGGGCGAAGACAAGGTTTATACCGGGGGCTTAAAAGTTTATACGACCCTCGACGCTCGCAAACAAGAGATCGCTCAGGAAGAATTGTCCAAGGCGATCAAAAGACACGACGACCTCGTTTCCGGAATCACGGTAAACTATTCCGGTGGAGCGGATCGTGGTTTGGTCGGACTCTATTATTTGATGGGATCCATTTTCCCAGTGGGAATGCCTTTCGTCAGTAAGTTGGACGAAAAGGCGAACTACCGTGTTTATCTGGAACGAGAACTCATCGATGCGGCGGATATTCTTTCGATTCTTACTCCCGGTGAAAACGAATCCGCGGCGATCTCCGAATTTCAAAAACAAACCGCGGTTTTCGGAAAGAACCTTCACGTAGAAGGCGCGGCGATCACGATCGAGCCTTCCACCGGTTATATTCAAACCATGGTCGGAGGTTACGAATTCACTCCGAAGAATCAGTTCAACCGTGCGACGATGGCCAGACGTCAAACCGGATCCGCGTTCAAACCGTTTGTCTACGGCGCGGCGATCCAAGAGCGTGTGGTCGGAAGCGGAACCGGAATTATGGACGCTCCTCTGACAACTCTTACCGAAGAGGGAGAAGGCTGGTCTCCACAGGATTTCGACGGAGACTTTCTCGGAATGGTTCCTCTTTCCAGAGCTTTGTCCTTATCTTTGAATATCGTTTCGGTACAGGTTTTTCTTCGAACCGGACCGGACGCGGTGATTGATTTCGCCGCTCGACTTACGGGAGTCAATCCTTCTCGTTTTCCTTCCAGTCCCGCGCTCGCGCTTGGAATCGCGGAACTCACTCCTTTAGAAATGGCTCTTGGTTACGCGACGATTGCAAACGACGGAAGAAGGGTGATTCCATTCTCCGTTCGTTACGTGATCGATCAAAGCGGAAACGTCGTCTACAACGAGGAGTCTAAGGTTCAGGAAGAACTTCAGAGACAAGCAAAGGATGGAAGCATCCAAGTTATCTCCGAAGGAACGGCCTATATTCTTAAGAAAATGCTCATAAACGTTGCGATGGCTGGAACCGCGGCGATGGGACTCAGAGACCCGGACAAAGGAAACTACCGAGGAATCGCCGCTGGAAAGACCGGATCCACTTCTTCTTTCACCAATGCTTGGTATTGCGGATTCGACCCGAATTACACGACCGTGATTTGGTTGGGTTTTGATAAGAGTTCGATTTCTTTAGGAAGAGGTCAGGCGGCTTCCGTTCTCGCGGTTCCAATCTGGGGAAAGATGTACAATCGTTTTTACGGCGGAGAAAACTACCCGACCTTTGGCGAAGACGTTATGCCGGAAGAAGTGCAAGGAGGAGGAACCTGTGCTTACAACGGTTTGGCTCCGAAACCGGGAGTATGTCCCGTAACTCAGAACCTGACTCTAAAGCCGATCACCGTAGCCGGTGTTACAAAGGCGGTGATGGGAAATCGTCAGTGTGACGGAGAGAGGGATCACCACAAGTCCATGGATTTTAGAGAATTCCTACAAAAAGAATATCAGATCAGTGATGAAGAATTAGGCAAAACCGATCGAAAATTCAAACCAAGGACGGAATAATTCCGTTTTGGAGAATTTCGTTTACAGAATTTTTTCGTTTATAAGGATTGAAACCGAGGCCGGCCTTATAGAGCATCCTAAGCCTCCCAAAAGGAATCATACATGTCTGTAGAAATCAAGGTCCCCGAAATGGGGGAATCGATCACGGAAGCAACCATTGCGAATTGGGTAAAGAAAGAAGGAGAACAAGTAAAACAGGACGAGATCCTGCTGGAACTGGAAACCGATAAGGCGACCATGGAAGTTCCCGCCCCGTCTTCGGGTGTTCTTCAGAAAATTCATAAGAAGGCGGGGGACACGGTAAAGGTAAAAGAGATCATCGGTCTCATTGACGCCGCCGCTGTCGCCTCTGCTCCAACTCCTTCCTCTTCTCCCGCTTCTTCTCCTGCATCCAACTCGACACCGGTCTCCAACAACGGCAACTTAAACGAAACTCTTCCACCTGCGGTCCGTAAGTTGATCGACGACAACGGTCTGAACGCATCCGCGATTTCCGGTTCGGGTAAGAATGGACAGATCACAAAGGAAGACGTGTTAAAAGCAATCGAAGCTAAAACATCCGCACCGACTTCCGTTCCGGCGAAAGCATCGGCTCCGGCTCCAGAAATTCCAAAAGCCGTTCCGGTTGCGAGCCGAGGAGATCTTCCGAGAGAAAACACGGTTCCGATGTCTCGTCTTCGCAAAGTAATCGCGGAAAGACTCGTCTCCGCACAACACAATGCGGCGATTCTTACCACTTTTAACGAAGTTGATATGAGCGCGGTGATGGAAGTCAGAAATCGTTACAAGGATAAGTTCAAAGAAGCGCATAACGTCGGCCTTGGTTTTATGAGTTTCTTTACGAAAGCGGCGATCCACGCGCTCAAAACGATTCCTGCGATCAACGCGGAAATCCGAGGAACTGACATCGTATATAAGAATTACTTTGATATCGGAGTCGCAGTCGGCGGACCGAAAGGTCTTGTAGTTCCGATCGTAAGAGACGCTGATCTTTTGAGTTTCGCGGGAGTGGAACAGGAAATCGGAAGACTCGCCAATCGGGTAAAAGACGGAAAGATCGAACTCTCGGAAATGGAAGGCGGAACGTTTACGATTTCCAACGGCGGGATCTACGGTTCCATGATGTCTACTCCGATCCTCAATCCACCACAAAGTGGAATTTTAGGACTTCATAATATAGTAAAACGTGCGGTGGTGGTAAACGATCAGATCGTAATCCGTCCGATGATGTATCTCGCTCTTTCCTACGATCACAGAATCGTGGATGGAAAGGAAGCGGTTACGTTTCTCGTGAAGGTAAAAGAAGCGATCGAAGACCCGACTCGACTTTTACTCGAACTTTAATGAAAGAGGAATCATGTCAGCAGAATTTGACGTAGTCGTGATCGGTTCCGGACCGGGGGGCTACGTTTGTGCCATCCGTTCCGCTCAGCTCGGTTTAAAAACCGCAATCATCGAAAAAAGAAAAACCCTCGGAGGCACTTGTCTCAACGTGGGTTGTATTCCTTCCAAGGCGCTTCTGGATTCTTCAGAAGAATATCATAAAACTCTACACAAGTTGGACGTTCACGGAATCACCGTCGGAAAAGTCGATCTCGACCTGAACAAACTTATGAATCGTAAGGATCAGATCGTGAAAGAGGTCACCGATGGAGTGGACTTCCTCATCGGCAAAAACAAGATCAAACGTTACGAAGGTTTTGGAAAGGTTCTTTCCGCGAGCAAAGTGGAAGTCGCATTGAACGACGGAACCAAAGAAGTTCTGACTGCCAAACACGTAGTCGTTGCAACCGGATCGGTTCCGATCGATATTCCCGGATTGACCGTGGACGGAAAAACGATCATCACATCCGATCACGCGATCGACATTCGTAAACTTCCGAAAAAGATGATCATCATCGGAGCCGGTGTGATCGGACTCGAGCTTGGTTCCGTTTGGTCTCGACTCGGAACCGCAGTTACCGTGGTGGAATTTCTTCCCGGACTCATTTCCAACGTGGATCGTCAGATGGGTTCTTTACTCGAACGTTCTTTGACTTCTCAAGGTATGGAATTCTTATTTGAACACAAGGTCAAAGGCGCCAGCGTTTCTAAGACCGGAGCGAAAGTCACGATCGAAGATTCTAAGGGAGAATCCAAAGAACTCGAAGCGGACGTCGTTCTTGTCGCGGTCGGTCGTCGTCCTTTTATCGAAGGTGTGGGTCTGGAAGAAGCGGGCGTTGCACTGACTCCGCGAAAACGGATTCAAATCGATAGTCATTATAGAACTTCTGTCCCTGGGATTTATGCGATTGGAGACGCGGTCGACGGACCGATGCTCGCGCACAAAGCGGAAGAAGAAGGTGTGGCTCTTGCGGAACTCATCGCGGGTCAATCCGGACACGTCAATTATGATGCGGTTCCTTACGTCATATATACTTGGCCCGAAATGGCCTGGGTCGGAAAGGGCGAAGAAGAACTCAAGGCCGCGGGAATCGAATACAAAACCGGAAAATCCTTATTCCGTCCGAACGCTCGCGCGAAAGCGATGAACGAAGCGGAAGGACAAGTTAAAATACTAGCGGATAAAAAAACAGATAAGATCCTCGGAGCCTTTGTATTTGGACCGAGAGCTTCCGATATGATCGCCGAGTTGGCGGTCGCTGTGGAATTCGGCGCGTCTGCAGAAGACGTTGCGAGAAGTTTTCACGCGCATCCAACCCTTGCGGAAGTAATCAAGGAAGCGGCGATGGCGGTGGATAAGTGGGCGATTCACGCGTGAATCGATTAGGTAGGTTTCAAGAATGAAAATAGAAAAACTCATGGCACTTTACGGAGAGAACGGCGCTCTCCTCGAAGAACTTTACGATCAATATAAGATCAATCCGGATTCGGTGGATAAAGAATGGAAACTCTTCTTTCAAGAAGTGGACACCACCGGATTCTCCAATGGAAACGGTTATGCAAACGGTAATGGAAATGGGAACGGTAAATCAGCGGTCGCAACATCCTTTACGGACGCCCAAGCCGGATCGATTCGAGAGATGGGGATCATCAACCTTCTCAACGCTTATAGAAGACAAGGTCACTTAGCCGCACAACTCGACCCACTTGGAATTCAAAAACCGAATCGTACTTTTATAGATTCTAAACTCCAAAGTATTTCTCGAGCGGATTTAGAAACCGTCGTGGACAGCGATACTCTGGGAAGAGTGAAACTTGCCGAGATCGTCGATCTATATGAGAAGGTCTATTGCAACACGATCGGTGCGGAACATTTCTACCTCGTCGACGACGTGGAAAGAGAATGGCTTCAGAAGAAGATGGAGTCTCCCGAATTCTTAGCTCCGATTCCGAAGAGCACCAAACTCAGATTGTACGAAAAATTATTCCAAGCGGATTATTTCGAAACCTTCCTCGCAAAAAAATACGTGGGTAAAAAAAGATTCTCTCTCGAGGGAGGAGAATCTTTTATTCCACTTTTAGACACGATCGTGGAAGAAGCCGGACATCATCAAATGGACGGACTTGTGATCGGAATGGCTCATAGAGGAAGACTCAACGTTCTCGTGAACATCATCGAGAAACCGGCTTCTCTCATCTTTGCGGAATTCGAAGAGAAGACCGATAAAGATAATCTGAGTTATGCGGACGTAAAATATCACCTCGGATATTCCAATAGCAGAATGACAAAAGCGGGAAAAGAAGTAAAACTTTCTCTCGCATTCAACCCGAGTCACTTAGAATGTGTGAATCCGGTCGTAACGGGATCCGTTCGCGCTCGTCAGGGTTTGATCGGAGACAAGGATCGTGCGAAGTATATGCCGATTCTCATCCACGGAGACGCGGCGTTCGCGGGTCAAGGTGTCGTCGCGGAAACGCTCAACCTGATGAACTTGGAAGGGTATACAACCGGAGGAAGTTTTCACGTCGTGGTTAACAACCAGATCGGATTTACAACCTTGCCTGACGAATCCAGATCCACGTTGTATGCAACCGATCTTGCCAAAGGTTTTCAGATTCCGATCATTCACGTAAACGGTGACGATCCGGAAGCGGTTTACAGAGTCGTAAAACTCGGGATGGAATACCGTCAGAAGTTCAAAAAAGATTTCATCATCGATCTCGTATGTTATAGAAGACTCGGCCACAACGAAACGGACGAGCCCGCATTCACACAACCGAAGATGTATTCCATCATTAAAAATCATCCTCCGACCGTGGTTCTTTACGAAAAGAAACTCATTGCAGAAGGTGAAATCGCTCAGGAAGACCTGGACTTTATCAAAAACGGTTCTATGCACGGATTGGAAGATTCTTTCCAAAGAGCAAAAGAACAGGACGTTAAGATCAGGGTAGATACCATGCAAGGAGTTTGGTCCAAGTTCTCCAAGGTTTCCTTGGATTCGGAACCTGCGACAAAACTTTTGAAAGAACAAATGCAAGGAATCGTTCAGGCCTTGACTTCCGTACCTCAAGGATTTACTCCGAATTCTAAACTTGTAAAACTTCTTCAGAGTAGAAAGGAGATGGCGGAAGGAAAAATTCCCGTGGACTGGGGTTTTGCGGAAGCTCTTTCTTTCGGTTCGATTTTGGAGAGTGGATTTAGAATCCGTCTTTCCGGACAAGATTCTCAGAGAGGAACGTTTTCACACCGTCACGCAGTGCTCGTGGACACGAACACAAACGAGAAATACATTCCTCTGAATCATATTTCCGCAAAACAAGCAAAGGCGGAGATCATCAATTCTTCCCTTTCCGAATTTTCGGTCTTGGGTTTTGAATACGGTTATTCTCTCGCGGATCCGAACGCTCTCGTAATGTGGGAAGCTCAGTTCGGAGATTTTGCGAACAGCGCGCAGGTGATCTTCGATCAGTTTATTTCCAGCTCGGAAGTAAAATGGCAGAGACTTTCCGGACTTACGATGCTCTTGCCTCACGGTTACGAAGGACAGGGACCGGAACATTCTTCCGCAAGATTGGAAAGATTTCTGCAACTCTGCGCGTTGAATAACATGCAGGTTTGTAATCTTACAACCGCGGCTCAGTATTTCCATTTGCTCCGGAGACAGATGCTCAGAAATTACCGCAAACCTCTCGTGATCGTAACTCCGAAAAGTTTGCTCCGTTTCCCTGCTTCTCTTTCTCCGGTGGAAGATATTCTACAAGGCGCGTTCAAAGAGATTCTTGTGGATGACAGCGGTTCCAAGGCCGACAAAATCGATAAGGTGATTTTCTCTGCCGGTAAAGTATATTATGATTTAATGAAATACCGAGACGAGAATAAAATCAAAAACGTAGCCTTAGTCCGTGTAGAACAGATTTATCCTTTCGCAAGTAAAGAAATCGAAAATGCGGTCGTGAAAACGTTCAAGAACGCGAAACAATTCGTATGGTGTCAGGAAGAACCGAAAAACCAGGGCGCCTGGTTCTTTGTAAGAGAAAGAATCGAAGACCTTCTTCCTTCCGGCATTCGACTTACATATGCGGGAAGACACGAATCACCGAGCCCCGCGGCCGGACATATGAAACTACATTTGCAAGAACAGGACCAACTCGTTCTGGATGCCTTTCAAGCGTAAGAAAGAATCAAAATTGAAAGAAGAATTTTGACGATTTTTTGAAAAAGCCCGAGAGTAAAAATCTCGGGCTTTTTTTTGAAACGTTTCGTGACCGTTTAATTTATTTTAGTACAATAGATTTCGAAATCGATCGCACCGATTACGGGAGAATTTCCGGGATTCAATTGTGCTACGACCGGGCAGTTTGAAAACCGAAGTCCGTAATTTTTTGAATCGTTTTTTGTGATCGTCGCCGCGCATTGAGTGGAAACTCTGTAAGTATCCGCCGGAAGGTTTACGTAGAAGTCGATTTGACCGGCTCCTCCCGGTCCTACGATCACTCCGGAATTCTTACTAAAATCAATCAAAGAGTTCCCCGTGTCCACGAGTAGGTTCGCGCCAGCGGAGGCCGCGATTCCGTTTTTACTGCAGAGCGTATTTCCCAGAGCATACGTCTGACCTTGCATTTTTAACTCCGCCGTATTCAGCGCTACTTTCGGTTCGACTATTTCTTTGTTAGGCGAAGATTGACCCGCCAAGGCGATCAAGAGCGAAAGATCATCATTGTTCTTCTTTCCATCGTCGCAGGATACAATCCAAAAAACGACTAAAATGAGGAACGTAAAAAATAGAATTCTCTGTGTTTGCATCGAATGTCCTCCGAAAAAGCATTCCTGCTTTTATTCTAGAAGAACATCCGCAACGGAGGGAATAGCCAAGGAATCGGAATAACCGTTCGCTGTTGATTCCGGTTATTTTACCGTTCGTTCTTTTGTGGGCAAAGGAACCTATTCATTGTTAGGCGAGTCGGCGTGAGGAGCGGAATCGGAATTCGGTTAACGTTTGTTTCTTCCGTCTCAGATTTCGAAAAACATTCTTTGTTTTAAAAGTTCTGTTCCCGGCTGAAGCCGTTGAAACACGGAAGATGTGTTTCTTTTGTCGTAACTTTTACTTTTTCTTTTCGAAGGAGGAGAGAAGGATAGAATTGATTCAAATGGCTCCAAACAATCAAAAACCGGAAGAGGTCGAACAAATCGGATTCGAAATAAGACCGTACGAAGAAAAATATCGAGAACAGATGATTTTACTCTGGGAGCGGTCGGTTCGTGCAACTCACGATTTTGTTTCCGGTGAAGACATAGAATATTTCAAATCATTGGTCCAGAATATCGATTTTAACTCGTTCCAAGTGTATTGTTGTCTTCAAAAGAATCAGATAGTCGTCGGTTTTATCGGAGTGGATGAGCATAGAATCGAAATGTTTTTTTTGGAACCGGATTTTATCGGAAAGGGAATCGGCAAACTCTTGATCGAATTCGCGCTTTCTGAATTGGGTGTCACCGAAGTAGACGTGAACGAACAGAATGTGAATGCGGTGAAATTTTATTCTAAATTCGGCTTTCGAACGTATGATAGAACTGAATTGGATCCGGAAGGAAAAAAGTATCCGATTCTGAAAATGAGACTTTCTCTTTTTTGAGGATGTTCCTTAAAACTCGGGGACGAGCGCGATTATTTTTGATCCACAGTATTCAAAATAAAAATTCATATCGAAAACGATTCATCGTTTTGTCTTTTCAAGAATTTCAATCTGAAATCGATTCCCGCAAGATTTTAAATCCGATTTCATTTTTGAGAACTGCTCCTCGTCGCTTGAAAGATCGTTTCAACGATTTCCGATTTATTCCCGAGGCTTTTGGCTTTTTTTGCGTATCGAGCGGCGGAGGACGAATTCCCTAACTTCCAGAAAATTTCAGCAATGTTCGCCGGATAAATGGATTCCTCCGGGGACAACTTCTCTGCTTTCTGAAAGAATTGGATTGATTCTTCCAGTTTTCCTGTTTCGTCTAACGCACAACCGATCAGGTTATAAAGCCTGCTTCTGCCTGCAGAATCACCTGAGGCGGCAAGGAGTAGGTTTTTTTCCGCACGTTTCATTCCCTCTTTCGGCGAACCGGATTTTAACCAATGAAGTCTCGCATCCAAAAAAAGCGCCTCCGCGTCTTCCGGATATTCCGAAAAGATTGAACTCAACATTTCCTCGACTTTCGAATATTCTTTTTTCTTAATAAGTTCCCAACCTTGAACAAGTCGGTCTACGATTTTTTGATGTCGTATTTTATGAATGTCTTGCTCAGAAAAAAATCCATCGGTCGACGAAAGGACAAATTCGTGGATCTGAATTACAAGTTTGGAAATTGTCTCCATCGCGTTTGGATTCTGTTTGAGTTTAGCCGAAAGAGGATCGTTGACTACGGTAAGAGCCCAATTTTTTGCGGTTTCGACGGAGCGTAAGACTCCGATCGTATATCTTTGTATTTTAGAAATTTCTAAAATAGACTCCCATTGATTCGGATGATAGAGCAGGAGGGCGGAGATCAGACTTGCACCGCCGGAATATTCCGGTTGCCTTTTATCCTTTTTCAGGAGATTCTGAAACGTTTTGAATCCGAAATCCGCTGAAACCCACGCGCAGATCTCCGCGGCCTCTCTTTCGTGATGAAAGGCGTCCTCGGGATAAAAATTTAGAATCCGTAGACATTTTTCTTTCCAGAGTTCTTCCTGGCTCGGATCCATTTTCCCCAGACGAAAATATACTTTTGCTAATGCGAAATACGCATGGTCTAAAGAGGAGACATTGGGATGATTGAGGATTCCCGTTTCATGCTTATTTAGAAATTCTGTAAGTTTTTCGTCGGAAATTTTATCTACTGTTTCCTTCAGGCCGTAGGTGATAAAATCAAAGGCATCCGAATATTCGTCAGGTCCTTCCAAGGTCGAACAGGCAATTTTATTTTCCCCTTTGTAACTTTCCCATTGTGCTTCGATAAAGGGGACTAAATCCGATTTCATACTTGTCCAAGTCTGATTCGGAAAAATATGAAGTTCATCGTGACTGGAGTCCCAGGTTCCATAGAGTTGCAAACGGGGAAGCCAGACGAGTATTTCGGGATCTTCGTCATAGGCTTCTGAAATTTTTATGAGACCCGCTGAGTTTGTGTAGTATTGACCGTCTTCTTCTTTTTTAAACGGTCCGATCCTTACGGAGCTAAAATGAATTTCCGGGACAGATGCAAGATCAAACCAACCTTGGGAATGAGTTTCGATTCTTCTTCCTACGCTCAAATCCTCTACGAGATCTTGTGGAAGATTTAAAAGATTTTGATTTTTTTTTTTCATAGAGAGTGTCTCCGATTCAATCGATCGGGTTCCTCTGTTCGCTGAGTACAATGATTTTTATTTTTCTTAGATTGTAGAATGGATTCTTTTGGGAGAATTATTTTCTTCTTTTATCTGAGGATATTTACGGATTCCCCGCGATAGCGATTGAAGCGGAAATTCATGCGGGTCGGAGATATGATCGGCTTTAATAGAGAATGAATCCCTTTTGTAAGATCTCGCGGCGTGAATTGGAGCGGAAAGCGCGGCCGCTCGCTTTTTTAATAGGAAATCCCCGAGCGGATCGCCCAAATTATATTTCGAATTTTGTATATTCTGAAATCTTACATTATCAGAACGAAATCCGAAGAGTCGTCGTAGTTCCGACAAGCTCTTCCGTGAAACGCGCGCGCCCCACCCTGATCTTGGGTGGAGGAGGCGGGTTCGCGGGAGAAAATCGAGCGACTTTTCTCTATCACAAAATCATAATTCTGGCAAGAATCTTTCCTGCCTTCGTTTTGTAGGAACTCCTACAAAACTGGCGAGACTTTCCTAAATCGTTTAAAGGAATTTTTGAGAGGAAACGGGGGAGGTTTTGAAAATCAAACTCGCTCTAAAGATTTAGATCGCAATTCTTAGAACGAGTTTTTCGAAATCTTAGAGAATTCCGGTCTTTCTTGCGATCGCGTAGAAGTTTACGCCGTATCCAAGGCCGAGGAAGTTTTTCGGCGGGAAAAGATCGTCCGTTTCCGGATTCCATACGTCTTTTACCAACGCTTCTACTGAAAAATCTTTTCCCACTGGGAGTCCAAGAATTCGATCGGGAAGTTGCGGAAATTCTGCCATGTTATACACCTTTTTTTGTAGTTTCAACGAGATCGTAAAATTTCTGAAAGAGATATCGGGAATCGTTCGGTCCTGGCGCGCTTTCCGGGTGATACTGCACCGTGAGTAAAGGATAACCTGATTTTAGAATTCCTTCCACTGTGTTGTCGTTTAGATTGAGAAAGGATACGGGTTCTTCCACATTGTGATCGTCGATCACCGCAAAACCGTGATTTTGCGATGTGATCTCCACTTTTCTTGTCGATAGATCCTGAACCGGTTGATTTCCGCCTCTGTGTCCGAACTTCATCTTCTCGGTTTTTTTTCCGAGAGAAAGTCCGATGATCTGATGACCGAGGCAGATCCCAAAAAGAGGATATCCTTTTTCCATGATCTTCTTCGTCGCTTCGATCGCATAATCCAAGGGTGCGGGATCTCCCGGACCGTTGGAAAGAAAGAATGCGTCCGTTCCTTCCTTCATAATATCCTCCGCTTTCGTTAGCGCAGGATAGACGGTCACCGCAAAGCCGCTCGCGTCGAGAAGGCGAAGAATATTGGTCTTCACTCCGTAGTCGTAGACCGCGAGTTTGTATTTTTTTCCCGTATGAGTTCCGAAGATATATTTGCTGGAAGTCGTTACGACCTTCGCAAGGTCGGCGTTGATGATTCCAGGAAAGGATTTAACCTTTTCCAAAAAGGAAGGAGAATATTCTGGTGCGATAAAAATTCCACCGTTCGGCGATCCGTTCGTTCTTATAAAACGGGTCAACTTTCTCGTATCGATTCCTTGGATTCCGGGAACCTTGTATTCTTTTAAGAATTGAGAGAGTGTTTTTTGGGATTTATAATTCGAAGGTCGATCGACGTATTCTTTTACGATCAAGCCGCTCGCCTGAATCTTGGAAGATTCCATATTGTCCGGATGAATTCCGTAATTTCCGATCATCGGATAGGTGAGGGTGATGATCTGATTGCAGTAGGATGGATCCGTTAGGATCTCTTGATAGCCCGCCAAGGAAGTGTTGAAGACAACCTCACCGACGGATTCCGCTTCATAACCGAAGGATTCTCCCTCGATGACCGTACCATTATCGAGAACCAAGAACGCTTTCATCTCTTACAGCGTCGATACGGGTTCGGGCATAGTCAAGGTTTTTCCCCCACAAATGCAAATCGGTTGAAAAATATGTCCGATTTTCGCGAATGGAAAAGGGGGAAACCTCAATTTAGTTCCTGGATAATAAAAGAATGTATAGGCTTACACTGCCCGATCAATCCGTTAAGGAAATCGCCGAAGGTTCTACCTTTCGTGACTTCATCGAAAAAGAATTACCGTTCTTAAAAAACAAAGCGCTCGCTGTACGACTGGGCGGCACGGATATCCAGGACTTATCCCGAACGGTAACAGCGGACGCAACGATCGAAGTATTGACTTATTCGGAAAAAGACGGATGGGAAACCTTTCAACATTCCGCCGCGCACTTATTAGGAATGGCGGTTCAGACTTTATATAAGAATGCGAAACTCACGGTCGGCCCCGTCATTGAGAGTGGTCCCGGATTTTTTTATTACGACATCGACTTCGGTGGAACCGTTCTTACTCCGGAAGACCTTCCTAAAATCGAAGCCGAGATGGAGAAGATCGTAAAAGCCGATCATACCGTTTGGAGAAAGGTCGTCTCGAAAAAAGAAGCCGTCGAAACGTTCGAAAAGCTCGGGGAAAACTATAAGATCGAACTCGTGGGACAAATTCCCGGAGAGAACGTTTCCATCTACGGAATGGGAGAATGGTTCGATCTTTGCCTTGGACCGCACGTTCCGAATTCGGGAGTATTGAAGTCGTTTAAACTGACCGCAATTTCGGGCGCGTATTGGAAGGCGAACAAAGACAATGCGATGCTCACTCGGATCTACGGGGTCGCATTTCCTTCCAAAAAAGAATTGGATCAGTATCTCTTTCAGATCGAAGAAGCGAAGAAGAGAGATCACAGAAAGATCGGAAAAGAGATGGATCTTTTTTCTTTTCAGAAAGAAGGCCCCGGATTTCCGTTCTGGCATCCGAAAGGAACGATTCTCTGGAACGCGCTTGCGGAATATCTCAGAGGAGAATGTAACAAAAGGGGTTATCAAGAAATCAAAACTCCCGCGGTTCTTTCCTCCGAGCTCTGGAAAAAATCGGGTCACTGGGATAACTTTCACGAGAACATGTATTTCACGGATATCGACGAGGAAGACTACGCTCTCAAGCCGATGAACTGTCCGGGATGTTCTCTCATCTACAAACACCATCTTCATTCTTATCGCGAACTTCCTCTTCGTTTTGCGGAATTCGGAAGTGTACATCGTCACGAGTTACACGGAGTTCTCCATGGACTTTTTAGAGTGAGGGCTTTCACACAAGACGATTCTCATATCTATGCGCCTCTCGAATTCTTAGAATCCGAAGTGATGGATATCATCGACTTTACGTTTACCGTATATAAGAAATTTGGATTTTCGGAATTTAAGACCTTCATCGCGACAAGACCCGAGAAGTCGCAAGGCAGAGACGAGGACTGGGAATATGCAACGAACAGCCTCAAAGCATCTTTAGAGAAAAAAGGAATTCCATACGCGATCAAAGAAGGAGAAGGCGCTTTTTACGGACCAAAAATCGAATTCAACATCAAGGATTCGATCGGAAGGCTCTGGCAGTGCGGAACGATCCAGGTCGATTTTTCCATGCCCGAACGATTCGATCTGGATTATACGGATAGCGACGGTCAGAAAAAAAGACCGGTTATGATTCACAGAGCGATCTACGGTTCTTTGGAAAGATTCATCGGGATTTTGATCGAACACTACGAAGGAAAATTTCCTCTCTGGATATCTCCAAACCAGGTAAGAATTTTGACGGTCACCGAAAAGGTAACCGACTACGCGAAAGAAGTCTATCGCGAGTTAGTCGATGCGGGGATCCGAGTGGAATTGGATACGAGAAACGAAAAGATCGGCGCTAAGATTCGAGATTCTATTCTGAAAAAGGCCAACTATCTTCTCGTCTTAGGAGAAAAAGAGTTGGAATCGGGAACGATCGCGGTTCGGAAACTTGGTCAGGAAGAAACCAAAACTCTAACCCGTTCCGGTTTTATTTCCAATCTCTTAGAGGAAATCAAGGCGAGCTGATTCGTAACAAGTTGTAAGGCAAGAAGTGGGGATTTCGTTTTATAGGAGATCCTCGTAATTCCGAAAGAAGTTCTTGCGATTCAGGTCATTTGGGATCGCAGAATGTTTCTGGAGAGAACAAGGATCGTTTTACAAAGCTTAGGTGGATCTTGGAAAGCGAGCTTCTAACAAAAGAATTTGCATTCAATCCATTGCAAAAAAGAAGAATGTTTTGGGACAGAGAATTCGAGAAGTCGGCCTTTCGCTGATTTTTCTAACAAAACATTTTGATGGAAGAATTCGGAGGCAGACGTTTCTAAGAATCCCTTGAATATCCGAACGGAATTCCTTTTCTAGAGAGGTTCTTACTTGAAACGGAAACGTGTGAGTTCCTACTTTTTCGTTTTCTTTTCCGTTTTGCGAGAGGAGATTCTTGGTGAAGAAAAAAGTAGGAACTCACACTTTCTAAAAGTTTCCTGCGGTCACCTCTGCCTCGAAATCGTTTCGACCCGAAGCCCGTGTGGGAACTCCCATTCTCCCAAATTACAAAGAGACAAACCTCTAAAAACTTTCCGAACGAATAAATCGGACTTCCCCAGGGGCAGTTTCCGCAGAACTCACAGGAGATCAGCCGGGAATTTTTCGTAGAATGCCTTCTTTTCGAAAATCTCCTTGAAATAAAGCCCAATTCACCCGAAATAGAGTCAAAAATCGCTTGAAAACAGGCCTAAGAATAAAATCTTGGAAATCTAGCCGGAGAATGAATGCAGAGGAAACCGAGTCAAAAGTCAGCAACTGATAAGCTTTTCAACCACAGGATCAATGAGAAGATCACTGGTGTATCCAGGGTCCGTTTGGTTTCGGATGACGGAGTCGAAATCGTCACTTTCGATGAGGCGCTTCGAAAAGCACGGGAAGAAAATTTAGATCTCGTGGAAGTTTCCGGAGATCAAGAAGTTCATGTTTGCAAGATCATCGACTACGGTAAGTATAAATTCGAGTTACTCAAAAAGAGTAAAGAAGCTAAGAAAAAACAACACGTAATCAACGTAAAAGAAATTAAGATTCGTCCTCGGATCGAAAGTCATGATTACGATATCAAAAAGAAACACGCACAAGAGTTTCTGAGCAAGGGAGACAAAGTAAAAGTAAGTCTCCGGTTTCGCGGAAGGGAGATGATGCACTCCGACCTCGGGATGAAAGTTGTTTATAGAATGGTAGAAGATCTGAAAGAATTCGGTTCCGCGGAAAGAGACCCGATTCAAGACGGTAAGCAGATCGTTGTAATTATTAATCCGAAATAATTTCCGGAAATAGGATCGAAGGTAGAGAAGATGCCCAAGTTGAAGACGAACAGAGCCGCCGCAAAGCGTTTCAAGTTCACAAAGAACAACAAAATCAAACGCAAGAGTATGAATACCCGTCACATCTTGACCAAAAAAGGACCGAAGAGAAGAAGACGTCTTCGCGGTTTGACCCTGGTCAACAATTCTGACTGGAAATCCATCGTCAGATTAATGCCTTACGGAGTAAGATAATGCCTAGAGCAGTCAACGGAACAATCCACAAAAATAGAAGAAGAAGAGTCCTGAAGGACGCCAAAGGATTCCGCGGAGCTCGTTCTAAACTTTACAGAACGGCAAAAAGTGCGGTAATGAAAGCGGGCCAGTGGGCCTATCGCGACCGCAAGGCGAAGAAAAGAGATTTTCGTAAACTCTGGATTATCAGAATTAACGCGGCCGCAAGAGAAAATGGTTTGTCTTATTCCGTATTCATGAATTCCCTTAAGAAACTGGGAATTGACATGAATCGCAAATCCCTTGCAGAGCTGGCTTTTAGCGACCGGGAAGTTTTTAACGCCCTGGTTGAGAAAATCAAAGTAGCCGGATAATCAATCCTGCTTGACCAGAATCGTCAGCCCTGTAAGTTTACAGGGCTTTTTCTGTTTTCAGAGAACGTTTTTTAAGGAGAATCAGGTATGCTCACTATTGAGACCATTGAAGAATTAGAAAGCAAGGTCATAAAGGCCCTAGAACTCATCAGTGATCTTCGTGCTGAGAATGGTCGCTTAGAATCCGAAAACGAAACTCTGCGTGCAGAAAATGACCAGATGAAACTGGCGATGGAAGAAAAGGAAAAAGAACTTTCCTCTCTCCGTGCACAACTTCAAAAAACTACCACAGAACTCAGCGAACTCAAAGAAAGAGAACAAAAACTCGAAGGAAAGATCAATCAACTCTTGGGCAGATTGGATTCCATTCCTGCGAGCGGGGGAGCGACCGCTTCTTCCTCATCGGCACCCTCTTCTTCCAGCGCGGCGCCAATTGCGGCCGCCACGACCGTAGCCGCGGCCACCGCCGCTACGGCGTCTAACGTCGTTAAGGAAAGCGCTTCCGCAGAAGACGAATTCGGCGAAGACGACGAAATCATTCTCCTCGATGAAGAAGACGACGATATTTCTCTGATTACGGAAGTTCCTGAAAAGGACGAAGACGTTATCGAAATTTCCGAAGACGACGAAGCCGTAGAGGATTTTTCTCCTCTTGCTTCCGGAGACGATGACGACGACATTATTATCGAAGATGATGACGACGCGATCAGCGTTTTTGACGCAGACGAAGACGATGACTTTCTGATCATCGAAGACGATCCTAAATCCTGAGTTGGTCCATGGAGCCCCGTAGGGTAAAAGTAAGAATCCTCGGTGAGGAATATACGATCCTCGGCGAAACGGGTGAAGACTATATCCAAAATCTTGCCGATCAGGTCGATCGCAAACTGAGAGAATTGGGAGCAGGGATGCCCGGTGCATCTCGGCAGAAATTAGCAATCTTAGCCGCACTCAATTTTGCGGATGAGCTCCAACAAGTGAAAGAAACCAAAAACGATTCCTCTTCTCCGCTTCCTACGGGGACGGGCGAAATCGAAGAGAAAACTCGCAAGCTGATTACGATGTTGGAAGAAGGAATCATCGGCGATCTTTGATTCTTCCCTCTTGGAAAATTGACCTTTTAGAAACTCTCCTTTGAAACTACAGTCCCGAAACGCACTTCGAACACTTCTTACCCTCATGGAAGAAAGGGAACAGAAAGATCGAGAAATCCTTCTGCTCTTGAAGGAAATCACCGCCGACGCAAAAAAGATCATCGCGTATTCTCCCGATAAATGGGAGGTCAAAGTGGATCCGAACGAGCTCGGATGGAATTCTCCGGATAAGGAAATTTATTTCCCGAAGATGATGGATCAAAAATTAGAGTTTCTTCTCCCGGAAACTTGGGAATCCGGTCCTTTCGGAATTTCTGAACCGAAGGGAACGAAAACATTGGATTTCCACGAAGCCGACTTAATTGTCGTACCGGCGTTAGGTTATGATGATCTCGGCTACCGTCTTGGACGTGGGGCGGGGTTTTATGACAGAACTCTTTACGAAGTGGATCCGAAAAAATTGATCGGACTTACCTACGAGGAACTCTTTCCGGCGCACTTTGAAAAGGAAGAGCACGACATAAGAGTGGGTCGCGTCATAACGGAGAAAAAAATCTATCAAATCGTCTGAAAAAACGGTAAAATACTGTCTATTTCCAAATACGGTGAAGAATTTTTAGGTTTAGAGATTTCATTCTTTCGAAATTTCTTGAAAAACAAATCGCAGTCTGTTTTATATATTGATCCTGGATTTTGCATGGAGAACCATCTGGTAAACAATCATGGCCTCATTTGATAACCGACAATACATAGAATCCTTGGAAGCGGAAAAAACCACGGAGACCCAAAAAGAATATTTAACGTTCAACGTGGAACAGGAGATTTTCGGAATCGATATTTTAAAGATTCACGAGATCTTAAAACCGGTTCCGATCACAAGAATTCCGAACGGGGAAGATTATATTTTGGGAGTGATTAATCTTAGGGGAGAGATCATTCCGATATTAGATCTGAAACAAGTTTTCGGAATCGGTTACAGTGAAATCATTCCTTCTACTCGGATCATCGTCGTCGTGCACGAAGAAAAACGCGCGGGAATTCTCGTAGATACTGTGAAACAAGTAGTGAAAATTCAACAGGAAAAAATCAGCCAAGCGACCGACGACTTGACTCTCAATTATAGTTCCTTGATCGAATCTGTCAGCCAGGCGGACAACACTCTGATCCTCAATTTGAACCTTTCCGTCCTGATCCACTTTGAACAGGAGGCAAACTAATGGCTGGAATTCTCGGTGAATACACGGAACTCTTCTTAGAGGAATCCGAAGATCAAATCGAAGAACTAAACGCGAATCTTCTCCGATTAGAAGCGGATCATAAGAATCTTTCGATCATCAACGATATTTTCCGCGCGGCCCATTCTTTGAAAAGTTCCGCCGCCTTCGTCGGTCTTTATAATCTTTCCGATCTTTCTCATAAAATGGAGAATCTTCTTCAACTTGCGAGAGACGGTAAAATAGACGTTAAACTTCCTCTCGTAAATCTTCTCTTTCAGTGTTTTGATTTGATCAAGTTCGTGATTCGTAACGTCGCGGAAGGAAAAAAAATCGATACTCCGTTTACGGAGATGATTCAAAAATTGGACGTCTACGAAAAAGATCCCGCGTCTTTCAATAGCGTTTCCAAACCACCGGCGACTCCTTCTCCGGTTGAAGAAACAAAACAACCGACTCCGGTTTCGGAAACTCCCGCTCCCGCAGTTGCTCCGACTTCGGCGCCCGTTGCGAAAGGAAATTCTCTCCATACTCTCGACATTCAGTTGGAGGCGGAAGAAGCCAGAGAACTCGAAGACGAGATTCGCAAATCGGGAAAATGTCTGAAGATTTCCGTATCCTTGGGAAAAGATTCTCCGATGAAAGGGCTTCGTTTTTCTTTGATTCTTCAGAACTTAAAAAATTTAGGAGTCGTCTACAAATCCGTTCCCGATTTAGAAGAATTGGAGAAAGGAATCGACGTTACTTCGATCGCAATTTTATTCTTAACCTCCGAATCGATCGAACAGGTCCGTCATGCGGCTAACGTCGATATGGTGGAATTCCTCGACGTTCAGGAATACGTTCCGGACGTTCAGGAAGAAACCGCGGTTTCTAGTTTCAAGATGGACGACGACATGGCGGCGTCCGAATCCAGAGTTACATTAAAAAGTATTAAGGTCTCTTCCGATAAACTGGATCAACTCATGAACAACGTAGGGGAGTTGATCATCACAAACTCCGGTTTTCAGAGGATCTACGACGACCTGGTTCGTATCTTCGGTGAAGATCAGTTGTTCAGCGATCTCAAATCCAGAATCGATCTGATCAATCGTATTTCCAAAGAACTTCAATCGGGAATCATGAACATTCGTATGGTTCAGATTTCGACCGTCTTCAGAAGATTCTCCAGACTCGTCAGGGATCTTTCTCTGGAGACCGGTAAAAAAGTGAACCTGGTTCTGAACGGAGAATCCACCGAACTCGACAAAAAAGTCATCGACGCGTTAGGCGAACCCTTGCTCCACCTTCTTCGTAATTCCGTGGATCATGGGATCGAAACTCCTGCGGAACGATTGGCCGCCGGTAAGTCCGAGGTCGGTACGGTGGAACTCAATGCCTACCAAGGTGGTAGCAATATTATGGTCGAGATCCGAGACGATGGACGCGGTCTGGACTCCGACAAAATTCTTCGCAAGGCGATCGAAAAAGGTCTGATCGGTGCCACCGAAGCCGGCAATCTTACGGAACAGGATATCTTTCAGTTCATCTTCCAAGCCGGATTCTCCACCGCCGATAAGATCACGGACATCTCCGGTCGCGGCGTCGGTATGAACGTCGTCAACAATCTCATTCAGGAATTCAAAGGTAAGATTCTTATCAACAGCGCGAAAGGACAGGGGACTTCCTTTGTTCTTTCTTTCCCGCAAGCGCTCGCGATCATTCCTTCCATCCTCGTTCTTATGGAAGAAGAAGTTTATGCGTTTCCTCTTTCGGAAGTCAACGAGACGATCAAGATTCACAACGATCAGATCACGACTCTCGAAGGAAACGAGATCATCAACCTTCGCGGTGAAGTCCTTCCGATTTACAGACTCAATCGAATCATCGGACTTCAGGATAAAACCGATCGTGAAGAATTTCCAGTGGTCATCGTTCAATACAAGGGAAGAAAGCTGGGCTTTATGGTCGATGAACTTGTCGGCAAACACGAGACCGTCATCAAATCCCTCGAGAAGAATTTTAAAAACGTCCACGGCCTTACGGGCGCTTCCATCATGGGTGACGGAACGATCATCATGGTCCTGGACATTCCTGGGATCGTGGAAATCGCTTCCGAACTCGAAGATTCGGACGCGGTCGTTCACTACCATCTCGAGACGATGCAAAGAATCAGTTCGATTCATTCCGCGGATCGGGAAGAAGAACTTTATATTCAAAAAACGACGAATCCTACGAACGTCTACAATCACAAACTTCACGAGATTACGAATCGGGAACGTCTGAAAAAGAAAAAGACCGAAAGATCGCGCGATACCAAACGTGTCGTCGTGGAAAAAGAAGAAGTCTATCGCGAAGAGAAAGAATTGGCCGCGGCTCTCAGCGTGGAAATGAAAGCCCCGATCGAAAGACAGATCCCGCCTTCGAGTAGTCCGGATTCTCCTTCGACTCCGACGCCACCTACGATCACTTCGTATTCTTCCGATCCTCCGTCCGCTCCGAAAAAACCGTTCGTTTCTTCGGAAGACGAATACCGTTCTCATATCACGGACATCGCCCTCGATCAGTCTGCGAGTGCGGAAGAACAAAAACGCGCAAAAGCGATCATCGACAGTTTTTTAACCCAGAAAAAGGAAAGAACGATGTCAGTCGCTCCTTCTAAAGATTTCAAGGGCGCACTTTCCAAAGAAGAACTCAAAAAATTGGAGAATGTGGTCAACACCGGAATGATGAATGCCGGTATGGTTCTTTCCCAACTTTTGAAAAAGAACATCGATCTTTTTATTCCGGAAATCAACATGAACGATCGGGACGGTCTCGCGGAAGAGATTCGTTTTTCAGAAGATCATTTCTACGGGTTAAAAATCCGCATGAACGGCGATCTCAACGGAAACCTTCTCATGATGTTCTCTCGTGAAAACGCGGGCAATCTCGCACGGGAACTCCTCGGTTCGGAACCGATTCCCGGCGAAGGTCTGAACGACGACGCAAAGTCTGTCTTGAGCGAAATCTCAAACATCGTCTGTTCTTCCGTCATGAACTCCATCTCGAACAAAGCGAAAGCAACGGTGATGCCTTCTGTTCCTGAATTCTTAGAAGGAACCTTTATGCAGGTTTTGGACGTCGTAAAACCGGAAAGAACAAAATTCTTAAGTATGCTTACCGAGTTCAATCACGAGGGGAATGATCTTTTGGGAGTTCTCCTCTTTCTTCCGGATTTCGACGAACTGATCGAGTTGCTTCCGAGGTTCTGATTCAAATGATACCCAGCCCGGTTCGCGCGGTCATTGTGGACGATTCTCTCTTAGTGAGAAATATCATCTCCGATCAGATCCAAAAAGATTCGAAGATTGCAGTCGTCGCCACCGGTAAGACCGGTGTGGATTGTATCGAACTCGCGGAAAAATTACATCCCGATATCATCATTCTTGATGTGGAAATGCCCGTCATGGACGGACTCACTGCTCTTAGCGAACTTCAAAAAAAGAAGATCGGTATTCCCGTGATCATGCTTTCGGTTCTGACTCAGAACGGAGCCGAGGCTACGTTCAAAGCATTGGAATACGGTGCAATCGACTTTGTTCCGAAACCTTCGAGCGCGTTTCAATTCGATCCGGAAGAAATCGGAAACATTCTCAAGGCGAAGATTCTCGCGTACTTCGAAAGTAAGGTTCAAATTCCTAGTCATGCAGGACTCAAAAAAGTTCCGATCTCAACGATTCCTTCCGGCGCTACCTCCGCAAAAAAATCTCCCGTCCACGCGATTTGCATCGGAACGTCCACAGGTGGTCCTCGCGCTCTTCAGGAAGTCTTTTCGAGAATTCCGGAGGACATTTCTCTTCCCATTCTTGTCGTTCAACATATGCCCGCGGGTTTTACAAAAGCATTTGCGATGAGACTCAACGATCACGCCAAGATCAAAGTGAAAGAAGCGGAAGATGGAGAACCGATCGAAGCGGGAACCGGTTACGTCGCACCGGGAGACTCGCATCTTTCGATTCAATCGCGCGCTGGGAGGAAATGGATTGCCCTGAACAGGGAAGCTCCTGTAAATGGACACAGACCTTCCATTGAAGTTCTCCTAAACAGCGCGGTTGAAGAATACAAGAGCGGCCTCATCGGTGTGATCATGACCGGAATGGGCAAGGACGGATCTGCGGCTATGGTAAAAGTCCGAGAAGCCGGAGGTTCTACGATCGCGCAGGACGAACAAACTTCCGTAATTTATGGAATGAACCGTCAGGCTGTTGAAATGGGAGGCGTCGAATATATCGAGCCTGTTACTGAAATCATCAATAGGATCCAAATCATTTTGAAAGAGAGAGGAATTTAATATGGCCAGAATTCTCGTTGTGGATGATGCCAAATTCATGAGAACCATGGTAAAGGATGCGCTCACCCAAACAGGTCACGAGATCGTTGGGGAAGCTGAAAACGGAAATATTGCAGTCGAGCAGTATAAGTCTTTGAAACCGGATTTAGTAACGATGGACATTACCATGCGTGAAAAAGACGGAATCGAAGCCGCTCAGGAAATATTCAAGTTGGATGCGAAAGCGAGAATCATCATGGTTACCGCACTCGGACAAGAAGACCTTTTAGCCAAAGCCATTAAGATGGGAGTAAAGGACTTCGTTGTAAAACCGTTTTCACCCGAAAGACTTCAACAGGCGGCGGACAAAGCTCTCAATTCCTAAGGAACTGTCTTTGAATGGAGAATGAAGAATCCGGTAAGTCCTTTGTAGTTCAATGGAACAATTCCGAGGGAGGCTTGTCAGAAGGTCCTCTGTCAGTCCTTTGGAATTTGATTGAAAGTTACAAAGTGGACATCTTTGATGTTTCTCTCTCTCGCATCACCCGGGATTTTTTAAGTTTCCTGCGAATTTCAGAGACTCTTTCCTTGGAACTCAGCGCGGAATACGCGCTGATGGCGGCCAATCTGATTTATCTTAAATCCAAGGCGCTTTTGCCGGATCCAGGATTTGAAGAAGAAGACTACGAACCTCCGCTTCCCCCCGAACTTGTAGAAAAACTTTTAGAACATAAAAAATTCCAACTCACCGCCAAAAGACTTTCGGACATCGATCTGACTCAGGCGGGAGTTTTTAGAAGAGAATCGAACGTTACATTGGATGACGACGAGAACTGGCTCGACGTTTCTCTTTTGGAATTGATTTCCGCATTCAACGAAATCTTAGAATCGAAAGTGGACGAAGCGGAAATTCCCGCACTCCTGACGACTCCTCATCGATTTACCGTTGAAGAAAAAATGGAAAAAATTCTCGCTTCCCTTCGTGAAAAAAAGGAAGTCTCTTTCCCGGAATTATTCGAGAAGGAACATCCGGAAAAAGCAGAAATCGTTGCCACTTTTCTGGCATTGCTGGAACTAAGTAAGCAGAGGATTCTCCGGGCAAAGCAACATAAGCTTTTCGGTGAAATCCGTTTATTTCTGATAGAGGGACAGTGGAACGGGACAGAGCAACACTCAAAGGATTGATTGAAGCATTACTTTTTGTTTCCGGTGAACCTTTAAAACTGGCGAGCGTCGCCAAGTCAGCAGGAATCGAAAAAACGGAAGCCAGAGAAATCCTAGACGAACTCGTTCTGGATTATTCCGAAAAGAACGGCGGTTTTCTTTTGAAAGAAATCGGTGGCGCCTATCAGTTCGTGACAAACGAAAACTTTTCGGAAATCTTAGGAAACATCTTCAAAGAAAAAAGAAGAGAGCAACTTTCCCGTTCCAGTTTGGATACTCTCGCCATCATCGCATACAAACAACCGATCACACTTCCTGAGATCGACGAGATCCGAGGAGTTTCTTCTCGGGCTATGGTAACCTCCCTCATTTCCAAAAAACTCATCAAACCGATCGGTAACAAAGAAGTCCCCGGAAGACCGGCGCTTTACGGAACCACGAAAGAATTCTTGATTCATTTTGGATTGAATAAACTATCGGATCTTCCGGCTCCCGTGGAAGTCAAAGAGCTGAAATTCGAAAACTTGGATGATCTACTCGAAAATGAGTGACCTGGATCAAAAACTAAAAACCTTTCGGGATCAGATCGATTCCTTAGACAAAGAGATCGTAAAAGCGATTCAAGCCCGGGCGGAATTTGCGTCCAAGATCGGCGAGATCAAAAAAGAGAGAAACGAACCCGTCTTTCGTCCTGATCGTGAGAAAGAAGTTTACGAAAAGATAAAGTCTCTGAGCGGAGGACCTCTTCCGGACAAGGTTCTTGTCGCGATCTATCGCGAGATCATGTCCGGTTCCATCTCGGTCGAGAAAGGATTGGAAGTCGGATATCTCGGACCTGCGGGTTCTTTTTCGAATCAAGCCGTTCGCACCCGTTTTGGAGCTTCGATCAAAGCATTAGAATTCAATTCGATTCCCGACGTCTTTCGCGCGGTGGAAACCGATAAGATCGACTACGGAGTGGTTCCTGTGGAAAACTCGAGCGAAGGTCTTGTCAACTCCACGCTCGATCAGTTTTTGGTTTCGGATCTTCTCATCTACTCGGAACATTATTTAAGAATCAGCATCAGCCTTCTCGGATTCGAACACGATCTTTCCAAGATCAAAACTCTCTACGGAATCAAGATCGCAAACTCTCAGTGTAAGAACTGGATCGCCGCAAATCTTCCTCACGTGGAAATTGTGGAAACTTCTTCCACTGCAAAAGCCGCACAGATCGTCGCCGAAAAAAAAGAAGGATGCGCCGCAATCGCGTCCTCGATCGCCGCGGAAATCTACGGCCTCAGTTTGATTCGAGAATCCATAGAGGATCTCGCGGACAACACGACCCGCTTTTTGATCATCGGAAAAAATCAGTGTCCCCCGACAGGAAACGACAAAACATCCGTTGTATTTTCTTGTCCCGATAAGCCGGGAGCTTTGTACCGTGTTTTAAAACCTTTCTTTGATCATCAGCTGAATTTGACTAAGATAGAATCCAGACCTACGAGAAGAAATTCTTGGGAATACAATTTCTTTATCGATTTTAACGGTCATCAGAAGGACGAATCCATTCAAAAAGTTCTTTCGAGTCTGAAGGAAAATACCATCTTTCTAAGGGTGCTCGGTTCGTATCCGATGTCTCCTCAAATCCTGTGAAAACAGAATATTCTAATATTCTTATCTACGGTTTGGGACTAATGGGCGCTTCTCTGTCCCTTGCTCTCAAAAAAAAAGGAGTCTCCATTAACGTAACCGGCGTAGTCAGCTCTCTCAAGAGCAAAAAGCTGGGGGAGCTCCTGAAATCCGCAGATACGGTTTTGACTTCGGAGGAGTTTCATTCTTCCAAACAATGGAAAGATTATGATTTTATCATATTCGGAGTTCCGGTCGATCTTACGGTAAAGTTGATCTCCGAACTTCCTCTGGATTATTCCGGAATTATTACCGACGTCGGATCGACAAAAAAAGAAATCATCCACGCTGTGGAAGCGCGTTTTCAAAGTTCCCATAATTATGTTTCTTCGCATCCAATGTGCGGCTCAGAAGAATCAGGACTCGAGTCCGCGAACGTATCCCTTTACGAAGGAAGACTTTGTATTCTTACTTCTCCCAAAAATGCAAGACCAGAGACTAAAGAAAAACTGGAGTTTTTTTGGAGGTCGATCGGAATGGATGTGATCGAAATTCCCGCCGTCGAACACGATTCGATTCTTTCCTATTTATCCCATTCTCCCCATATACTTTCTTCGATCATGTCCGACTGGGCGGCCAATCAAAAGATCGTAAAACAATACACCGATCTTTCTCCGATCCCGTTGAACGGAGGAGGGTTTCGCGATATGACGAGGATTGCGGGTTCCAATCCGAAAATGTGGGCGGCCATTTTTAATTCCAATCAGGAAGAGATTTATCGTTCCCTTTTGGATTTTCGCGATCGACTCGATATTATATTAGAAAAATTGAATCCAAAAAACACACTGAATCCGCAGGAATGGGAAAAGTTTATGGAGACCTCCCGCAAATCCAGAGATTATATTTTGAAGAACCAGGATGATCCCAAGAAACGCTAAACTCAAGTCCAAGGAAATTCGAGTTCCCGGAGACAAATCCCTTTCCCATCGTTCCGTCTTGTTCGCGGCCCTTTCCAAAGGGAAATCCAAGGTCACCGGTTTTTTAGAAGCGGAAGATCCTTTGAATACGATGTCCGCCTTCAACAAACTCGGTCTTGTCGTAAAAAAGGTCAAAGCGGGCGAATACGAGTTCGAAAGTCCAGGCAAGGATCGGCTCGTTTCGCCTAACGTAGGGCTGGACTTCGGAAACGCGGGAACAGGGATTCGTCTTTCTGCAGGTTTGATCTGCGGCCTCCCGGGCGTGGATGCGATCCTTACGGGGGACGATTCTCTAAAAAAACGTCCTATGGGAAGAATCATTAAACCTCTCACTGCCATGGGAGCTTCCATCGTAGGACTCGGAGAAAAGGAAACCGCGCCGCTCAAAATCCAGGGAAGAAAACTCGCCTCCTTTCGATACGAAAGTCCGATCGCGAGCGCGCAGATCAAATCCTGTCTGATGCTCGCGGCGATTGCATCTGAAACGGAATTGGAATATTCAGAAAACATACTATCTCGAGACCACACGGAAAATATGTTTCGGTTTCTGGGAAATAAGATCGAATATCTTTCTTCACTGCATTTTAAAATTTCTCCTCCCTATCTTTTGAACGGGGGAGAATTTAAGGTGCCGGGTGATATTTCCTCAGCGGCGTTCTTTTTAGTCCTCGGAGTATTGGCAAAAGAAGGAACTCTTCTGATTCAAAATATCGGGCTCAATCCTGCGAGAACGGGGATCTTGACCGCGCTCAAGCTGATGGGCGCAAAAATAGAAATCGAAAATCAAAGAATCGAATGCGGGGAACCGGTAGGCGATCTGAGAACCTATCCATCTACTTTAAAAAAAGCGAATATTCCGGAAGAGTTGATTCCTTCGATCATCGACGAGATTCCGATTCTTTCGGTCGCCGGTCTTTTTGCGGAAGGCGGTTTTGAAATCAACCACGCAGAGGAATTACGAGCAAAGGAATCGGACCGAATTCATACGATGGTTTCCAATTTCCGCGCGCTCGGAATCGATGTGGAAGAATTTCAGGACGGATACGCGTTAGACGGAACCTCTAAGAAATCGCACGAGGTTTGGAATACATTGTCGTCCGGAAAAAAAGTCCCCATTCTTTCCTTTATGGATCATCGAATCGCGATGAGCTTTCTGATTCTAAAAGCTCTTTCCGGTTTCGCTCTGGAGATCGACGAAACCTCATGGATCGAAACTTCCTTTCCCGGATTTGAAACCCTTCTCAAGGATTGTTTGTATGAATGAGAACGTGATCGCACTCGACGGTCCCGCCGGTTCCGGAAAAAGCACCGTCGCCAGACAAATCGCCGAAAAGATCGGATTCAATTACTTGGATACCGGCGCCTTTTACCGGGCGCTTACTCTTTATTTGGTTCGTCTCCACGAAAAGACGCCTAACGCAGGAGAATTCTCCGAATGGGTGAAAACGAATGAGGCGGAAACTTCGATCACTCACGCGCATATTCTCTGTGAATTCTCCGCAGGAAACGAAAATCGAATTCTGTTAAACGGAGAAGACGTTTCTCTTGCGATCCGAACTCCGGAAATCACGAGAGAAATCAAACACATCGCGAACAAACGGATCTATCGGGATTTTGTGAACAAGGAACTCCATTCTCTAGCAAAACTTCATAAACTTCTCATGGACGGAAGAGATATCGGGACCGAAGTTTTTCCGGACGCAAAGTTTAAATTCTACCTTACCGCTTCTTCGAAAGTTCGCGCCGAAAGACGAACTCTTCAATTGAAAGAACAGGGAATTTCTGCCGATCAAAATGAGATCGAAAGAGAGATCATTCTTCGTGATAAATCGGATATGGAAAGGGATATCGCACCTCTCTATCAGGCAAAGGACGCAATCCTGATTGACACTGATATACTCTCCAAAAATAGTGTAATTAGCAAGATCCTCGAGATTCTGGATCGATGACCCCCGACATCCAGCGGATCCCAGACTACCATTTTAGCCGAGTAACCTACGCCCCATGACAAACAAGGAAGAGAAGTCCACTTTTGCAGAAGTATTCAAACAGTGGGAACAATCAATACACGAAGAACCGGAACTCCGGAAAGATCAAGTCGTTGAAGGAAAAATCGTCTCTGTTGACAACGACTACGTTTATGTGGCAATCGAAGGGCTCAAACAAGAAGGCCGTATTCCAAGAGGAGATTTCGATGAAACTCCGGAACGCGGAAATTATGTCTCTGCAATCGTAAAAAGAAAGGAATCCCAGGATTCCGGATGTATTCTTTCCAAGAAAGAAGCCGACCAAAGAAAGGGTTGGGAAATCGTCAAAGAAGCTTTTAAAAACAGCTATCAAGTTACCGGCCGTTTGGTAAATGAAATCAAAGGCAAAGGTTATATCGTCAATGTGGAAGGTGTGGATCTTTTTCTTCCCGCTTCTCAACTCAGCTATAAATTCAAAGAAGGGGAAACCTTCAAAAACAAGGAACTTGAGTTCAAAATCATCGAACTCAATGACCGCACTCGTTCCGGGGTAGTCTCCAGAAAGAAACTTCTGGATGAAGTGAACGAGGAAAAATGGGACGCTCTTCTTCTCAAACTCAAAGTTGGCGATAAAGTTACTTCCACAGTAAGCAAGATCGCTTCTTTCGGAGTTTTCTGCGAAGTGGACGGAGTAACCGGACTTCTTCGTCAGAGAGATATCTCTTACAAAAAATACGCACCGTTCAAACAATACTTTCAGATCGGACAAGAAGTGGAACTCGTCGTTCTCGAACTCGACAAGGAAAACAACAAACTCGCGTTAGGTCTGAAACAACTCTACGAAGATCCTTGGGTCTGGGCGGAACGTTCTTTGGAAAAAGAAATGGTCATCCGCGGAACGGTAACTTCTCTTACGAAGTTCGGAGCGTTCGTAGAATTGAAAGAAGGTTTGGAAGGTCTGATTCACACTTCAGAACTTGCCTGGGCTAAAAAACCTCCTCAACCAAAAGACATCTTAAAAAAAGGCCAAGAAGTAGAAGCTCTGATTTTGGATATCGATTTCAAAAGCAGAAGACTTTCTCTCGGACTGAAACAACTTCAACCGAATCCTTGGGATCAACTCGGTCCTGAAATTCGCAGAGGAAATATCCTCGAAGGTGTAATCACCGGAATCACTAAATACGGAGCTTTCGTAGAAGTGGAAAACGGTATCGAAGGTTTGATCCACATCAGTGATATCACTTGGGACGAAAAGGCTTCCAACCCGACTTCGCAACTGAAGAAAGGCGACACCGTGAAGTATATGATCCTGGACGTGAATTTAGATGCGCAAAGAATCTCTTGTGGTCTGAAACAACTCCTGGAAAACCCATACGAAATTTTCCGCAACGAACATCCGATCGGAACCATCGTAGAAGGAAAGATCAAGTCCATCAAAGAATTCGGAATCTTTGTGGAAGTGGCTCCCGGTATCGAAGGACTCGTTCATATCTCTGAAGTTCCGAACGGAAGAGAAACGAACATACTGGAAGTTTACAAGCCGGATGAAATCGTAAAAACCGCAGTCATCAAAGTGGATGTGAAGAATAAGAAAATCTCCTTATCCATCAAGGATTTCGACAAAGCGCTCGAAAGAGAAGAGATGTCAAAATACCTCAAAACTTCCGATACTCCTTCTCGTGAAAGTTTAGGAAGTTTCCTAAACACTTCTCTGAGATAAGAATCCAAAGTTAAGGACGAAAGGATGAAACGGTACGAAGTCGGTCAGACCGCAAAAGAAGTCAAAGTAGATCCTTATGCGGACTTCCAAGGAAGTAAGCTCGAGCTGGTTCTGATAAAATTTTTCAGATCTGTCGCGACTCATATCAAAGAAGTTCTGATCGGGGCAGGGGTGATTCTCGCAATCATCCTTGCGATCGTTACTTACGTTCAATACCAGGAATCCCAATTCGAGAAAGGAACCATCGCCCTCGAAGCGTTAGACAAAAAATTTCGTCTCAATCCTGCGATCGATTTGAAAGAAAAGATTCAGGCTTACGAAGAAGTTTCCTCTCAGTATTCTTCCAAAAAACTCGAACTCAGACTTGCAAAAATTCTTTCCGACCTTTATGCGAGGAACGGAGAATTTCAAAAAGCCGCAGACAAATTAGAATGGGCCGGTAAGAAGATCGACGAACCGACTGAAGTAAAGGCGTATTACTTCTATTTGGCGGGAAATCTTCGTGAGAGAGAAGGGAATCTCGTTTCGGCGGAAACGAATTACAGCACAGCCGCAAATCTCCTCGCGAACACAAGAGAAGCGAACGGCTTTCTTGCATGGAGTTTGTATCAAACCGGAAGACTCCAAGCTAAGAACGGTAAAAAACCGGAGGCGATTCAATCTTTAAAAAAAGTTTTGGATCAAGATATCAAAACCCCCGCTTCGGATTACAACACCGTAAAACAATACGCAACTTTTCTACTCGTTCAACTCAACCAGAAAGGCTAATGCTTACTCTGGCCTTGCCAAAAGGAAGACTCGCTGAGGAGAGCATCGATCTGATGATCTCCAGAGGCTGGCTTTCTTCGAAACCCGATCCCAACTCCAAAGAACTGATTTACAACGATCCATTGGGAAGAATCCGAATTCTTCTCGTGCGATCGCAAGACGTGGCGACTTACGTGGAACAATGTGCCGCGGACGCGGGTATCAGCGGCTGGGACGTCTTAAAAGAAGGCGGCTACGACCTCGCGACCCCACTGGATTTAAAAATCGGAAAGTGTAGACTTTCTCTTGCGGCGCCTGAGGGTTTTACCTTGGAAGCCCGTCATCGAAAAATTCGAGTCGCCACGAAATATCCGAACCTCGCGAGAGAATTTTTCTTTCATAAAGGTTTGTCCTGCGAGATTTTCAAACTCTACGGTAGTATCGAATTGGCGCCGTTAGTCGGTCTTTCCGATTGTATCGTGGATCTCGTTTCGACAGGCGGAACTCTAAAGGCAAACGGACTCAAGGAATTGGACATAATTTTAGAATCTTCCGCTCGACTCGTTTTCAATCGTTCTTCGTTGTACGGAAAAAGGAAAGAAGCGGTGGAATTCATGGATTCTCTTTCGGCTTCCTAAAATCTGATTCGCAACGAGACCGGTCTTAGGTTTCTGATTGGAATCTGCGGTCCATTTCAAAACGTTTTTTGAAAGGTGGTCGGATTTTACCGCTAAAAGAGTCTTCATTCTTATCGATGGAATGAAATAATGGTTGAGGAATACCAGCCTCAAAAAATTATAGTTTAACAATTCATTTTCCCAAGAGGAAATCAATGGCAGTTCCCAAAAGACGCAAATCGAAATCAAAAGTAAGGACAAAACGGGCCCATCATGCCATCGGAAAACCAAATTTGGTTCCTTGTCCTAATTGTAATTCTTACAGACTCCCTCATAGAATTTGCCCAACATGCGGGTTCTATAAAACCGGAATCGTTTTAGAGCCGAAAGTCAAGAAGGCGAAAGAAGATAATTAACTCCTATGATGTGGGTCGCCGTCGATGTAATGAGCGGCGATTACGGGCCGGAGAAGATTATTGAAGGCGCCGTAAATGCCGTTAACCAGGATGGGGCTCATGTCGTCTTGGTCGGCAGAGAAGAAGAGATTGGGGAGATCCTCCTCAAGTTCGATTACGATACAAACAAAGTAAGAATCCAACACGCATCGGAAATCATCGATATGAATGATTCTCCGTCCATTGCCGTGCGCACACTTCAGGATTCTTCCGTCGTTCAAGCCACACAACTCGTTGCTGATAAAACCTGCGTTGGAATGTTCTCTCCCGGAAACACGGGCGCTACGATGGCGTCTGCGCTTTTGTATCTGGGAAGAGTCCCTGGTGTTTTACGTCCTCCGATCGCCGCGCCGATTCCACAAGAAAACGGCCCCCCGATGCTTTTGTTGGACGCGGGAGCTAACGTGGATTGTAAGCCAGATTATCTCGCGCAGTTCGCCGTGATGGGTGAAATTTATTCTAAACTTATATTCAATATTTCTAATCCGAAAGTGGGAATTCTTTCCAATGGGGAAGAGGACAAAAAAGGGAATACGGTTTCCTTAAAAGCTTTTGAAATGATTAAAAAACTTCCTTTGAATTTCGTAGGTAACGTGGAAGGAAGGGATCTCTATGGAAGCGGTAAGGACGTGGACGTTGTCGTCTGCGACGGCTTTACGGGAAACATCGTTCTCAAAGCGACGGAAGGTCTTTCCAAGTCCATCTTCAACGTTTTAAGGGAAAGTATCAAACAATCCAGCCTCGCCCAGACCGGCGCTTTACTGCTCAAGCCGACTTTTGCCGCGATTAAAAAACGTCTCGACTACGCCGAATACGGCGGCGCGCTTTTGTTGGGAGTGGACGGAGTATGTCTGATCGGACATGGATCGTCTAACGCGTTGGCGGTTCAAAGTGCGATTCGCGTTGTGATTGAATGTGCAAAGCACCAAATCAACGATCGGATCGCCACCGATATTAAAAAATACAATATCTAATTCGAAAAAGAATCAAAAAATAGATCGTTGCTTGTAGAGAAGATAAGACTTTATAAGCAGGATTGAATCTAATGTTTGATGTGCAGAGATTGGCCAATTTTGCCCTTACCGAAATTGAAAAATTCTCCAAAGAACACCCGAACGAAACCTTCTATACGTTTGCGATCGACTCCAGTTTGCTTTGTCTCAATTCCATAGAGCACTTTGAGAAATCCTTGAAGGAATTTGCCTCCAAGTCTCCAAGATACTATGATTCTCCCGATCAAATTCGTAAACTGAGGGAAAGCCCGTCCACTTGGGCATACAACGGCTTTGTTTGTTTCCGGAGTTTGAACTCCTCTGAAAAGGGTTCTTCCGATTCGGGGCCGTTCGATGAACACCTTTACAAAGAACATTGTGATTTAGACAAAGAAGCTCAAAAAGAAAGCGCTTACGCCATTGCGATGAATCAGGTCCTGGATATTCTAAGACAAAAAGATGCGTTTCGAGTTTTAAAAAAGATCAGTGATTTTAGAATTCTGAGTGTGAATCATTCCGGTTGAAAGTGGGCGTCCATTCGTTTGAATGTTTTTCGATGAATGGTTTCGAAATTGAGAAGTTCTTTTTCTATTCTGAAAAAAGTTTCGCGTTAGAAAAACTTCGGATTCGAATCGAAGATCAAGTTTTGAGGGGTACGATCCTCGAAAGAAGCTTTGTAGGAATTCCTACGAAAGGGGAAGGAAACTTTTTCCTTGCTAAATGCCGGTTTTATGATATAGAAAAGTCCGCCGAGTTTTTCCGCCTCCCACCCCTCCACCCGAAATTAAGGGCGGGGCGCGCAACTTTCACGAACGCCTCGTCGTATTTCCGACAGGTTCTTCTGGAGATTCTAAGAACGAAAAGAAAAAGGGATGGCTCCTCGTGACAACGGACTTCTTACTTCAAGGAGAAATTTCATTCTCCAATTTCTTTTGGTACCTTTCTTTGAATGCATTTCACGTCAGTAAGTTGATTCGTTTTCAGCAATGCGATCGAGGTGGAGTGGTTTTCAAGCTTCGGATTTTAGTTTTTCTAAAAGGGTATTCGACAAGGTTTTCGAACTCCGGCGAAGAAAATCGTATTCACTTTTCGATAACCTCCTTTTGCGGAGAAGATCATCACCGTTTTTAACTTCGTGTAATACGGCAAAGAAAGAATAACGTGCTTCTTAGGATCATTGGGTTTTGTAAGAATGGAAAGAGATGTACTGCGCATTTTCTTTTAGGATTTGTTTCGCCCTCGACCAAAAGTCTGTCCGACTGGCCTGAATTTATTTTTTCCGAAATTCAATCGTATTTCGAATCAAGTAAACGAATTCGAAGAAGTTTTGATTTATAGGAATGGAATACAAGAAAGGTCTGGCAGTAATGATTCCAAGTCGTAGATTTTCACAATTCAATATCTTAAGGCCGCAATTCGATTTGTTGTCTATAGATTCGATAAATGGAATATTCATTCTAGATATAGGAATCAATAAAAAGATTCCTTGTAGTGTGAGGGATTCGATTTTCGTTTTCGATGAAAAAATTCGATGTTTTGAGACTCCCAGAATTTGCAATTCTGGGAATCGAAGTTTTTTCAAAAAAACTCCTGATAGAGGCGTTCTTGGTCTATGAAATCGAATTCACTTTGCTCTCTATGAATTCTTCCGATTTTTTTTAAGGGTCGGTAAGGAAACTCATACGAATGGAAGAATAAGTGTGTGAGAGGAATAGATTGGACGAGACAAACCGCAACCTGGGGATTGGTTATATCCAGGTCGCTATAGTTTTCACGATGAAACTTGGAAGACAAAGGATTCTTTCAATGGGCCATCGGCCGACGACTTGGTGTCGTTCCTTGCGGGTTACCGTTCGGAGAGTGAAAGGAAAAAATAACGCTACACAAACGCGCCGGATGGGATTCCTAAGTATTCAAAAAAAAGTCGTCTGTCTTCTATCGAAGAGCAAAGTAGGAAAAAAAATAGAGTAAAATTGCGGAACGTATGAGTATGAATCACGAAACAAACGAAGAAGAAAACGGCCTTCAGAAAAATGCCGACAAAATCATCGCCTTAGATTTAGTTTTTGCCTTTCTGACTTATCTGATCGGGCTTTCTATGAATCGCCTTCTAGGAATCATTGGTGCTTCCGGGAATACGGAAGGACCATGGAATTTAAATCTCGCTCTGATCCTTTCGACTTCCATCTTTTTTTACTTTGTATTGATTGATGGACTCCTGATTTTAAATAAGAACTTGGATCGTAGGATTCTCTTCTTTTCCGGAATTTTGATTTTTCTCCTTCTTGCTATGGAACTCGTCTCGATTTCGAGTTGGTTTCTTTTCTTTTACAAGAATTCCTTGAAAACAGCCGCTGACTTAGAAGCAGATCGAATCTATGGTCTGGAAAGAATGGGATCTGGAATGTATGGAATTTTTCCGGGTGTTTTGTTTGCCTTTCAGATCGGAAAAATCATTGTTCGAGTGATCTGGAATTCTTTTTGGGTAAGGGCCATACTTGCGAAGCAGAAAGTTTCGGATTCTTCTTTGAACTGATAACTTTCGTTTATAGTATTTTCATAAGAATCGAAGAGCTCGTTGGACAAAGCGTAGTAAACTCTTCGGTTCTTTTGATTTCGCTCGGAAGAGAATCTCTTTCAATCTCCTGATATCCCAGTCGTATAAAAAAATTTCGAGCCGTCGCGGTTAAGAGAAATATTTTTTTTACTCGAAGAAGACGGGCCCGCTCTTCGATTTTATGCACCAGTTGAGTTCCGATTCCTTGTTTTCGAATCGAATCCTTTAATACTAAAGAGCGCAACAACGCGGATTCCCCGTGTAGTTCCAGTCCGATGACCGCACCAAGTTCGGATTGGTCTCCGTAGCCGATAAAATTATTTAGATCCTGAGTTTTGAGATCTTCTATTGGAAGAGCATTGTCTTGAAGAAGGTTCAAAACATTCTCAAAATTTGGATGAAAGAAATATTCCAACTTAGGCACGGAGTTCCCTTTTTCTAAAATTCAAAAGAAGATTCTTGACTTCTTTATCGTATAATTACGATAAAGAATATGGTTGTCAACAAAAAAGGGAAGTTTACGAAAAGCACGATTCTTCTCTCGGAATTTTCAAAAGCATTCTCCCATCCGGCGCGCTTGTCGATTCTGCAAACGATCGCCGAAAGAAACGAATGTATCTGCGGTGAAATTGTGGAAGTTCTACCTTTAGCACAGGCGACGGTCTCTCAACATCTCAAGGAACTCAAAGAGATCGGACTTATCAAGGGAGAAGTGGAAGGAAATAAATCCTGTTATTGTATCGATTGGTCCAGAGTGAAGGAGTTCCGGAAAGAATTGAATTCCTTTTTTGAGAATCTGGAACATTTAAGAAAATCACAAAGTGAGAATTGTTGCCCATGAAAAAGCCGAATATACTCGTGCTCTGCACGGGAAATAGTTGTAGAAGTCAAATCGCAGAAGGCTGGTTGCGCCATTTTGCCGGCGATCGTGCGACGATCTTTAGCGCAGGAATCGAAACGCATGGGGTCAATCCAAGAGCCGTTCAAACGATGAAAGAAGTCGGAATCGATATCGGAAATCATACTTCCAATCATATCAACGAATACAAGGACATCGAGTTTGATTATATTCTCACCGTCTGCGACCACGCGAAAGAGAACTGTCCTTACTTCCCTTCCAAGGCTTTGCGGTTTCATCATAACTTTCCGGATCCCGCAAAAGCAAAAGGAAACGAAGAGGAAATCCGAGAAGAATTTAGAAAGGTTCGTGAAATGATCCGTGAATATTCTCAAAACTGGATCCAAGAACTGAAATTAAACTCTGCGGCTTTTAGCGACTGAGGCAAAAATGAATTCAAAATTAAATTTTGTGGATCGTTATCTCACTCTATGGATTTTTCTCGCGATGGGCGGAGGAGTTCTTTTCGGTAAATTGGTTCCCAGCGTCGAGGAAGATTTAAGCGGCCTTTCGATCGGAACCACGAATCTTCCTTTGGCGTTCGGTCTTATCTTGATGATGTATCCCCCTCTCGCAAAAGTTCAGTTTGAAAGAATGAAGGAAGTTTTTTCAAACGTAAGAGTTCTTGCAATTTCCCTTTTTCTAAACTGGATCGTAGGACCTTTGTTGATGTTCGGTTTAGCCGTGTTCTTTTTAAAAGATTATCCCGAATACAGAATCGGACTCATTTTAATCGGGCTTGCTCGGTGCATCGCGATGGTGATAGTTTGGAACGAATTGAGCGAAGGGAATCGAGATTATGCGGCGGGTCTTGTCGCTCTGAATAGCATCTTTCAGATATTCTTTTATAGTATTTATGCATATTTTTTCATTTCCGTTTTACCTCCTTACTTGGGTTTTTCGGGTGCGGAAATCAATCTTACGATCGGACAAATCGCTGAAAGTGTTTTCCTATATCTCGGGATTCCTTTTTTGGCCGCGATTTTTAGCCGCGTGATTTTGATTCGTTCCAAGGGAAACGTTTGGTATGAGGAAAAATTCCTCCCTGCGATATCCCCGATTACCCTTTTTTCGCTTTTGTTTACTATATTTTTTATGTTCAGTCTCAAAGGGAATTTGATCTTTAAGATTCCATTCGATGTTCTAATTATTAGCGTTCCGTTGCTGATTTACTTTATTATTATGTTTTTTATCAGTTATTGGATCGGAAAAATTATGAAAGTTGAATATTCTAAAACCACATCGATTGCTTTTACTTCTGCCGGAAATAATTTCGAGCTCGCGATCGCGGTCTCCATAGGAGTTTTCGGTATTTCGAGCGGTCAGGCATTTGCGGGAGTGATCGGTCCTCTTGTGGAGGTTCCGGCCTTAATTCTTCTTGTAAGAGTCGCTCTTGGAGTGCGGAAACGATGGTTTCAAAGTCCAGTCGTAAAGGAGGCCTAAGATGACGACGATTTCAAAAGTATTCAATCGAGAATGTCAGTGTATAACGATCGAAAAAGAAGTTTTGGACCGGAGTTTTCTTAAAAAAATTAAAGCTTCCATGAGCGAAGAGAATTCCGATCTTGATTCCTTGACGGATCGTTTTTTTGCATCCAGCGCCTCCTTTTTGGATCCGAGCGATTTTCTTAAAATTCGCAAGACGATCCAAGTAATTCAGAAAATTCTTAAAAACGAAAAGGTGAGAAAGGAGATTCTCAAAGAATTTCCCGAGAACTTGAGAGGTCGTTTTTCAGAAGGTGGTGTTTTTTTAAGTTTTGATTTTCATCTCTCCGAGGAAGGTCCGAAATTGATCGAGATCAACACGAACGCGGGAGGCGCCTTTTTACAGACGAAGTTGGTGGAAGCTCAGAAAGAATGTTGTCCCGAAGTGAGGGACGCGCTCGCGAGTGCGGAAGAAATTTTGGCCATCGAAAATCGATTCTTTGATTCCTTTTTGGAAGAATGGAAGGCCGCGGGAAAAGATGGAGTTCCTACTTTCGTTGCAATCGTAGACAAAAGCCCGAAGGAGCAGTTTCTTTATCCCGAATTTCTTTTGTTCCAAGAAATGTTTTTATCGAAGGGAATTGCCTGCGAGATCGTAGAACCAAATTCTTTGACTTTGGATGAAGGAGGATCCATTTTCTTCAAAGGAAAGAAAGTGGATCTTATTTATAACCGTCTCACTGATTTTTATCTTTCGGAATTGGAAAATCAGAAGATCCGGTCTTCCTGGGAAAAGGAAATGACGGTCGTAACTCCGAACCCGCTCGACTACGAACTCTACGCAAAGAAGACGAATTTGGTTTTTTGGAAGAACGAGGAGTTCCTACGCGATGCCGGCGTCGAAGAATCCGATCTTGAAGTTTTGGAAAAATTCATTCCTTTCACCGGGGTTGTGAAAAAAGAGAATGCCGAAGAACTCTGGAAAGAGAGAAAGAAATTTTTCTTTAAACCTGCCTCCGGAGGATATGGAAGTAAAGCCGCCTATAGAGGAGATAAACTTACCAAAGGAACCTTTGATGAAATTCTTCAAGGGGAGAATATCTTTCAAGAGATCGTTCTTCCTTCCGAGAGAATTCTTTTCAAGGACGGAGAAAAAGTTCCATATAAGATGGATTTGAGAACGTATGTATTCCGAGAGGAGATCCTACTTTTAGCGGCGCGTTTGTATCAAGGTCAGACCACGAATTTTAGAACTCCAGGGGGTGGCTTCTCCCCGGTTTACGTTCTTGGAATGGAATCCTCTGCGGTTGGAGGCTGATCTCAAAAGTAGAATCGTATGTGCGATTCGAAAAGTTTTCCTGTGGGAGTTCCGACAAGAGTGAGAGAAGAATTCTTACTTGCAAAATAAGAATTTTATGATATAGGAAAGTCTCTCGCTTTTTTCCCACGGACCCGCCTCCACCACCCAATTCAGGGTGGGGCGCGCCGCTTTTCACGGTGTGTCGTAGTTCCTACAGAATGGATCAGGGCTGATTCTTTTTCGGAGGAAAGAGGGGAGTTCCCACACTTCAAAGATTTAGAATCGTTCTTCGATCTCTTGTAGAACGTTTTCCGGGAGCAGGAAAGAACTTTGGAAAATGCTCTGAGGAACAGGATTCCTTTCTTTTCAAGAAGGACGGAAAGTGTGAGTTCCCACTTTACAAGGTGATTCAAACGTCTCGTAGTTTTTCCCTTGTAAAAGTATGAGTTCCTACTTTTCACCGATTTCACAAAAAACTTCCCTTTCAAAAACGTTTTCCAACGGAATAAATAGAAAAGCAGAACGTTCGTTCTGTCACATCGCCTCAAAACCGGGAAAACTCCCTTGACCCGGTATTTGACCGAAATACTTTAGCCGCAGAGCACCCGAAAGGAAAGAATTATGATCGATTTAAAAGGAAAAAACGCTGTTATCACCGGAGCCGCACGCGGTATCGGAAAATCCACAGCCCTCGTTCTTGCAAAAGCAGGAGCCAATATTGTTATCGCAGACCTTAACGAAGAATCAAGCAAGGCGACTGCGGAAGAAATCGCAAAACAAACCGGAGTAAAAGCCATCGGAATCGGAACCAACGTAGCCGATTCTGAATCTTCTGCAAAAGCAATCCATGCTTGTGTGGAAGAATTCGGTTCCGTCGACATTCTCGTAAACAACGCGGGAATCACAAAAGACACTCTTCTTATGAGAATGAAAAAAGAGCAGTGGGACGCGGTCATCGCAGTAAACTTAACCGGAACTTTTAACTGCACCCAAGCCGCTGTTAAATACATGATGAAAAATCCAAACGGCGGATCGATCATCAATCTTTCTTCGATTGCAGGAGTAAACGGTAACGTTGGACAGACTAACTACTCGGCTTCCAAAGCGGGTGTGATCGGTTTTACAAAAGCCGTTGCTCTCGAGATGGCTTCTCGTAAGGTCCGTTGTAATGCGATCGCACCGGGTTTTATCGCAACGGAAATGACCGACGCGATTCCGGAAAAAATCAGACACGCAATGGTTGCGGCGATTCCTCTAAAAAGAGCCGGACTTCCGGAAGACATTGCGAACACCATCGCATTCTTAGCTTCCGACATCTCTTCTTTCATTACCGGTCAGGTAATAGAAGTGAACGGCGGAGGATTTCTTCCGGGCGTTACCGAATAATTCGTTTCGAAATCTTCTTCCATTCCGAAATCGGAGTGGAAGAAGATTCCAATTTTCTTTATTTCCTTTAATTCGTTCGAAAAAAAGAATTCTCACTCAATTCTTCTTACCCTCTCCTGGTTAAATTCATCTTTTTTACTTTCTTAGAATTCATTTTAGAATAGAATCCGGAACAAGGAACGGTTTTTATTTTAAATCGTTTCTAATGAGACAAACTCTTATCAAAAAACCAAAATTCTCTCTCTTCGTAGAATCCATTCCAAGAAGGACTCGAGGCATTCTAGGAGAATCATCGTTCATTCCTTCTTGAAGAATTTTTCTCTCCGAATGAGACGCATTCTTATGTGTTCTTTCTTGCAACGCATCAGATCGTTTTTGAATGATAAAAATCGAATTGAAGAACAAAAACTTCGGAACAATTTAAGGGAGTTTTTTTCTGAAAAAAAGTATATTGGCTTGCCAAATATTTTCGGAATTAAATCTATAAAATTCGGTGGATTTTATATCCACCTGACTAAATCTAACAAAAAATCATCATACCACAAAATGTGGTACGGAGGAAACAATGGCAGACTTTGAAAAAGTTAAATCTATCATCGTAGAACAACTTGGAGTGGATGAATCTGAAGTTACACCTGAGGCTCACTTTATAGATGACCTCGGTGCAGATTCTCTGGACACAGTTGAATTAGTAATGGCTCTCGAAGAAGAATTCGGAATCGAAATCTCTGACGAAGACGCTGAGAAAATTCAAACTGTTGGTGACGTTACAAAGTTCATCGACAACCTCAAGTCCTAATCGTTTGAGACTTTCCGGGTTCTTCACGGAACTCGGAATTCTTTTTTCCCTCCTTTGATCTTTAAAAAATCACAATCTTCTTCTTCTCTCAAAAACCCGGAGCGGGTCAAAACTCTACAGAAGCTTTCCAAAAAAATCGGAATCAAATTTTCCAATATTGAATTTTATAATACCGCATTCATTCATAGTTCCTATAAAAATGAGAATCTCGAAATCCCGGAAGACAACGAACGGATGGAGTTCCTCGGAGATTCCGTCTTAGGTCTCGTAGCCGCGCGTTATCTCTTTCAAAACTATCCCAGGGCCAGTGAAGGCGAATTGTCCCGGATTAAGTCGAGAATCGTCTCTACGCCCATTCTAAACACCATCTCGGAGAAGCTAGGTCTTTCCGAGTATCTTCTCTTAGGCAAAGGGGAGGCGAGTTCTCAGGGAAAAGGAAGACGCAAACTCTCCGCGAATCTTTTTGAATCCTTGGTCGGAGCGATCTACTTGGATCTCGGATTCGAAGCCTCCGAAAAATTCATCTTAAAACACTTAATAGAATTTGCGGAAAATCCGGAAAAAGAGGAATCTGTCAGAGACTACAAAACTCAACTCCAAGAATACTCTCAGAAAAATTTCAAGGTTCTTCCGGTCTATCGCTTGAAAGGAGAATCTGGTCCCGATCACGCGAAAGTTTTTCAAGTTTCCGTTCGGATTCGCGATCAATGGGAAGCGAGCGGGAGCGGAGTGAGTAAAAAAGCCGCGGAACAAAACGCCGCGAGAGAACTTTACAATCGGATTAAAAGAGGGTCTTAGAAGAAAACGTCCCTCGCCAAATCAAGATTCAACGAATCAAAGGACGACAATCAAGTTAGTATGGATTTTTTCTTTAAAAAGAAGGGAATGCGAGTCAGGGTAGCGGCTCTTATATTCAATTCCCAAAACGAAATCCTTCTCATCCAACAAAAGAAAAAAGATTCTTATTATTGGCTTTTACCGGGCGGCGGAATCGAATTCGGCGAAAGCGCAGAGGACGCGCTTCGAAGAGAATTGAAAGAAGAACTTTCTCTTGAAATGAAAACGGCTTCGTTCCTTCTCTTAAACGAATCCATTGAACCCGGCGGAAAAAGACATCTCATTCAACTCGTATTTTTAGTGAACGTAAAAAAGGAAGTTCCGGAACTCAATCTCAACGAAAAGGCAATTACCGGCTTCGGATATTTTAGTCCGGCCGCCGTTCGGGAAATGGATCTTAGACCCGATATCAAGTCTTTTCTTTTGGAAGGAAATTTGAGTCCGGCGCCCTTTATCAAAAGCATCTGGGTATCAGAAAAAAAATGAGTCATATCGAAACCATACAAGTAAACACGGAACACAAATCGGTCCCGGTGCAAATTCATACGGACCTCACCGGATTATCGGAAGAACTCGCGAAACTTTCCGGTGTCACATCGATTTTTTTGATCACGGAAAGATCGATTCATTCCATCTACGCGAAATATTTGGAAAAGGAACTCTCCGCTTTGGGAATTCGTTTTCAAGAGATTTATATCAAGGGTGGAGAGAAGGCAAAACATATCGAAAAGACGGGTGACGTCTACAACCAACTCATCAAACACGGGGCTGATCGTAAGTCTTTGATCTTGGCCTTCGGAGGCGGGGTGGTCGGTGATTTCGCGGGTTTTATCGCTTCGACATATTTGCGGGGAATTCGTTTTGTTCAGATTCCCACCACTCTTCTTGCTTGTGTGGATTCGTCAGTCGGCGGAAAGGTCGCGGTGAACGCGGATCTTGGGAAGAATATGATCGGTTCCTTCTACCAACCCGAATTCGTCTTTGCTCCGTTATTCGCTCTTTCCACGCTTCCAGATCGGGAATGGCGATGCGGTCAGGCCGAGATCATCAAACATTCTCTTCTTTCCGGAGGAGAATACTGGGAAAAAGTAAAACAACATTCATTCCAAGATTTGAATGTAGAATCTTCCGTTCTTCCTTATATGATCGCCGAGTCGGTTCGATTTAAGGCTTCCGTCGTTTCGAGCGACGAAAAGGAAACGGGTCTTCGAAAAATTCTCAACCTGGGACATACGACCGCACACGCGATCGAGTCGGTTACGAAGTATAAGAAATATTCCCATGGAGAAGCGGTCGCGATCGGCCTTGTCACTGCGCTCCTGATCAGCGAGGAGAAATCCGGTTTGGATCCTTCTACAACGAAAGAAACGATCGAGTCGCTGAAGAGTTATCGACTTCCGTTTCAGACGAAGTTGAAATCGAAGGAACTCGCCAAACACATGCTCCACGATAAAAAGAACGTCGGCGGTTCGATCCGTTTTGTGCTTCTGGAAAAACCGGGTTCGCCTGTTTACGATATTCCGGTCGATTCTCGCGATATCATCTTGAGCATTCGAAAACAAAAAGGTCTTCTATGAATTTTGAAGTCGATTTTTTAAAAGCCATCAATCCTTTCATTCTTCTTAGAATGAAGGAAAGAAGTCTTGCGGAAGAATTGATTCTCATCGTTTATTTTATTCTCTTTCTGATCTTTTCGTATCGAGTGATTCTTTTTGTTTTGGATTTTTTTCGCCCGACTGTGGACGTCACCGCGCGTTACAATAGAAGAAAGATGGCGCGGATGTCCTTCGTAATCTTGGGTTTGATTATTCTTCTTCCCGTGGCTTTTTCCGGACTTTCCTATTTGCCCACCGTTATGGGACTTGCCGGAGCAGGGATCGTAATTTCTTTGAAGGATATCACACTCAATTACGTCGGTTGGTTTTTTATTCACGGAAGCAACGGCTTTGAGGTCGGAGATCGAATCGAAATCGAAAGTGTTCGAGGAGACGTGATCAACATAGGAATGAATCGTTTTACTCTTATGGAAATTTCCTCCGATCCGAAATCCGATCAATCCACGAATCGTCTCGTTCACTTTCCGAATCACTACGTAATCTTAAAGCCGATCGTCGTCGTAAAGGACAAGATGAATTACGTTTGGGACGAGATGAGAATCAAAATTCCTTACGATTCCGATTTTGAAAAAGCGGAAGAACTCCTGAACGGAATCATTCAAAACAACGCCGTGATCGATCAGGAAGAGATCGAATATACATTACAAGAGCTTTCTAAAAATTATTTGGTACGTCTCGGAAAAACGTCTCCGATCGTTTATCTTTCCCTGGAAGAAGGCGGGATTCTTTTTTCGCTTCGTTATCTTACGCACGTTCGTGAAAGAAGGGATATGAAAACGAAAATTGCGCACACGATCTTGAAAGAATTTAAACTTTTTCCGGGTATTCGAATTTTATAATATTCTTGGTATCATATTTATGATCGATCCGGAGAAAATCATCCAATTTACTTTTTCAAAAGGAGAGGAGGTCCGTTACGTCGCAATTCGATGGAACGGCGTCATCACAAAAAAACAACGATCCGGAGTCGAAAATTCGTCTTCTTCGGACAGCGATTTTTACGAGGAGCAGATCGTAAATCCGGCTTTGTTACTTCTCGCAAAACAAAGGGGTGATATCGATTGTGGTGGTTTGGATCATCTCGTCGTTTCCTACGGAAATTTTTTCCAGATCGTTGCTCATTTGGCGAGCGGTCACATTTCCATATGCATCGAAAAATACGCGTCTCCGGACGAATTTTCCAAGCGGATTTTCGCCGACTTGAAGACCAGTTTTCCGGATCTTTATAAATGAATCCATAGGTCGGGAAAATACTTTACGAAGATCGAATATTCTACAAAACAAAAGTTCTGTAAGTCATGTTGGATCGGTCCAGCTTTTCTTTTTAAATATCAGAGTAGGGAAGGTCTTCGTTTATCTTTTTTTGCAAACAATCAAACCCGACCTTTTCCGATTCATTTTTTATGGCAATGGTTATTCCAAACTCATGTATAGAACCAGATTTCAAAAAGATATCGTAGCGGAATTCCTTCCGCCGAAAAGAAAAACAAAAACGCAGAGGTTGATTCTCCTCTGCGACGGAATGCCTTCGATCCCTAAAAAACAAGGTCTCGTGGAATTCCTTTCCGCCAAGGGTTATTGGGTGATTTATCCGAGATATCGTGGAGCGTGGGAAAGCGACGGAGAGTTTTTGAAACATTCTCCTCACTTGGATATCAAGGAAATCATCGACGAAGTTCTGGATCTCAAAACAATTCGAGAGAATTCCTTTTACAAAAGTTTCGAGGTCATGCCGGACGAGATTTTCGTGATCGGAGGAAGTTTCGGAGGTGCGACAGCGCTTCTTTCTTCTTTGGATTCTCGAGTAAAAAAAGTGATCGCGAATTGTCCCGTCGTTGATTGGAAAATCTTAAAGGAAGAGCAAGCCGCAGAAACAGCAAATCCAAATTACGTTTCTTATTTGAAGGAAACGTTCGGGAACGCGTATCGACTTCCGGAAAAGAATTGGAAAAAACTTTACGAAGGCGAATTTTTCAACCCTGCGTTTCACATAAAGGAATTGAATCCGCTTAAGATCCGAATGTTTCATGCGGTGGACGATCCTTATGTCCCAGCAACGGTCGTGAAAGACTTTGCAGATCGTACGAAGATCAGGCTGAAACTCCTCAAAAAGGGTGGTCACCTCAGTACGGATTTGATCGTAAGAAAATATTGGGATGAGATCCATCGTTTTTTCCTGTCGCATTAAAAAGATATCGATCTCGTTTTTGTTTTATGATTTCCCTATTTTTCCCGTAGTGTTTTTTTAAACCGACAATGACTCGGAAGTAACGAAGAATGCAACGAAAAGTGATCGGCCTATTTTTAAACTTAATCTTTCCTCCCTTCGGTTTTTATTTTTTAAAAGATCGTCTTTTGTTTTGGATTTTCTACGGTTACGCCCTGTTTGCCGGCTTGTTCGTTACCGTTTTTACTTATATACTTTTCGAGAATCGCTCCGGAAAGGCCGCGTTATCCTTTTTGATTTTTTGTCTTCTTTTGAGTTGGGGAATTTTAATTTTCGCCACCCTTGTCTCGATTAAGAAGACAAGATCGACGGCTACGCGAAGTTTTCCTTCTCCCTATTGGTTCTTGCCGGTTACGATTTTCTTTTTGCTCTTGTTTGGCATCGCCCTTGACGAACTCGTAAAGGATAGGATCCTAAAAGCCAAGGTTCAACTTTCTTCCGGGATGGCACCCGATATTAACGTAAACGACGCCTTTTATATTACGGAATTATTTTATAAGAAGGAATTAAAACGAGGGGATATCATCGCGTATCAAAATGAAGAATCGGGCACTCAGTCGCTCGGTAGAATCGTCGGTCTTCCGGGGGAAACGGTTTTGATAAGCGAAGAAGAAACTCCGGATCATTTTTCGATAACTCGACTGAGTGTGAACGGTGAAAAAATTCCACAGGAAAGTTCGGAGAAAAAGGTTACCGACTTCCAATCCGGTTTGGATCCTCAGGAACGAATCGTCTTGTTGGAGGTCCTCGGTAATCGTTTGGTTACGATTCTGGAATCGAAATCGAATTCGGGGCTTTTACTTTTTCCAAAGGTTCAACTGGCGGAAAACGAATTCTATGTGTTAGCGGACAATCGGGACGGTTCTGTCGATTCCCGAGTGCTTGGGCCGATATCTTTTGACAAGGTGGTCGGCAAATTTGCCTTTACGTATCTTTCTTCCAATCAGGATCGAGTTCCCGTAAAGATCTGCGAGGGAAATTCCGATTATTTTTGTTCCGTAAAAAGGCTTTATAAAATTCTAATGCTCGGGAATGTCCGTTGGAATTATCTCGGTTTTGATAATTCCGCTTTGAGGAAATGAATTTTCGTTTATCAAGACCTTTTGGACTCCAGTAGACAACAAACTCCTGGTGTAACAAAAATGTAGGAGCTTCAGAGTTCGAGCGTGAATGATTTTTTTAGAATGTTTCGGGTTCGGGTTTCGCAAAAAAAGTGGGAACTCCTTCTGTATTTTAGAAGACCTAGTTTTTCAGATTGTGAGAAGGCTTCGTCCGGTTCCAGGCGGTCTTGTTTCATTATTTTGAGAATTAAAATGTATTTTTGTAGGAATTCCTAGATAGATAGTTTTTTAGAAAAAAGCCTGAAAACGGACTTAAAGTCCGTTCGAGGTACACTCACGGCAAAAACAGTCTTTACGAATCTTCCCCAATGCCCGCGCAATGTGGGGACTCGCACGGAATCTGGACTTGAAAGATGAGTTAAAAATCGCACAAAAAGTCGATTGGGTCTATTTCGTTGAATTTTACCAATAAAATGAGAAAATATTAATATTCTAATTTATTATCGTCTGACGTCCTAATGCAGAATCTGTAAGAAAAAACCAAGACGAGTATGTTTTACTCTCTTCACGAAAGATTTTAGTGAAGAAGTGATTTTCAGAATCCTACAAATTCAATGAATCTTATAGATCTGTAGAAAGTCCACGCTTCGAACGCTCGCCCCCGGAGCTCCGGAAAGAATCACGACCTTGTCGCCAGGAAACAGAAATTCGTCTTCTTTGAGTTTTTGATTCATATAAGCGATCATATCTTCCAGTCTTGTAAAAAACGGCATCACAAACGGAATCACGCCTCTGTAGAGTTTCATCTTCCTCGCCGTTGTCGCAAATGGTGTAAAAGAATAGATCGGAACCTTCGGACGCATCTCCGAAGTGATCAAAGCGGAGTAACCGCTTCTCGTAAAGTTGACGATGGCTTTTGCATGAATTCCGTGAGCGATTTCCCTCGCCGCGTTTCCAAGCGCCGTTCTTTCGGATTCCAAAAACGTTTTTTTGATGTTCCAGTGAATTTCATAGATATGATCGATCGTTTCCGTTTCCTGGATGATCTTTGCCATGATCTCAACGGATTCGACCGGATAATGTCCGCTCGCGGATTCCGCAGACAACATCACCGCGTCCGTTCCGTCCATCACTGCGTTTGCAACGTCGCTTGCTTCTGCTCGCGTGGGTCTCGGATTTTCAATCATCGATTCCAACATCTGTGTGGCGGTGATCACCGGTTTTCCGGCTTGGTTGAGTTTGTAGATCAATTCTTTTTGAAGGATCGGAACCTTCTCCGTTTCGATCTCGACTCCGAGATCTCCTCTCGCGATCATGATTCCGTCCGCGCGTTCGATGATCTCTTCTATGTTCCCGATCGCTTCGGGTCTTTCGATCTTTGCGATGAGTCCCGTATACGTCCCAGCTAACAGAGATCTTGCTAATTCCAAATCGGCTCCGGTTCTTACAAAGCTGAGAGCGACGTAATCGACTCCCAGAGCGAGCGCGAACTTCAGATCTTCAATGTCTTTCTCTGATAAAGCGGGCGCGGAGATCGGAGTTCCCGGAAGATTGATCCCTTTGTTGCTCCAGAGAATTCCTCCCACGACGACTTTTAACATCGCGGAATCCGAAGTTTTGGAAAGGACCTTGAGAACGAGTTTCCCGTCATCGATGAGAATCTTGTCTCCTTCCTTGATATCTTGGATCAGATTCGGATATGTACAACCGATCGTTTCCTCGTCTCCTTGGAGTTCCGCGTCCGGAACGATTTTGATTTCCTGGTCCTTATGGAGTAGAATGGAGTTTAACTTTAATTTTCCGGTTCTAATTTTTGGACCTTGGAGATCCGCCATGATTCCGAGCGGAAACCCGGAGATTTGCTCACATTTTCGAAGAGTCTCGTAGACTCTCTTATGCGATTCGTGAGTCCCGTGTGAAAAATTCATTCGAGCGATGTCCATTCCGGCCTTGAGAATGGAAAATATGGTCTCTTCCGATGAGGAAGCGGGGCCGATGGTGCAAACGATTTTGGTTTTTTTCCCGTTTAGGGTTTTCATGAACGGCAATTGTAAAGAAATGCCTTCCGTTGTTCCAGCGAATATTTCCTCTTTACGAACGGAAAGAGGAAAATAGAATGAACCAAAAATAGGCGTCCTCTCCTTGGAGAAGCAGTTAGAACGAATTGGTTTAGTATATCATCCGGATTATAATATGGATCTGGGTCCCCACGTATTTCCTGCTAGGAAGTACCAGATGGTTTACAATCTCGTAAAACAAGATCCTAAACTCGCGGATCTCTATGTGCACAAACCGGATCCGGCCAAAGAGAAAGAGTTGGCCTTGGTTCACACGAAAGAATTCTTAAAAGATTTTTTTTCCCTGAAACTCACAGAAAGAACCCAATATTCCGAGCTTCCTCTTACAAAACAAATCGTCCAAAGTTTCGTACTCGCTGTAGGAGGAACGATTCTCTCGATGGAACTTACGAAGAAGTATCGATTTGTCTATCATATCGGCGGCGGCTTTCATCACAGTATGCCGGATCGCGCGGAAGGATTTTGTTATCTCAACGACGCCGCGATCGCAGGAAAATTATTTCTAAAAGAGAATCCCGGCAAAAAAGTATTATTCATCGATTTGGATCTTCATCAGGGAAACGGAAACTCCATCGTCTTCCAGAACGAACCGAACGTGTTTACCTTCTCCATGCATCAAGAGAATCTTTATCCTAAAAAAGAAAGATCGGGAATGGATATCGCCTTAGACGAGGGAACCGATGATAAGAAATACCACGATCTTTTGGAAGAATCTCTTGAGAAAATCCATTCTTCCTTTCAACCCGATCTTATCTTTTACATCGCCGGTGCCGATCCTTTTGAAGGAGATTCTTTAGGAGATTTGAAACTCACCTTTCAGGGATTGAGAAAGAGAGATAAGATCGTAAGAGACTTCGCTCTTCGCGTCGATGCTCCGGTCGTGATTCTTCCCGCAGGAGGTTACGCGAAGGACTTTCACGATACGGTCACAATCCACTACAATACGATCAAGGTATTCGCGGCCGATTAACGTTATGGGAATCTTCTCCGATTCGGATAAAAACAAGGGAAATCCCGGTTTTTTGGACGGTCAAGAGCTCGGGATGATCGACATCTCCCGTGAATTTCAGACTTCTCTCGGAATCGAAAACAGCCTCTTCAATCGTTTCACGATCGATGAAGTCCGAGTGATGATGGAAGAAGCAGGAATGTTTCGAATTCTTCAAGCGAGGGGATACTCCGATTTTCAGATCACCTTGGATGGAATTTCCGAAATGGACAATCGGATTTATATCAAGGATCCCTCAGGTGGAATTCTGGTTCATATGCGTTTAAAATTTTCAGACTTTCAGTTTAAAAAGCTGGATCAATCCTACAAGCTCGTTTATATTGACTGGCTCCTGACCCAGAATCTAAAAGCGAAAACGATGAAAGTAAAAAAGAAACTCCATCAAGGTCAAGAATTCCCCGGCTTGAGTGTGATGAATGAAATCACAAGTTTTATCCGAATTCTTGCAACCAAAATGGGAGCATACGGAGCCTTTAATATTCCGGAATACTTTCACGATGCGGTTCTTTTTCATAAATCATTTCAATTCGTCGATCCCGAAAAGGAAGGGAAGTTTCGAGCGATTCTTCAGTCTTTTAGTAGAACAAATCTAAGAGAACTCAGCAATGAAATTCACGGCGAAAAAATATGCGATTCGACAACGGGTGAAGCGTACGTCTGGAAATACGGCGAGATGGTTTCCTGTATCAATAACTATCTGGAGTCGGCTCTTTTCGATGAGGACTATTATAAAAAAGTGAAAAAGATCGTTTCAGGGACTCATTACATAAGGAAAGTCTAATATGGCAGAATTTTCCCTAAGACCGGAAATTATCATTCTCGACGACGACAGAGACGTGGGCGAGACCCTGGAACTCATTCTTACAAAACTGGGTTACCAGAGCGTATTTTTTGATTCCGTAGAACAGGGAAAACAGTATTTCGAAAAAGAACTCAATCCGATCGTATTTCTCGATATTCATATGCCGGGAAGCAGTGGATTAGAAATACTTCCATACTTTAAGAATTTAGAATCCAAAACTCAGGTCATCATGATGACCGGAGAACGCGATATCAACAACGTAGTAACTTCCTTGACCCACAAGGCGAGCGACTTTCTTCTCAAACCATTCTCCATTCAAACCGTACAGATCGCGATTCAGAGGGCTTACGATTATTATACGATCCTAAAGGAAAGAGATCTTCGAGATGAAGTGATCATGAGAGATCTTCGTCTCGCATCCAGAGTTCAAGGGAAAATCTTTTCGATTCCGGATCTTTCACCGTTTCGAGTGGAAGCGGATATCACGCCGGTTTCCTTTGTGAGCGGAGATTTTAATGTCATCCTGAAAAAGGAAAAATCGATTCTTCTTTTGTTAGGCGACGTGGAGGACCACGGAGTCACATCGGGTCTGATCGCGCTGTTGATGACTACGCTCGCGAGGGAAGAATTTAAGAATTCGGACAATCCTTCGGAGATTCTAAAAAAGATGAATCAGGAACTTTGTCTGAATATCGGAACTCACAGTATGACTGCGGCTTGTGTGATTCTTTTTCCGGATCAAAAAAAGCTTGTCTACGCAAGAGGCGGGCATCCGTTTCCGGTTCATTTTCACAAGGAAGGTTTTTCTTTCTTGAAGGAAAAATCGGGGCAATTGATGGGAATTTTGGAAGACGTCGAATATCCCAATCACGAAGTGCTTGTAAACTCGGGAGACGTCGTTTTTCTTTTTACGGACGGAATCATCAACAATCTCAACCATCCCTTGATTGAAGAATTGAACCAGATTCACAAGTCGGGTCAGGAGCCGATTAAAAAGATGAAGAATGCGTTAGACACCTATGTCCGTTCCGCGATTCCCGCGAAAGAATATAGGGACGACGCGTCTTACGTTTTACTCGAAATCCCTTAGGCTCTTTCCCCAATGCATTTTCCGATTTGAGAAATGGACCACGGCCTTCGAGCAAGGAAGGACTTCGCAAAATTGTTTTTCGAAAGGAGAACTTGTTCCAAACCCTGAAACCAGAATCTCAGGAAGAATCGGTAGGAACAACGACAACTCTCCTGTGAAAGCGGCGCGCCCCTCCCAAATTTCGGGTGGAGGGGTGGGGGGCGGAAAAATTCCGGAAGACTTTCCTATATCACAAAATTCTAATTTTGCAAGAAAAAATTCCCGTGTAGGAACTCCTAAAAAATCCTACTTGCGGGAGTTTTTAAGCTCGAAAAAGTTTTTTTAGGGAGCAAATTCTTTGTCGGACCAAATGTTCGCAGGAAATTTCGATTTACGAAAAAGTGAGGGTATCATTACGGAACGATTTGATTTGGATCGGAATCGATCAATCTTCTTCTTGAAACAGAAAAAGCTTCTTTGGAAGATCCTTCATCGGAACAAAAGGAAATGTTCCTTTTCGAATATTAAAAAAAACGAATTCTGGTAAACTGAAAAAAGCCGATTGAAACCCTTTTTGAAGGCCTTCCCCTTTGTCAAAGGGGAGACTCAAAAGGCCGGCGGCAGTAAGACCGACTCCTGTTCCGAAATTTACGATTCCATAGAGCGGTCTTTTCCAGAAGACGTCGTCCGTGAAAAGAGGAAAGAAATGATCTTCTCGATTTTTCTTGTAAAGTGAAGAAGTGAACGTAAAGGATTCCCTCACTTGAGTTTCCAGGGAAGCTTCTTTTCCCAAAATTTCCTTGAGCTTTTGTCTCCGATAAGATAGAAAAACCGTTTCACCGGAAGTCTTCCATTCTTTTGAGATTGAATGAGACGCGTAGAATGGAATGATCGTCGGCGATAGGCTCGTAACGATTCTTACGCCTGGAAAGATTCTTTCTTGCGAATCGAAGGTTTTCTGGACGCTCCGGATGATCTCGGTCGTGCAGTTTTGGGAGAGGAGATGAAACGGATAGAGCTTTTTCAAGCGGGAGTGATATTCAAGTTCTCTGTTTTTGGAAATTTCGGCGTATTCTCTGAGTCGAGAATTTTCGGGTAAGGACATCGGAATCAAAAAAAAGTTCTCCCTTTGCGGAATCAATTTTCCGGAATACATTCGAACGGGAATCGCCTGAGCAATCCCTTCCTGTAACTCGAATGCGCGGTTGGTCGCATCCTCCCAGATTTGATATTCTTTTTCCGTAATGGAGTTTAGAGTCGATATTCTTTGACGCGCGAGAGAAACAATCGAAGACATTTCTCCTTCGACGTGACGGACCGCTTCTTGATCTCTTGCGGCCTCTTTTTGGATGAGCGGAGAATCTTCCGGAAAACTGGAAAGAAAGACTGGAAAACCCGATTCTAAACTTTGTTGAATCGCCTGCATCCTTCCAAGAGCGACTAACGCGCTAAACGCCCAACCCGGATCTTGTTCCTCGAGAATCTGCAAAAGACTTTCTTTTTGTCTTTGAAAGAATGTTTTTAAGAGTTCGATTTCTTTTTCGGAAAGAACGTCTTTCGAATCGTCGATCAGAAGTTCAGAGTTTAAACCCCATTCTTCTTTTAAGATCTGACAGAGCAAAATTCCTTCGAGCGTATCACGAATTTTTAAATACGGTCCTTGCGAAAAAAAAGGGAACCGATCGGCGCTCATTCTTTCCGGCAGAGAAGGAAAACGAATCTCGGAAAGTCCGTTCTCCGGAGAAAGAACTTCTTCTTTGAGGCGATTCTCCAATTCAAAAAGGAAAAGTTTTCCGAATCGGGATTCCAATTCTTTTTTTAGATCCTTTGTAATTTTAGAATTTTGTTCTTTTGTAAAGTATGCTGTCGCCCGGAGTCCGATTTTTTTTTCGGGAGAATTCAATTCCTCGAAGAACTTAGATTCTTTTTTGAGAATTTCCCAGTTCTGTAAATGTTTGAACTGAACGAGATAGAGGTGGTTGAGTCCAGATTCTAAGATTGAAATTTCTTTTGAGTTCCAATCCAGTCGAGTGAGGACGCTCGTTCGATTGGAAAGAATATTATAACTGAAGGCGAAGTCATCGTACGATTCTCTCACCAGATGAAAGATATCGTCCGGAAAATATTGATAGTGATAGACTTTGTTTCCGACTCGGATTCCGGTATGTCCTCCGCTGGATTGTCCCGTGTTTGCGTCGACGTAGATAAAATCGGCTGTGGTCGGTGTGGAATTCAGCCCTGCCGGTAAGAGCAGGGCAAAGGAGAAAAGAAAGGAAAAAAATCTCAGAGCTGAGTGAATCCTTTTTGAATGGACTCTACGATTTCCGGTTTGGATGTTCCCAATCCTTGTACGAAGGTTTGGAATTTCTCTTCGCTCACTCCCGCTTTTTTCAATCCGCTTCCGATTCCGAGATACGTTACGCGCAACGACTTCCAGTTTGTAAGTCCGTTTTGAAGAGCGAGGGTCGTAAGATCGTTTTTGAATTCGATTTCTTGAAATCCGTTTTCGACGTGCATCGCCGTAAGATCGCGAACGTCTTTTAAATAGGCTTTTTCTTTTTTCTCATCGTCGCTGGAAGAAGAAGAGAAGATGGAACTTACGGACCCGGAGATCGACTTGATCGAACCGGAAAGGCTTTGTAAAGAATCGGAAGATTTACTCAGAGAGTTTACTCCCGCTGAAATCGATTCCGAAATAAAGCAGTGATTGAGACTGAGTATGAAAAGTCCTAATACCAAAGCCATGAGTTGTTTTTGAGTGCGTTTCATCAGATTGGAGTCTCCGTGTGATTGTTTTTCGGTTGGAATTTTATCCGGGATTGAATTCCAGTCAAACAACTTTTCCCGTTTGTAAAATTACGGATCCGAACGCAGGAAGTTTCAATTTAAGAATTCCTGTTTTTGGAGAAAACTCCAGAGACTCCGGAACCTTACCCGTCCAGAAATCGGGAAACTGTTTTTGTTTGGTCGCGAAGGGAACTTGGATTTCGATCGTGTTTTCTTCTTCGGTTGGATTCCAAATTCCTAAAAAGCCTGCCGGATTATAAAGTGCCGGAGGAAATAGACCGGAAGTGATTCCGACTGGAATCGGAGTTTTGCTTCTACACTTCGCTCCGAGTTCTAAGGTTTTTTTCAATAAGGAAAGTCTTTCTTCTCCGATCAACGCGAGGTCGTCGCTCACAAGAATCATTCCTCCGCTCACGGCCATCACACTCGCCATAAACTGAGTTTGTGCCGGAGTCATCTGATTTTTACTTTCTCTTACGAGAAGACAATCCGGATCGTTGTACCATAAATTTCTGTGCATGGAAGCGCGCGTGATGTCGTTGATCAAGGCTCTTTCCGTGCAGAGTGCGTGTTTATCGTTTACGAGAATTCTTTTCTTTTCTCTTCCCCAGAACGGAGCGACGTCGCAACTGATTCTCATCGCGTCAAAAAGTCCGATCGAAGGATACGTAGGAGCCCCACAACCCAAAAGAAAAACATCCTTTCCTACGACCTTTCGGATAAAACGGATCGTATCCGCATAACGCTTGTGAGGCGACACGCCTCGGTCATAGGTCCAGCCCGGAAGCAAGGCCGCGTATAAAAAGTCGAGTTTGAGATAGGGATATCCGTATTCTTTTACGAGGGTGGAAAAGACATTTTCTAAAAAGTCCCGGGAAGTGGGATGGGTAACGTCGATACAATACGTGTAGTCCATTCCCCAGAGAGGATTCCAAAGTGCGGGAACCGGTTTTCCGTCTCGATCTTTCAAGACCGCTTCCGGATATTTCTGGAAGAATTCTGATTTTTTTCTCACTAAGAAGGGTGCGAGCCAAAGCCCGGGAGTGAGTTTTTCTCTCCGGATTTCTTCGGCTATAAGACGCATTCCTCCGGGGAATTTGTCGTTCGTAGTAAGCCAATCTCCGATTTCCTTTTGATAGCCGTCGTCGATCTGGAAGAATTGAATCGGAAGTTTTTTCTCCTTCACGAGCGTCAGATTCTTCAAGATGATCTTTTCCGAAATTTTGGTGTAGTAGTGATACCAAGAACACCAACCGGTAGGAACCTGAGTCGAGGAGAGTTTTACTTTATGAGCTTTTCCTAATTCGCTAAAATACTTTTTGAGAAAGGCTTCCGGGCCTGTGCTAAAACGAACGACGCTGATCGGAGTCAAGGAAAGTTTGTTTCCTCTGAAATCTTCGTAGCGATAAAAATCGTAGATCAAGGAAATTCCCGAAGATGGGAACCAGGATTTTTTCTTTTCGTTTGCGAGTTCCTCTTTTCTTTCCGAAGAAATCGCTCGGAACTTGACTCCTTGTTCTCCGGGACCGGTCGCTCCGGCGAAGTAATGTGGATCATTGGAAGAAGAGATAAGAAGAATCATTCCTTCGCTGTGCCAGTCTCCGCCGACCCCGGAATGTTTTGTATAGATATTCTCCTCGGTGTATTGAAGGAAGTCGAGGCGTGGAGATTGGTCTGCTTCGCTCAAAGAATGAACTCCGGTGAGACTCCAAGACTGATATCCGTGTTGAAAGAGTTTCGGATTTACGAGGGAATGCGGAGGAAGTTCGATTTCCAAGGTAAGAATTTCGGTTCCTGCCTTGGGTCTGAGTTCTCCGATCCATTCTAAGGTCGGTTTGTAAACGTTGTTCTTTCCCGTTTTTTTATAACCGAGGGCAAGGGAGAAATTTCCGCAATCGCTCTTGCTCTTCAGTTCTTTTCCTGAAAATTCAAAAGAGGAAACGAACGCGTCCTCATAGACTTTGTAGTTTAATATGGCTCTCATTCTTTTGTTCTATCGCTTTGGATCGCTTTTCGTTTTTTCAAACGGGAACTTTTCTAAAATTCCAGCGGCCTTGTTTTGTATTTTTGGTTCCCGAAACCACGCAGTACGGATTATTATGAAATTATGCCTCCAAAACGTTCAACTATAAAACCGGAGCTTTTTCCCGGGGATCTGACACAAAAAAGATTCGAAGAATATCTGGCCGACGACCGTTTGGCCGTAGACTGCGAGATGATGGGACTCAACCCGAGAAGGGACAGACTCTGCGTCGTTCAGATCTGCGATTCTTCCAATAACGTGAGTTTGGTTCAGATTCTTCCGGATCAAAAAGAAGCTCCTCATCTCAAGTCTTTATTCGAAAATCCCGAGATCGTAAAAATTTTTCACTTCGCAAGAATGGATACTCTCTTCCTACGTTATCGTTTAGGAATCGCGATGCAAAATGTTTTTTGCACAAAAATCGCGAGTAAACTTGCAAGGACGTATACGGACAAACACGGACTCAAGGATTTGATTCGGGAATTCTACGACGAGACCTTGGATAAGAAGAATCAATCCTCGGACTGGGGAAAAAAAATTCTTACCAAAGACCAAGTCGACTACGCAAGCGGGGACGTGAAGTATTTGATTTCTCTCGAACAGAAACTCACAGAAATTCTTGTGAGGGAAGGAAGAGAATCTTTGGCAAGAGACGCGTTTCGTTGTCTTCCCGTATTCAACCAAATCGATTGGCTTGAGATGCCCGCGCTCTTCGAACATTGAAAAAGAAACTCACTCGAAACTTTGTTTGTCAGTCTTGTGGTCAGGACTACGCTCGCTGGGCCGGAAAGTGCGAGTCCTGCGGAAACTGGAATACGATCGTGGAAGAGGTCGGCGGGGAAAGGTTCGCCGCCTCGAACGGAAATTCTCAGAAGAATAAATCGTATAAGGAACCCATTCCTCTCGATAAGGTGGAAGAAGAATCTCTCAAAAGAATGGGAACGGGTTTGAAAGAACTTGATCTCGTTTTGGGAGGAGGACTCGTTCCCGGTTCCTTAACCTTGATCGGAGGAGAACCCGGAGTCGGGAAGTCCACGTTGGTTCTGGAAGTCTCTCGCAAACTGACAAGCGCAAACAAAAAAGTTCTTTATATTTCGGGAGAAGAATCTCCATCTCAGATTCGGATGCGCGCCGAAAGAATGGGGATTCGTTCTTCTCACTTGTTTCTTACTTCGGAAACCTACGCGGAAAATATTTCTGCGATGATCGAAGGAGAAAGACCCGCCGTTGTTTTTGTGGATTCGATTCAGACGATTGCAAGAGAAGCCCTTCCGAACCAAGCAGGAACCGTAACACAACTCAGAGAATGTACACAAGTGTTGCTTGAAACCGCGAAAAGATCGGGGATTCCGATTTTGATGACGGGTCATATCACAAAGGAAGGTGCGATTGCAGGTCCGAAAGTTTTAGAACATCTCGTGGACACGGTTCTTTATTTCGAAGGAGATCGTCTCAATTACTATCGTCTGTTGCGTGCCGTGAAAAATCGTTTCGGCGCGGTCGGAGATCTCGCGATCTTTGAAATGTTTTCCGGTGGTCTCCGGGAAGTCGGAGATCGAAATCAGGTTTTTATCAGCACGGGAGCCGAAGAAAGAAGCGGTTCCGTTATCAGCGCGGTCCTAGAAGGAAGTCGAGCTCTGACCGTGGAAGTGCAGGCTCTTGTGAGCAAGTCCGGTTTTTCGCAAGCGAGAAGAATGGCGGAAGGTCCGGATACGCGCCGTTTGATTTTGCTCGCGGCAGTGATCGAGAAATACATCAAACTCAAATTAGGAGAATGTGATATATTCAGCAATCTCGCGGGAGGCCTCGACGCAGACGAACCCGCGCTCGATCTCGCGATCTGCACTTCCATCATCTCGAGTTATCTGGATCAACCTCTTCCGAAAGGAACCTGTGTTTTGGGAGAAGTGGGTCTTTCCGGTGAAGTCCGGAGCATCGGTCAAGCCAGCTTAAGAATCAAGGAACTCGCCGGAGTCGGTATGAAGAAGGTGATCGTTCCCGAAGGAAACGTAAGCGAGATCGATAAGAGTTTGGACATTCAAATCCAAGGGATTCGTTCCTTGAACGATTTGCGTTCTCTATTCCCCGGTGCGAATTGACTTCCCTGTGAGAGAAGCTTTGTAATGAAGGCGGATTTTGCCGAGCATCTTTGATGCGGACTTGAAGTCCGATTTCAAGTAAAAAAAAATCAAGGCCCGTTTGTCGTAATTACTACAAACGAAGGATTTGGATTCTTTTTATTTTTGGAATGAGGTTGTTTCGAAAAAACGATGTAGGAACTCTCACGAAAGTTGCTTCGAAAAAGTAACGTAGGAACTCTCACGAAGATTGTCTCGACAAAACAACGTTGGAACTCTTACGAAGATTGTCTCGACAAAACGATGTTGGAACTCTCACGAAGATTGTCTCGACAAAACAACGTTGGAACTCTCACGAAGATTGTCTCGAAAAACAACGTTGGAACTCTTACGAAGATTGTCTCGACAAAACAACGTTGGAACTCTTACGAAGATTGTCTCGACAAAACAACGTTGGAACTCTCACGAAGATTGTCTCGACAAAACGATGTGGGAACTCTCACGAAGATTGTCTCGAAAAAACAGTGTGGGAACTTTCACGAAGATTGTCTCGAAAAAACAACGTTGGAACTCTTACGAAGATTGTCTCGAAAAAACAACGTTGGAACTCTTACGAAGATTGTCTCGAAAAAACAGTGTGGGAACTTTCACGAAGATTGTCTCGAAAAAACAGTGTGGGAACTCTTGCAAAGATTGTCTCGACAAAACAACGTTGGAACTCTTACGAAGATTGTCTCGACAAAACAACGTTGGAACTCTTACGAAGATTGTCTCGACAAAACAACGTTGGAACTCTCACGAAGATTGTCTCGACAAAACGATGTGGGAACTCTCACGAAGATTGTCTCGAAAAAACAGTGTGGGAACTTTCACGAAGATTGTCTCGAAAAAACAACGTTGGAACTCTTACGAAGATTGTCTCGAAAAAACAACGTTGGAACTCTTACGAAGATTGTCTCGAAAAAACAGTGTGGGAACTTTCACGAAGATTGTCTCGAAAAAACAGTGTGGGAACTCTTGCAAAGATTGTCTCGACAAAACAACGTTGGAACTCTTACGAAGATTGTCTCGACAAAACGATGTTGGAACTCTCACGAAGATTGTCTCGACAAAACGATGTTGGAACTCTCACGAAGATTGTCTCGACAAAACGATGTTGGAACTCTCACGAAGATTGTCTCGACAAAATAAAGCGGGACCTTTTGCAAAAAGAATTCTTTTAGAATGTCTTACAAAGAAGATAGCAAGGATACAAAATGTTGAGCCAAGGAGCCGAAGGACTTATGAAAAAAAATATCTGGATTCTTTTATTGTCATTACAGATTGGTTGTGCGAGCACAGGATACGATCGAGGTTCTCTGCCGCCTGTGGATCCGAATAAAATCGTGATCGATTCCGAAGAAATCAAACACTATCTTTCCCTCAAACCTCAGCTTCGTCTTCCGTTTCGAGTCGGTGTTTACTTTTTGGAAACGGACGGATCGTATTATCGAATTGATGCGAAGAATAAATCCACGATCCTCACGATCGAAGAAACATTAAAAGCGGAGAAAATCGTATCTCAAATGTTTCTCATTTCCGCTTCCGTCTATGCCTTGGATTCGGAAAGAGAAGGAAGCGGATTTAAGAATTATTATCCGAATAGAACCAAATCATTGGACGGAATCAAAAAAATAAGAATTCTTGCATCCCGATACGGAGCGGATGCGGTTTTGGTTATCAAATCGACTTCTCACTACAAACAAAACCCGAATCTTCTCAGTTTGCTCTATGCGACAATCGTCGGAATTTGGATCGTCCCAGGCACTCGTGGAGAATCTACGTTCACGTTGGAAGGGACGCTCTGGGACGTAAAAAACGAATATCTCTATCTCACCACAGAATCCGAAGCGTCCTCGTCCTCCACGAGCCCTTACGGATGGATCAACGAAACATCGATCGTATCGGAAAGCAAGGAAAAAGCGCTTCAAGAATTTTCATCGGAACTTTTGAAACGATTCAAGAGTATGAAATAGATTGAAAAAGCTCTTCGGCTTTATTTTCGAATACTTTCAAGATGACGTTCGATACGGTCACCTTTTCTTTTCGATCGTCTTTGTCTTCCTTTGTCTTCTTCTGAATTATACGTTTCAGATTCGTCCTACGTTCACAAAAATGTGGAAAGGGACCTTTGCGATCTATACGTTTCATTTTTTCTTTTACGGACTTTCTTTGATCGCGGGTTTCGGATCTTATATCATCGCTTACAAGCGGGGAGACCTCTTACGAAAAAAAGAATTTCTTTGGCTCGTCTTTTCCGTTTGGACTACTTTGGTTTTTATCAGCTCGGTCCGTTTCGAAGACCTGGGATTGTTCGCTTTCTTACCCGAAGAAATCCGGTATCTTTCTCTTCTTTGTTTCAACTACGGAATCAATACCGCAATCTATTTGATTCTTCCCTTCGTTTACTATCTTCTCAAAAAACCGGAGGTGTCTCAGGGTTGGAATGCGAAAACGGAGTTGACGCCTTATTGGATTCTTTTGCTTTTGATGAGGCCCGTCGTTTTTTTGCTTCGAGTTCCCCGCTTTTTTAAAAGTATATCCTCGGTATTCCGATACGACCGCGTCTGTATTTCTAGGAATTTCCGCATATTGGACAATCGGTCTTTTTGAAATATTCTACCTAACGAATTTCGTAGCGCTTGAGCTGTTCTTCCGAGATTTATGATTGATCCTTTCGTGAAATATTTGGGAAAGGGTTCGATTCTTCCAATGGCGATCAAATTTTGTTTTTTGCATTTCAATAAGCCATTCGGAGAAGCGCTTGGTTCTTTTTTTGGAGGATGGATTCTAGAAATTTTCTCTTATCGAAGCGGTTCTATTTTGGGCGGAATCATCGTTCATCTGGGAGTGGCGGCTACAATGGAAGTTTTGGCCCATCTCGCAAGAGGGGCTTTCTGATTCGAAAAAAACTTTTTCCAAAGGAAAACTTTTTGCTCAAAATAGCATTTGAATTTTAGAATATTCTAAAATATCGGGAGTTTCCTTTGAATCGAAAATGTGGGAACTCACACTTTTTTGGTGGCAAGAATCGGTTTGCATTCTTACTGAATTCTCTATGAGACTTAATTGATAGGAGCTCACACGAGAATTCGAATTTTAGAATGGTTCTCCATGGATTCCTGAAGCAGTGATTTTCTAAAATGTGGGAACTCACACTTTTTTGGTGGCAAGAATCGGTTTACATTCTTACTGAATTCTCTCTGAGACTTAATTGATAGGAACTCACACGAGAATTCGAATTTTAGAATGGTTCTCCATAGATTCCTGAAGCAGTGATTTTCTAAAATGTGGGAACTCACACTTTTTTGGTGGCAAGAATCGGTTTGCATTCTTACTGAATTCTCTCTGAGACTAAATTTGTAGGAACTCACACTGAGAATGCGAATTTTAGAATATTCCATTATTCTTTAATATTCCAAAAAGAATCAGTAGATTTCGATCGCGTAACCGCCCGTAGCTCCGACCCCGGTGAATGCGGGAGTGTTGAAGCTTATATTTCCGCTGGCGTCGATGATCCTATACATATATACGATGTTTCCTGAAGATTCGGTCGAGTATGCGTATTTACCGCTTGGGTCCACGACGAAGTTTCTGGTGCTGAGACTTGGTGTGAGAGGACCTCCGACCGGGGTGAGAAGACCCGTTATCGGATCCCGCAAGCCGATGCTTACGTTAGTCGATGCGGACGCGTTGTTTGCGACGTAAGCGATTCTTCCCTTCGGATCAAAATGAATGCTCCACGGAGTTGTTCCCGTCGAAAACCCCCCCGCCAAACTCAGTAAACCGGTCGAATCCATACTAAAAATACTCACCGAATTACCGTTGGAATTGACCCAATAGAGAAATTTACCGGACGGATCCATATTGATTCCGACCGGATTGGAGCCTCCCGGTGTGATGGCGATCGGATTTAAAAGTCCGACGGAATCGATCGAATAACCATTGATATTCCCGCTTGCGAACAAAGGAACAAAAGCGTATTTACCCGTCGGGTCGATCGTAATGTCTCTCGGATCACCGATCGTAGAAATTTGTGCAATCGTGTTCGGAGTCAACGTGCCCGTGTTTGGATCGATCCTGTATTGGTAAATTTCGTTCGTAGGAGAGGCCGCAACCGCGAACGCAAAATTTCCGGAAGGATGAATTTTGAAACTTGTGGCGTTTGCCGCACCGATTCCATTGACGCTGGTTAAGTTACCGGTGGCAGGATCGATCGAATAATAATAAATCGAACCTGAGGATTCATTGGCGCAGTAGAGAAATTTTCCCGAAGGATGGATCGCGAGCGAGATCGCACCCGGCGCCGAAGGAATTGTTGCGGGACTGTTGTTGATCAGAACCCCCGTGGCCGGATCGATCGTAAACATCCAGATATCACCCGTCGTCGCATTCGTAACATAGGCCCAGAAGCCATTCGTATAAAAACCGTTCGTCGAAGAGTAGACGTTAGCCATACTTTCACCGGAAGAGTTCAGGATATCCGTAGTCATTCGTATCTTGTAATTGGATCCTCCTTTGAGAATCTTCTTCGGTATGATTTGGAAGGAAGGATTTGTCGATACATCGATGCTCCCTCCTTCACAGGAAACAAAATCATCCGAACTCATCTGAACGGAACCGGAACAAATGCCTCCGTCTGATTGCATCGTAAGACTACTTGTGTCGATCGATTCACTGAAAGAAAACAGAATGTTCGCTCCTCGTAAGACGGAGGAAGAGCCTTCAGGAGGATTTATATTCGTAACCCGCAGGTTCGCACTTACTTTTCTACCGAGCCCGCAGGTCGCTGTCTTGTCGTTCGTTGCGGCTTTGAGAAGAAAGACAAGATGAAAATCTTTATTAAAAGGATCGCATGTGTTTTGAAACGCAAGCGGATTACAATGGATTAGAAAGATAAAAAGAAAAGAACCGAATAGGAAGGAGAGAGCCGATTTTTTTTTCCTACCTTCCGAGTTTGTGCTTGCGATTTTCAATTTCTGAACGACTTCGGGCCTAACCTGATGACCCAAACAAACAAATCTTTTCATAGCTCAGACTTGAAGTTGAAAAGGACGCTGTCAAGAGCATCGAGAGTTTAAGAATGATTTAAAAAATTATAACTTATAAAAAGAGTCCTGAAAGAAAATTAGGAAATCCTAATTTGATTTTGATCGACTGTGCCTTTTGAGATTATTTTGGATTTTCAAAAGAGAAACGGTTTTTTACGGATCCGAAAAATAGAATGGAGAATTTTAGAAGATCGCACCTTTTTTTAAAAGGAAGCGCGAATCCCTGAAGTCCGATCGTATCAAAAAACGAAAGGAAGTTTGCAAAAAACAAGGATTAAGAATCTATTTTTGGAATTCAAAGAAGGCGCGTTTGTGAAACTTTTTGCGCATCCGAATTCTTTTTGATATCGAATTCCGAATAGGAAGAGCCGATCTTCATTCCTTGATAGGATACGCCGGAGAAACGAAATCCGATCTTATACGAAAGAAAAGAGGGATGAATTCGTTCGTTCCCTATAAGAAAGATGAGTGACTAAAAAGGAAAACAATGAATTGTAATCACTCGTGACGACGTTTTCTAAACCGATTCTATTGATTCTCTTTCTTTTGGGGAATCTCTCTTTGATTTCTCAAACAGATCCCTTGCTTCGCGGATCTTGGTTTGAAGATCAGGAAAAAAAGGAGGAAGTCCTTCACAATCGAGTGATGAAACTCTTTCGTCCGAATGCACATTTTGTCTGGAAGACGGACCTTCACGGAAGGAATTATCGATTTTATAAGGACGGCAAGGTGGAGTTTCTCCTCGATCGGGAGTACAAAGAAGTTTTTCCGGACGTTTCGGAACTCGACGTTCATAGAAGCGAAGCCGCTACGTTAGCCGAACACGGAGAACCGTATTCTGCAATTCGTTTATTAAAAGGGATCGGACTTTGTTATCGAATTCAATTCGGCAAACTCGTTCCGGAAGGATCTCAAACCGCGACGGAAGAATTGAGTCGATTGCTGAAACACATGGCTCACAAAAACAAAGAAGTCTCCGATCTCACGGATCCTTACGGCTGTTCCCGAAAGAATATTCTAAAAATGGAAAGTGCTCCGTATCGTTTTTCTTTGGAAACGACCGCGGAATGGAAACACTATTTTCCGGAACCGGAATCGACGGAGAGCGGAGAAGAGGAAGACCATATTTGGAAAGTGCGTCGTTTTTACAAAACCTTACCGAACGATCATAATCTTGGAGAATGGGATCGCGCCTATCAGTCTCAGTCGCAAAAATTTCTCGATTTCAAACCGGATCGGATTTTATTTACGATCGGATTGTCTTATCATCCAGTCGGTGCGGTATATACTTCCAAGAATTATTTCCAACTCTGGGATCTCAAACGAGGAATCAATCCTAGAACGATCAAAGAATCGAACTTTCGAAGAAAGAAAGAGGACGACGGTTACGTGACAAGATTCAACTGGTTTCATCAAGACGGAAGACAAGTTCCTATGGTGGTTTTGGAAAAATATTATCTCCGAGAGAATCGAGGGCTTTTGTTCTCGATATCCGGTCCGGAAAAACAGATGGATCAAGTTCGACAACTCTGGTCGCAATTGAATCAAAAGTTAACTGTAGAATAAGGTTATGATTTTCGCTTTGGTAAAATCCGGAGACCGACCACTTCCGGAACCTCCTTCTCAAAATTCTCCTTGGAAACTTCTTTTTGTGGGTCTTTGTCTCGTCGACGGAATGGCTCTTCTTTTTATTCCTCTTGGAATCTACGGATCCGTTTTAGTCACCGCCGCTCTTCTTCTTTTTCTCTTTCTCCCGCTCCTCTTTCTTGTAATCCGTCTGAGTTCCCGCTTTGGAAATTTATTGTATGTCGCATTATTTTTGAGTCTTCTTTCCGCGGGGGTGTCCTCGCTCTATATCAGCCAAAGTATTGGATTCTTCTTGGGAATTCCGATCGGAAAAAATACGAATTTGATCGCAAAAAACGAATTGGGGAACGATAGAATCCTCGTCTTCAAAGGAGTCAAAATTCTTACAGACTATGTCTCGTCGAGATCGGCGAAGGTAGGGAAGGGATCGACATCGTCTAATCCGGCGAAGACGATCTATTTCCATGTCGCGCCTCTCGTCGCAATGAACTGGAAAGAGGGGGATCCGATCTTTGTCTGGGTGGCGTGCGAAAGACTCGAACTTCCGACTTGTCAGTGGGGAAATTCCGTCTTTTTTTGGGGGGAAAATCTCAAAAATCATTCCTTTTACGGCTACTACAAACTCGCCGTTCAAGAGGCTGGAAAGATCTATAAGTTTCCGATCGAAGGCGAACCCACTATCTTTCGCCCGATTGCGAACCCGGAAAAAAAGCTGGTTCGAGCGGGACTTTACGGACTTTCCGGGCTTTTCTTCTTAAATTATTCTTGGTTTGTCTGTATTTTTCTGGGAAAATTCTTCCGAAAGGATAAATAGCTCGGAAAGAAAAAAATCTTCAATTCTCTAAAAAACTTTTTCGTTTGCTAATTTTGATCCTTTATCTTCCGATATTTATACAGAGACGGGTAGTAGAATCAGATTTTCCCTTTCTTCCGTGATTACCTTTGAAAGAATTCAAAGAATGGAATATAAAGGCGATTCGGATCCTCGTGATGCCTCGGTGCTTCATTTTCCTTTATGGATCGTGAAGCAGTTAAAAGAATCGGACCTAAGTCTCTAAACGATTTTTTATTTTTGTATTTTGTAACCAGGAGAAATTCTCATGAGGAAGAAGATCATCTTACTTGCCGGACTGCTCTGCATTCTTGCTGTACCAGGTGTCTATAGCCAGCAGACCGGAAACAATCAGGCTGGTGGAAACCAGCAAACAGGCGCGGCCCCGGACCCTCTTGAGAAACTCATTCTCGAGAATTTCGAAGAGGCTGAAGACTGGAGAGCGAAATCCACAACTCCTCTAGGAGAAACCAAGGTTCTCAAAATGGTTCAACGCGGTTTGATGAGAGACGTATTCGACGAGAATACGGTCCCTGATAACGGCGGAGATCAGATCGAAAAGAACCACATCCTCGGAATTAAAACCCATTATACCAATAGAGGTTTTGATAGAGTGGAAGTGTATCCTCCACACGAGTATGTCGTGAAAGGAAAAGCTCGTCAGCTTTCGATTTGGGCTCTCGGAAGAAAATTCCGTCACACTCTTTTCGCTAAACTGAGAGACTATAGAGGAAATACTCATAACGTTCGTCTGGGAAGATTGGATTATTTCGGTTGGAGAAAACTAACCGCCACGATTCCGGGTTACGTTCCTCAGAGCACGAGATTCGCTCTTCTTGATAAGAATCTTCACTTCGTTTCTTTGTTCGCGGTAAGCGACGTTCACGAAGTGGGCGGACAATTCTACTTTTATGTGGATGATTTGGAAATTCGCGCCGATAAATCTGATGCGAAGTATCCCGGATCTGAAATTAAAGATAACTGGTAATCTTCGAAGAAAGGAAGCAGGCATGGGAAGGTTCATGAACTCGTTCAAAATTACAACAGCTCTGGTAGCGATTCTGGGAGGAGTAATTCTCCTTGGACTCGTAAACGGACAACATATCGTTAAAAGCAAACGTGGTATTGATACCGCGACCGGGATCGACGTGAGTGGAATGGAACTTCGTTCCATCACCGTGGAGTCTTGGGATAATCCGGCTCCTTCTGCGGCATACGGTTGGGAAGTTTCCACGGATAAGGATACACAACAACCGCAAAACGGACAACAACAGTATCAACCTGCGGCTCAAAACGCGCAGTCTCTGAGAGAAGTGAAATTGCTTTCCGGAAAACCGGGAGACATCAAGAACGTAGATACGGGCACGGCAAAGGTTCTTGGGGTGAAATTCCAATTTACTTTTCCAGGAGAGAACGCGGTTACCGTTCGTCCTCCAAGAGTTCCGGAATACGAAGTGCTTCGTACGAAATCGTATCTGGATGCGAACAACCAGAGAAAAATTTCAAAAATCTACGGTGTGGAATTTCCCGGGGTCAGTAAAGCGATCTCTGTTTGGGTTTGTGGAAGAGGAAACGAATACAACCTCGAAGGTTGGATCGAAGACTGGAAAGGAGACACACATATCCTTCAGTTCGGCTCCCTTGACTTTATCGGATGGAGACCGCTTACGGTTTCTATTCCCCAAGGAGTTCCGCAAGATGTGAATTCTTATCCTCAGGTGAAGACGATCGTTTTCAAACAGTTTAAGATTCGTTCTCGTCCGGACACAAGCGGTGAAACCGTTTATCTTTTCTTTGACGAACTTCGTGTTCTTTCCGACGTCTTTGAAGTTCACTTCGACGGAGCTTCCATCGATTTCGACGACGAAGACTGCAAGAGCAAACACAAACTTGACAAGATGCTCAAGACAAAAGTCGACAAGGAATGCGGCGGCGCTAACGCGGCTAAGTAAGAATTTCATCGACGGGATGTTCTAAAATCCCGTTTTCCTCTCTCGGTAAGGCCTAAAACGAAGGCTTTACCGGGAAATCCCCCTCTCTTTAAATTCTGGTTTACGGATAAGCCAACTCAGCTATAATTGATAAATACAGGGCTGTCAGAGAGGAATTTTACCCCAAACGTCCCAATTTTCATCAAGCCGAGACTCAATCGGTGGAGTATCCTATGTCTAACGAAATATCAGCAACTACGGAATCCAGACCGGCCAGCGATCTGGATAAGCTGACATCTCTTTTCAACGAAGAAATCTATGTTCGCACGGATGCGAATTCAATTCCAGCTTCCAAGTTCAAGATTTTCGACGATCTCATCGAATTTTATAAGTCCGCCGGAAAAATAGACGAAGCAAAACAAAAAATAGAAGAGTATCTTGCCGAACACGAGGACAGTATTTCTGCGCGTTATCTGCTTGGAATTCTTTCCTTAGAAAGGGGAGAGATCAGCGATTCCGGTTTATTAAAAAATCTATTAGAATCCTTTAAAGTTGCGGGTAAATGGGCGATCATCGAGCACATTACCGATCAAATTCTAAAATACGGGGACCAAAGACTCGCTTTGAAATACAAAGCGGAAGCCCTGGAAAAATTAAAGAAGAATAAAGAACTCAAAGTCGTTCTTGAAAAACTTGCGAAACACGATCGTAAGAATCCTGAAATTCTTAAAAAATACGCGCTCTCGATCTTAGACGAAAACAAAGAAAGAGCGATCACTTATCTCAAACAAGCGATCGAAACTTTTGCAAAAACAAAAGATTATCCTCAATTGGAAGAGATCTGGCCGATCATCGTTACCAACAATCATGAAGACATTCAATTCTTTGAAAGAATCGAAAGAATCATGCTCGGTCACAGAGAAAGAACGAGACTTGTTGGATATCTTTATCCGATCGTAGAGCCGTACAAACAACTCGAAGACTGGGACAAGGTCATCTATCTTTTAAAGAAGATTTTAGAACACGAAGCGTCCTCCAATAAAGCGAGAAACGAACTCATCCGAGCCTACAAAGCGAAGTATGCGAATCATTCCCTCTTAGAAGACTTCCTCAAAATGTCCGAGATCGGAAACAACCGCAAGCCGATCAAGGTTTGTATCGCGAATTTCGAAAGAAACATCGTATTCGATACGAACAACTATGTTCTTCATAGAAACTGGGGAGTTGGAAAGATCACTTCGATTTCGCCTAACGGAGATTCCATCTTCGTAGATTTCAAGGATAAGAAGGATCACAAACTTTCCATTCAGATGGCGATCACGAGTTTAAAACCTCTGAAAAAGGATCACATCTGGGTGAAGTTCTACGAAAACAAAGAGGACATTGTCGATCTTTTTAAGAACAATATTCCCGACTTTTTCAAAGAACTCTTAACTTCTTTTGACAACCGCATGTTGACTGCGGACATCAAGTCGGAAGTTTCCGGAAAATTCTTACCTTTAGCGGAATGGTCTAAGTGGTGGAATAAAGCAAAGAACGTAATCAAAAAAGAACCGAACATCGGTTTTGATCCTAAGAAAAAAGACGAACTCGTCTACAGAGAGAAAGCGATTTCTCTTTCCGAAGAACTTTCCGAAAAATTCACTCACCAAGCCGACGTGAATAAGAAACTCGATATTGCTATGGAGGCCTTGGACAACCGCGAGGACGCAGAAGGCGCGATCGAGGCGTTCAATCACTTCTACTTCGAAGAAGAAGAGGCGGCGGATCCGGTTCGTAAGTTGGTAGCTTATTTGTATCTGCAAGCGGCTTCCGAAGAACTCGGGGACGAAGAGATTCCACGTCATTTGACCGAAGCAAAAATCGCGGAACTCATCAAATCGCTTCCGAACGCAACACTCGTTGAAATTTCTACGAAGATCGGAAACGTGGAGATCAAAAAAGGTTACGTAAACCTTCTTCGCAAACACGCGAAAAATTCGGACGAAATTCTTACCGGAATTCTTTTCGAAGTTCCGATCAAAGTGAACAAATACGTTTTCTCCATCTTGGAGGAAGAAGGGAAGTTCGATCTTCTCAATGCGTTTATCAAATCCGCGGCTACAAGAGCGAAAGAAGTTCCGGAAGTTTTTATCTGGATTGCAAAATCCATTCTTACCAAAGTGTGGGAAGGAGAATGGCTCGCGGCTTCGAAACAAGAAGAACGTCTGGATCTGATTCTTAGAGTGTTCCGTATGTTTAAACCGCTCGCGAAGATCGAAGACAAGGGAACCAAACTTAAGAATGCGTGTAAGGAAATCCTACACGGAAACGACGACGAAGTTCTCAAAGAAGCGATTCATGCGGGGGATTCTGAATATATCCGCAAACTTTTCGCTCTTTACAAGGAAGTTCCCTACTTTACCGATCTGGAAAAAGATCGCCTCTACGCGCTGATCATCGAGTTGAAACCCGACGTCGCTTGGGAAGAAGACGAGGATGAAGACGAAGAAGAAGACGATATTCTCAACAGAATTCCGGAAGGTGCGATTCTTGTTACAAGACGAGCGCTCAACCGTAAGAAAGACGAATTCGAACATTTACTCAACGTGGAAATGCCTGAAAACTCCAAAGATATCGGAGAAGCACAGGAACGAGGCGACTTGCGAGAGAACGCGGAATACAAGGCCGCCATGGAAAAACAAGTTCAATTGCAAGCCGCTATCAAAAGACTGGAAGCTGAGATCAAGAGCGCGATCATCTTGGATCTTACCAATGTTAAAACCGATAAGATCAATATCGGCGCTACCGTGAAGTTGAAAAACGAATCCACGGGAGAAATCGTTACTTACTCGATTCTCGGAGCTTGGGATGCGGATACTGAAAAACATATCATCAGTTACCAGTCTCCTTTGGCGAAATCGCTTCTGAATAAGAAGGTCGGTGATTCTGCAGTTCTGAACCTCACCGGAGCGGAAACCAAATTTACCGTTCTTGAGATCGGAAGATCGAACCTCAATCAAGAAGATTGATCGAAGATTCAATTTTTTGAATGTGAAAATCCCGGGTTGCCGTCGCAATTCGGGATTTTTTTTGTCCCCATTCACAAAACAAAATCCGATCGTGTTCGGAACACTTACGCGGATTTGAAATCGTATTGGTTCTTTTCTTTTTCCAACGTTGCATTCAGGATTTCGTTCGGAAGAAGATGTCTTTGGACATAAAGCGATAATTCTTCCGCGTTCAGTTTTTGAATCAACGCATCCGGAATTTTTTCCCAACAACGATCGAATGCGTGAATCGGATTTACTCCTTTTTCTTTGAGATGCCCTACTTGATCGCAGAGAAATCGAATTCTGATTCGATCCCGTTTTGTTGTGTTTGCCATTCTCTTTTTGCTCCTGAAGGAAGATCCGTTTTCTAATTCCAATCTTATAGGATACCCCGGACAAAATAAAACCGAATCGGTTTTTTTTGGTCCCTATTTTGAATCGATGATCGGTTCCTTTCGCATCAATAGGTTCAATTCTTTGAATATACGTTCTCGCTTGACAAAAACGAATTCATTCTTTCGTTAGGCACATGCCTCAGAAAAGAAACGATCAAGATCGAAATTTCGTTCCGGAAAGCGGAACTCGGATTGTGAGTGGATACGCTCAGGATGGGTCCCTTTATAAAACTTCGCTGAATCAAAATAGAAAATCGGAAAGAATTTATAAAGGACTTCCTTCCGATCCGGCGATACCTAAGGATCCAAACGACACGATGACTCCGAAAGAAGTTGCCGCTCTTTTAAAAAGGACCATCCGAAGAGTTGGAGATTATAGAAGGGAAGGTTTACTCGGTAAGTTTTGGAGACTACGAGACGGGAGGGTTTTGTATTCCCGAATCGGCGTAGAAGAATTTTTTCGGAATCATTTCGTGGAATCCGAAGAGGAGCTTTGAGTCTTCCTTTCGATCCGAATTTTGCAAATGCGACGAAGTTCTTTGAATGAAAAGTTTTTTTAGAAACGTTCCCGAGGTTATAAAATAAAAATCTCCTTCGTTTCCCTCTTTCCGTTTTTTTAATAGATACTACCTCGTTTCCCATGACGGAAGTTTCTTTATTTCAAGGATTGGGCACCATCTTTTACAAAGGATCTGATCCGATTGAAACTTTCCGGCCTTTGATTCTTCTCTTCCACCTCCAGTTCCTTTTTTTGTTTTGGACTCCTTTCTATCATCTCCATTCTTCTTATCCGAATTCGACCGCTATTTCGCATGCCGTATCTGGGACCGATAGGAAATTCGGTCGTTTTGTATTCCTTTCAGACGTAGATATTCGGATCCATTCGTTGTAGACTCATCGCTGTGATCGAAGTTCTTTTCTTTCGAAAGGGCTTTGTTTTCAAGGAAATATTCGTATATTATGAAGTTTGAAGATATAGAATCTGTAATCAACAAGATGATCTTGGAGGTTTTGAAACCGGAGCCTCCGATTCCAATGATTCTAGCCGATCAGATCGTTTCTTCTCCCGTGTATCCGTACGGTACCTACAAGGTTCTAGAGTTGACTCAGGATTCTTCCAAAAACGCTTCCAAATGGATTCAAAGAATCGATTCGGAAAGTTTTAAAGAGATCAGTCGTCGCAATCAAAAAACGATTATCAGCATTTCTTTTTTACATGATAGTTCCATCGCTACCTGCTGGGACTTCTGTGAGAGGGCGATGGATTGGTTCGATTCTTTGGAAGGATTGATCGAATGCGAAAAGTTCGGAGTCACTCCGGATGTGGTCTCCGTAAGCGTTCAAGACAAAACCGTTTTGACGGATGCTGGCGTTTACGATTACAAAGCCGGATTTGATCTCTTATTCAAATCGAGGAAATACAGTGAAAAACAAGGCGAATCAACTGCGAGCGCACCAACGGTTGAATTTCAGGAGGAAGCATGAGCGCACAAACAATCTCTAAAATAGAACCGATCAGTATCAATCTATTTCTTAGGAATACACCGGTTTCTCAAATGGGGTTTGGATTACCTTTGATTCTAGGAATCAAGGCTCCTACCTATTCTCTTCAGATCTCGAACAATTCGTCCGGGCTGATTTGGAAATCGACAACTCCGGGAGTCGTGTTTATTCAAGTGAAATACGTCGTTTCCGGTAACAATACCGCGCTCAGCGTAGTTCGAGGCGGCACCGGAACATCGAACGATCCTTATGTGATTGCGGTTAACGTTGCTACGGATGCTTCCGGCAATGCGACTTCCACCGCACATCAGATTAAACTTGCGGCCGAGGCAGTCGCAAATATCGGCGGCGCGAGTAAAATCGTGGAAATTTCGGAAGTTTCAGACTCCGGTTCGGGGATCGTTTCTTCCTTCGTTCAAACGCCGTTAGCCTATGAACGTTATATGGAGATCACTTCAGCCGATGATCTTTTGGACTTGGGTTTTACTTCCGTCGATAAGGAATATCTTCAAGCAGGGAACGCTTTTAGACAAACCCCAAGACCGAAAACGATTGCAGTTTTTCTTTTGACTTCTTGGTCGAATGCGGCTACCGAAATCTCAAATCTACGAGGATCCGGAAAGGATGCGTGGTTTAAGACGATCGCCACGACTCATGATAAGTCCGAAATACACGCATTAGGCGACTATCTCGCATCGATCGAGAAGATGTTTTTTGCATGCACGGACGATATTACCGCGATGACAGGAAGAAATTCCATCTGGGAATTCTATATGCTTCATAAGAATCCGAATTCTTTTCCTGAAGCGGCTTGGGTTGGAAATTCAGCACCTCGAAGAGTCGGTTCCTATAACTACGCCTATCTTCCGTTAGACGGAGTTGAAAATTCCGGTTATACGAATTCTCAAGTAAGCACCGTCTTTGCGGACAACGGTAACCTGATCGTAGATTTCGGCGGAAGACAAGTTCCTTATCCGGGAATTTCGACCGCTCAAGTTTACGCGGACGTAGTAGAGAACCGCGCCTGGTTGAAGGCTCGTTTGAAAGAGAACATCGCGAGTCTTTTTCTCAATTCGGACGTCGTTCCTTATACGATCCAAGGAATTCAGATGATCGAATCCAGAATGCGCGAAGTCTTCGTTCAAGCGGGAGTTCAAGGGATCATCGCGCCTGTCGAAACGGATGCGGATAAGTTAAGATCCGATCTCGGAGATTATCAGTATAAAATCCATTTACCAGAAACGATCGATGAAATTCCGACGAACGATCGAAACAATCGGATCCTACCGAACATCACCTTCTCATGCCGTTTGAGAGGAGCGATCAACGAAGTGGATATCGACGGCGAATTAACCTAAGGAGAAATGGAATGAATGGCATTTGGGATCCAAAGAAATTAAACGTGAACTGCAACGGACGCGACGTCTCCGGTATGAGTCAAGCGGACGGATTTTTCAAAATCGAACCCGTTACGAAAGAATACATCCTTTCTCAAGTGGGTATCAAAGGAGATTGGAATATCTCCGAGGTGTATGACGGAAGAGTAAAACTTACGATTACCCTCTTAGGAGATTCTCCGGAGAACGAATTCTTCTACGCGTTAGGTGAAGGAAGACTTCCTTGTGTGTTCACAGTAAAAGATAAGAGCGACGGAGGGATGCTGGGATTCTCCGCACAAGGGAGAGTTTGGGAAAGGCCGAATATTGAAAGAGGTAAAGAATATAAGGATCGTGCTTGGGTCTTTCTTCTTCCCGATTACAAAGGAGTGTTAACTGCATGATTAGCGAAAGTAATCAGGCCGATCCGAACAAACAGGAAGCCTTACACGGCAAGGTCCTCGTTGTCGAATCCGATTCTTCCTTGAATCCGAGTGAACCGATTTTGGAGAGCGTCGATGACGACGCAAAGGTGGCACAGATTCATTTCATCGACGGAAGAAGATATAAACTTCAACATCCGGGAAATAGAAAGGCTCTTCGATGGAGACAGGAGTCGATCTCATTAACCGAAGGACTCAATCAGGACAAACTTCTGGATAAATTCTTTAAGTTTTGCGTGAAAGGAGTTGGTCATAGCTTCGAGCCTACGTTAGACGCTATTGAGCCAAACCACGTGGAGGTGTGGCTGCATTTAGCGAATCGATTTCTTAAGTGGGAGCTGGAATAAAAGATTCCCCGAGTTCGGCGAGGCGCCGGTTGCGGAAGAATGGATGAAGTGGATCGACGAAGAAGTGGACCGTGAGCTCTTCTTCTGGAAACCCTTCATCCTCGGTGCGGCGCACTTCACGAGTATAGAACTCGAAAGTGCGTCCACCGTACTCTACATGAAGATGATGGAAGTCGTAGATCGAAGGAAGAAAAGAGAAGCCGAAGAAAAAGCGGAAGAGTTAAAATTCTTAGCAAGGCTGATTCAAGGTTCGAGTTTTTGAGAGTTAGAAAGAATAGAGAAGGTTGAGGAAAAGATTAAGCGCATGGCTACAAGAGAACTGAATATCACGATCAAGATCGGCGTAGATCCGGACGATCCATTTTCTGGCATCCGAAAAGAATTGGAAGATTTACGTTCTAAACTGAAAGAATTTTCCGATTCAACCAATCTTATTTCGAAATCTGGAATTCAAGCCTGGGAATCTTTAGGAAATTCCATGGCGGATTCGATCCGAGGAGTTTCCGGTCTTGCGCTTCTTTCCGAAAAACTTGGAAAGACGGAAGATTCCCTTCGGAAGTTGTATGCGAGCACGAAAGGAAATCCCCAACTTGAAAAAGAGTTTTTCAACGTCGCAAAAGCGGCCGGCTTTACGGAAAGAGACGTCGCAAAGTTAAATTTTCAATTGAACGCGACTTCCAAAGTCGCAACCATCGCTTCTGCTTCCCTAAAAGCGCTTTCTTCGATCGCGTCTTTCGCCTTTAAGACTGTGATCGGGCCTTCTTTCGAAGTCGGAATCGCATTAGAAAAGCAGAATGCAATTTTAAAAACGCTTTCGGGAAGCGAATATCCCAAACTTCAATCCTCGATCGAAAATACGGTCCGAAGTTCCAAAGGATTGACCACTCAAAGGGAACTTACGGAAGCCGCAAATCAAGCGGTCAAAGCCGGTCTTTCGGTCGATTTTATCTCCAAGAATCTTTCCGGATTGCAAAAATCTTCCCGAATCGCAGGGAACGATCTCTCTTCCTCCATGCAGGACGCTTACAATGCGATCAACGACGGCAATGGAGACTTTTTACAAAAGAATGGCGCCTTATTTTCTGATTATTCTAAGGAATTCAATCGGATCAATCAATCGGGTATTTCCGACGCAGAGAAACGGATCGCGAGAGAAAGACTTCTTTCTTCCGCATTGAGCGACAACAGTAAATTACAAAATTCTTATGGAGAGCACGCACGAACCTCTTCCGCGATCTTAGAAAGATTTAGCGGAATCATAGAAGGTCTGAAGGAAAAGATCGGTTCTCTGATCTTGGAGGCATTGAAACCTGTCCTGACGTTGTTCATAGATTTGTTCGAATACTTTACGGAAGGGGAAGAGGCGGCGGAAAGACTGGAAGTCGCAGGGATCATTTTAGGAAGTATTCTCACAGGAATCGTCGCAGGTTTGATAGCAGTAGGAGTGCAATCTCTGATCACTTCCGGAATCACTTTCTCTTCCTTAATTCCTGCTTTGGGCGGAATGGCCGTGGCAGGTTGGGCCGCGATTGCTCCATTCCTTCCGTTTATTGCGATCGGTCTCGCCGTCGCTATCGTTGTGGCCGGCCTCGCCTTGATTATTAGAGATCTCTTCAAATGGATGAAAGGTGGTAAATCCGTTATTGGAGATTTTCTAGGACCTTTCGATCTTGTTAAGAGCAAGTTTGATTCGTTAATTGAAACGGTGATATCCTTTAAAGATAGAATTATCCAATTCTTTACTGATCTCGGACCAAAGATTCGAAAAATCATTTCCGATCTGGTCCCGGCCGGTGTTCTCAAATTTTTAGGAATCGCACCGGACGTTAAGGAACCGCCGACAGAAGTTCAAGACGCGATTATCACCAAACATGGAAAGGTGATTCATTTTCACCCTGATGATAATTTGGTCGCAGTGAAAGATCTCGGTATCTTGGGCGGATCTAAGGCAGGTAACGGGAAGGGAATCTCCGTCAATATCGCTAACGTAACGTTAGGCTCCGGATCTACTCAAAAAGACGCTCAGATGTTCGGCGCGTATTTGGAAAAAGAACTCGAAAAGATCGCATTGAAGATCGGTCTTCAATCCGGACTTTCACCGGAAGGAGTTGCGTAATGGGAACGATAACAAGAAGAGATACAATCGCTCTCACAGATGGAGAAACCGAAGTCGAGATGAACGTTTCCTTTGACATTCAATATTCTTATCCAGCCGAAGTCACCGGGCATCCGATCGAGAGGGAAAAAGGGAAAACATCGATTACGGATTTCGTCATTCCCGGACAAAGAGCCGTTACGTTAAGCGCTCTTTTATCCTCTTCTACATCCGCCCTAACTCTTTCAAAAATGTCTGTCGATGAAAAGTTGGAAACTTTGATTCGTTGGCAGACCAGCGGAACCTTTTTGACTCTGTTGGGTTATAGAACCGGTGGAATTATCAATCGGATTCTATCCTTGCTTCCTTCCTTCTTTCGTTTTGTGGAACCGGACGATCCGGATCAAAGATATCTAGGAAGATCCACGGATGAGATTCCGAACCTACTGCTCGGTGACGTTACTTTTTCGGAATCGAAAGAGAATGGAGACGATGTCCCGGTGAGTCTTTCAATCGTTCCTATTTTTGTTGCGGAGGCGAAAACGAGAGAAGTAAAGGCAGTTCGGTCGGGTGGAAAAAAATCCAATCAGGAAGTAAACAGATCGGGTAGTCCGAATCCTGCGAAACTAAAGAGCTAAGGACATTAGAATATGCCAATATTTAAATATATTCCCGTGGATCCGGAATCGATTCCGATTCGAAATACATATCAAATCGGTTCGAAGGATTATGAATTCGAATTTGCATACAATCAGATCGGAGATTTAATCACGGTTATAATCAGAAATCAAGACGACCTCGTTCTGTTTTCTTCCTGTTTGATCTATGGAATTCCTCTGAATCATGTCGTAGTCGATGATTTCCCGGTTTCGATTTCACTCAAACCCTTTGACATTGATGATCTATACCGCGAAGAATTCATTCAGATTCCGGTCAATCGCCAGACTTTCGGATCGACGGTTCAGATTTATTTAGAAGGTGAAGAATGACTCCGAATCCAAAACTTTTCGGCAGAGTTGTATCTCTGGAAATTCTACCAAAAAGTGGAAACGCCAAGAAATTCACATATCCTCCTTTTGATATGGAATTTGAATCCGAGTTGAATTCGTTAAATTCAACGACGGTAACGATCTATAACGTAAACGAAGAAACGATGGCTTTGATCGGTGCAAAGACGCAAGGTTCAAGCTTTCAATATCCGAGTGTTTTTTTAAATGCAGGCTATAAAGATGAGAACGGCTTGGTCGCGTCTGGAAACGTCATTCTTCCTAAGTTTAAGCAAGATGGCACAAACAAAATCTTGGAATTTCAGATCAATGCGAACGCAGGAACATGGTCCCGCACATATATAATGAAAACGTATAGTAAACTTCCTGCAACGAGCGTAATTCTTGATATTTTGGAGAGAGGAAATATGAAACCAGGAAAGATCGCCCTCGGGGAAGATAGGGTTATCAACTTTAGCGCAAATGATTCGTTAGGTGAATGTATCAATCAGTTCTGTTCTTTAACGAAATCACAATATTGGATTCAAGACGGTTTGTTGCATATAGATTCCAAGCAACCGAAACAAAAACAAAGTTTAATTTTTTTGGACAGCACTTCCGGACTTATCGGAATCCCCGAGCAAGAGGAAAGGAAATGGAAGGTAACGAGTTTATTTCGACATAAATTCAAAAAGAACATGATAATCTCGATTCACGGAGGAAAGTTAAAGGGAGAATGCAGAATTATCGGCGGAAAGCACAAATTCTCCACCTTCCAATCCGAAAACTATTCTGAGTTGGAGGTAACACCTTTATGAATTTGGACGAAGTGATTCTTGCGTCGATGAAAAAGTCGCTATCCAAAATACAAGTGGGTTTGCCAGGGATTGTAGATTCTTTCAATTCAAATGAAATGACGGCTAACGTTAAGATTCCGTTCAAACAAAAAGACGGCTCGGGTGAGGAAAAAAATTTCCCGATGTTATCGAATATTCGAGTCGGTGCTCTTTGGTCGGGCGATTTTTACATGAAACCGGATTATAAACGAGGAGACACCGTTTGGATCTCATTCTCCACGCACGATATATCCGATGCGGTGAGGGGAGTCAGCTCCTTGGTCTCGGATTCCTTATTCGATCTTCAAAGTGCTTGTGTAGTATGCGGTTATAAAAGCGATTCGGATTTGCCCGCTGTTACGGCCAATCTACCTGGCCTCGTGATAGGGAACAAGGAAGGGAAGTCTTTCATTCAATTCGATGATGATACGATTAAGATTCAAGGAGGTTTGATCGATCTTTCGGAAGCGGCCGTTTTGGGGGACACACTTGCGCAGTTGATAAAAATGATCCTGGATGTTTTTATAAACAATGCCGCTTCCTTTACTACCAATTCCGTTCCGAGTTCTCCTTCCGGATTGGCGCCCACGGTGTTGGCTCAGTTGAATTTAAGAAAAGCTGAAGTGGATCAAATTCTTTCAAATAAGGTAAAAATAGGATGAAAGGTTTTAAAATCGAAAACGGAGATATTGCAAGAAAGGACGGACGCACGGTCGTATTGGAAGATCTGGAATACTATGCTCAAAGAATCAAACACGCGATTCGATTATCGCTCGGAGAGTGCGTTTATGAACCGCTTACTGGAATGGATTGGTTTACGATCTTTTCCACAAAGATATCTAGAGAAAGGGTTACCTTCGAAATCAAAAAAGTAATTTTAAAGGATCCAGAGACGATCTCGCTCGACCGAATAGAGGTGAAAGCCGACGATTTGAATCGGAGGATCTATATTCAATATTCTGCAAATACAAAGTTTGGTATTGTTTTGGGGGAAATATAATGTTAGGCGTTACGGAGCAAGGTTTTATTCGAAAAACAAGAGACCAGATTCTCTCAGAACTGGAAGAAAAATATAAAACGAATCTCGGTCAGGAAATAGACTTATCGATTTTAAGCGAGGACGGGATTCGGATGAGAATTCTCGCGGACGAACTCGATCTGATTCATCAATTGGCCGAGTCCGTTTTCTATTCCAACTTCGCACATACGGCAAGGGGAGTTTCCTTGGATCGAGTGTTAAACCCATTGGGCGCGGAACGCCAGCCGGCAAAAAGATCGATTGTCGCTTTAAAATTTTCAGGCGTAAATGGATCCGTCGTCGAAGTCGGAACGATTTGTCAAACCGGAAGCGGATATCAGTTTATTACCATAGAATCCGGAACGATCAGCGGTGGTTTCGTAGTTTTAAATGCGCAAGCTCTTAGATTGGAATACGGTCTGAACGGAAATGTTCCGGCTAACACGATTACTACGATTAATACCGGGATCGCAGGAGTCGATTCGGTTACAAATCTTGAACCTGCAAGAGGTGGTCGATCCATCGAGACGGATGTTGAATATTTGAATCGTTTTATGGAGGAAGGGGTCAACGGAGGATCATCCGCTACGAACGTTCAGGGAGTTCTGAATCAGATCGAGGCGGTATTAAGCGCGGTCGTTTATGAGAATCGTACGGATTTTACGGATCTCGACGGAAGGCCCCCTCATTCAATGGAAGCAGTAATCGAAGGTGGTAGTTCCGAAGAGATTGGCGAGGTGTTTTTACGAAACTGGCCCGGCGGTATCGAGTCATTCGGTTCTACGAGTACTTCCGTGATCGATAGTAAAGGTGTCGCGAGAACCTACTTCTTCAATCGCCCGACCGAAGTAGATATTTTCGTCAAGATTGATGTTGTTCGCGATCTAAGCCTTTGGGTTTCCGGAAGCGAATCCATCGTGAAGACGAATTGTATCAAGGTGATCGGCGGTGTGGATACGATAAACACGGTTTCGACCACTTACAAAGGGGACGGAACCGGCGCGGACGTATTTGCATGGAAGCTGATCGCGGCGCAAAGCGGACTGAGCGAATATGCCTCCACGAAGGTTCTTGGGATCAAGTCGATGTCCGCGAAAGTCGGTTTCTCCACCCCTGGAACGTTAGATGAACTTTCATTGAATAGCCGTCAGAGAGCAAAATTAGTAACCTCTAATATCCAGGTGAATTTTATATGACAACCCTTGATGACGTTCTGCAACGATATCCGTCTTCCCTGTTTACTCGGGATCCGGAATCTCAGATCGGCAAACGATGGACAGCGGATCTGGAATTGTTAAACGAAGCTCGCGTTGTTTTGGAATCGTTACGCGGTCTTACCGACTTTCGAGTTCAACAAGGAGCCGTTCTTGATCTCATCGGAAAAAATTTAAAACAACCCCGAGACGGGATGGATGATTTCAGATATCGAGTTTTTCTTTCGATCGCAAGACAAAAAAGAAAATCGAAAGGCGATATTCACTCCATGAATGAAATCGGGTCCCAGATTTTATCTGGAACCGGAACCTTATATGAAATTCAAGAACTCTGTTACGGAGGTGTTCCCGAATTTCTCGACGGTGCTTTGACTTTAAATGGGGAATTCCCACTCTCCGGCAACACGAAAAGACCGGCAACGATCCGAGTGGTCTTTTCCGGGTCCGTTGATTCGGTTGTGGTGGCTCCGGAGTTTAATCAAGCGATTTCGCAAATTCGGGCCGGAGGAGTCAATGCGATCATCAGTTATCGTTTTGAAACTTCTACGCTCTCCGGTCTTCTTTACGGTGCTTCTCTTCGAAGTAACGTACTGGATGGGAGTTGGACTTTATCCAATTCTACTTTATTATCGGATTCTAATGTACGAATATTTCCGTATGAAATAGCGTTTGGGATCGGCGGTTTGAACGCCGGTATTCCGAGAGTTCCACAGCCGAGCGATACTGGATTGCAGAACGAGGTTTTAAGAAAGCTCGTGGAAATACGGACGAATCCGGATGGAACCAGAAATTTTCAAGTAACCATCAAACAAGTGGAAGCCATTGGAGCATCCATCAATGAGTTGGCTCTCTTTGATGAAAACGGGGATTTGCTTTTCCTAAAGACCTTTCCTTCCAAACCGAAGGATAACTTGATCGTGTATGACTTTGTGATCAAAGAGGAATTCCTATGATCTATAATTTGGTTCGAGAAACGGGACTGGAAATCGCGGATCGGGGAAAGACACGGATCGAAATGATGCAGACCGCTTCCTTTAAATTTTGGGAGAGGCCCTTTTCTTTCTGTGAAAAGAAAAAGTTCGTGCAGAGAGGATCGGGACTGATTGCGGAATCTACTCGAGCTAGCGATTTAACACCGCAGAAAGATCGGATGAAACGGTTTTTAGGAATCGAACAACCTTTAAGGCTACATGAAAAATATATTCTATTTGAGCAAGATGTAAAGGAGTAAAGATGGCAGTATTTAATGCAACAAAAACGAGGACATGGTCCAAGAGCACGCCTGCGGATGGTGACTTATTCGACGACGAATTCGATCGCCAATACTCGAACGATCAGTATCTAAAAGATCGGATCGATCAGACCGATTTGAATCTTTTCGGGGCGCAGATTCCATTGGGCGGAATCATAGAGGACAATTTGGATCAGGCTTCATCGAGTCTATTCAAGGAAACGAATGCTCAGGCGATTTCCAGAACGACCTATTCGGCGCTCTGGAATTTAGTCCGAAGAAACGTGAGCGGAATCGTTCCTGCCAGCGATCGGATCAGTGTGACATCCCATGGTTTGATCGAGGGACAACTCGTCAAATTCGCTTTCACGGGCGGGGGAATTACCGCACTAACCAAATACTATGTAAGAAACCCGACCACAAACGATTTTCAAGTTTCAACGACTCCGACGGGGAGTATCCTCGATCTCACTTCTTCCCAGACGGGAGAGATGATTGTTAACGTTGAATATGGTTTTGGAGACGGTGCGACGACATACAACGTTCCGGATCGAAGAGGAATTTTTGCGAGGGGCGCGGGAGTTCACGGAACGCGGGCAAAGGCCATTGGCGGAAACTATGACGGGGGCGCGGTTGGTTTTGAAGGACAAGATCAAGGTCAAGGGCACATTCACTCTGCGTCTGTGATTCCAAATGGTGCCGCCGGTTTTGGGAATGGCGGCGCAAGTGGCTATGCTGGCGGAAGCCTCGGGCAGGTCGGGATTAGCGTCACAGTTGGTACTCCGACGGCTGACGGAACCAACGGTAGTCCGCGCACCGGAAACGAAACAACACCAGCCTATGTCGCAGTCAAATACAAAGTGAGGGTAGCATGAACTATATTATAGAAAAAGAAAGTAACAAAGTTCTATGGATCAACTCGGATCCTCAACAATTAAAAGGAAAAACCGTTTGGCAAGAATTTGATGAGACTCTTCATGAAGTAGTCTATGTGCTCCATTATAATCCTCAAGTCCAAGAGACCTTTCTTGCGCCGGTCGTCGACGGTATGGCTGTAGATTTTCAGCCGAAGTCGGTCTATGATAAAAAGACGGCTCGGGAAAGGATTCTCCAAGACTGGAATGACAAGATGGATTCTGTATTGGAAACGGAAGAGAAACCGATTTTGGACGAAGAGGGGAATGTCCTTCCTCATCAGTTTCATACGAATGCCGGTTGGAGATTGAATCTGGATCAAAAGAAAAAGGATTGTATCCAGCGAATCAATCAGATCTGTTCGGAAAAAATTTCGGGAGGCTTTTCTTCTTCGGCGCTCGGGTCAGTGCATCATTATGCGTTTGATCGAGACGATCAATTGAATCTCAATAGTTCGGTTTTAACGGAAGAAAGCCTTCCGATTCAATGTAAGGATGGCGCAAATCAAGAATCGTTTCAAATTCATACTCCAGATCAAGTTCGAAAGGTTTTGAAGGATGGTTGCCTCCATAAAGCAAGAATGCTCGAAAGAGCGAATCAATGGAAAGCGAAGATCGCGGAAATAGGATCGATTGAAGAACTTCAGGAGATGGATTTCGCTTCGGATTGGATCTAAATTTGGCTGTAGTTAGGGTGTGTATGGAGGAGTTCGCACCCTAACTCGTACGTAAATGTATTAGAATATTCTAAATATAGAATTGCTTCAATTTATTGCAATCGATCTTCGTTGTATGCAGGGTGCAAGGAAGTCGTAGAGGAAAACGTAAATTCGAATCAGAAAACTTCGAATTTACTTCGATCGGTTGTTAGAGTGGATTCTAAAATATACGCGATTTTTTTTGAATCAATCGAGAAATTCGAGCAGTAATTTTTGAATCAGTTCCTTCTGGGTCCAAGGGATAAAGTGATTCTCTTTCTCTAAAGGAATGGTTTTGAGAATCGTTTTTGAAAGTTGAGTTTGAAAATACTCCAAGTTTTGATAAGGAACAAGAGAATCCTCTTTTCCGTGGATCAGAATCGTTTTGCAGTGAATTTCTTTCCAATGAGGGATCAGGTCGAAGAGCTGTTTTTTTAAAGGAAGCATCTCCGAATTGCTCTGATTGATCTCTCTGGGAAGAATCCGTTTTATCCAATTCCAATCCGCGACACGATTGTACCACCGAACTTCCTCTGCGTCTCCGCTCAAAGCCGCCGCCAAAAGGAGGAGGCCGGCGATATTTAGATCGGGAAAGGAGGCGATTCTTGCGGCAATTGGTCCTCCGTAGGAGTGTCCTACTAGAATGATTTTTCCATTCTTTTCATTTCCAATGGTTCTTTGAAACTGAGAGATTGCCCGTCCCAGGATATATGCCTGCCTTTCAATGTCGGGCACGCTTTGATCTGGACTCGATTTTCCAAAACCGGGCCTGTCCACGGAAAGGATACAAAAAGAGGAGGTAAGAATCTTGTCTCCTAAATAGGAAGCATAATTCTGCCAGCCCCCGGGAGAACCGTGAATGAATATTATAATATTGTGATTCTTTAATTCACACTCGCTCGCAACTCCGTAGACTGTTACTCCATCCTCTAAAAAATGGAATTCCCGGATGCGGGCGCCTTCTTCTTTCAAACGTTGTAAACTCTCTTCCGGCTTTTTTTTGAGATCATCCGGTAATCTACAAGAGAATAGGAAATTGAAACATACGGAAAAAAGAAGAATCGTGCGAAAAGGAATCATTGCCATTTTATTTTTCGGAAATTTCTAAGAAACCGGAAATTCTCCTCTTTGTATTTGTCCGTAGAACCGTAAGAATGTTTGGTTGGGTTGAAAAGGATTTGCAATGTCGAAAAGTCCTTCCCGGATTCCTTTCACGAGATACATATCGATTTCACCTTTGTTCTTCGCTTTTATTTTTCCTCTATGTTCGCAGATAAAAAAATCTTTTATTTGTTCGTAGGTTTCGCTGGAAATATTCACCTCACCCGGAATTCCGGAACTTTCCATTCTGTTTGCCGTATTCACCGTGTCTCCCCAGATGTCGTAAGCAAACTTATCCGTTCCCACAACTCCCGCGACAACTGAGCCGGTGTGAATTCCAAGTCTGAGTTCCCAAAATGACAGATTCTTGCTTTCCCTTTCTTGTTTTTTTTGAAGCATAAATCTCTGAAATTCCAAACCGCAAAGGACGGCGTCTATCGCATGAGTTTTGTTTTTTAGAGGAAGACCTCCCGCGGCCATATAGGCGTCTCCGATCGTCTTTATTTTTTCCAGAGTATGAATCTTTACGATAGAATCGAACTGACGGAAAAAAAGATCCAATTCGCTTAACAATTCTTCGGGAGACATTGTTTCTGCGATCTGAGTAAAACCTGCCATATCTGTAAAGAGTACAGTAACGCTTTCATAACGAACCGGTGCGACGGAATCATTTCTTTTTAATTCTTCTGCAACGGCTTCCGGAAGAATATTTAGAAGTAAGGAGTCCGATTTCTTTCGCTCTATATTCAAGTTTCGTGTTAGAATGAAGATCAAAAGTCCCGTAAGGATTTGGACGAATAAATAGTTCCCTCCGGCGTCCAAATACCGTTCGGTTTCGTTCTGATAGGTCTTGATCCATTCTCTATTGTAGAATTCGGTCGCATAAAGAAAAGCGGTCGCCGCCGCGTAAACCAAATAAACGATCCATACATTATGATTTCTTAAAAGAATCGTCGCGATCACGAGTGCTGGGATAAAATAATAGTGATTTCCGCCGATCGATCCTCCGTTAAAAAACCACATGGAAGAAAGATAGACTAAGATCGTAAGATTGAACGGCCAGAATAGCGCGTAGTAGACGCTCTTGATTCGTGATACCAGATACATTCCCATCAGCAAGATTCCGGAAACGAAGTTTAGGAGAAAAATCACCATGAAGTTTTCCAAATAGAACGAGGAAAACGCTCCGAAAATATTGAGGGCGCCGTTTACAAACGCGACCGTATTGAACAGCCTATGTTCCAAAGAATTTTTCTTCGGATCCCCAAACATAAAATAAACGAACTTAAGGACTTGATCGGTCATGGTCGATAGCATAAATTCATCGCGGATGGAAATAAATCATTTATTTCCTTCGAGTTTGCAAAAACGTTCTCCTTTATTACAAGAATCAATCGGAACGATCATTGACTTTTCGATTTCCCGCGTAGAATCGAAAAAGTGCTTTGACGATTTTGTACAGGCTCGTTTTCGGAACTCCCAATTTTTTATTTTCGGATCCGATTTGGAAAAGAAGTTTCCATTGGTGGAAAAGAATCGAATACATTTGAACGATGGAAAATTCAGGATCGTAGAGATTTGTCGATTCGGAGGTGACTCCGTTCAATTCTACGATTCCGAATTCTTTTCCTAATTTCAATTCTTCATCCGATCGGTATCGAATATCGTATCTACCGAAGTAAAAGCCGGCAAAGGTCTGGGAAATTTGATCGATTTTTTCAATGAGGGCATCCGTGATTAGATCGCTTCCGTCCGAAAATAGAGTGCCTTGACAATGATTTCCAGCTTCCGCGAGCCTCATTCTTTCTCCTTTGGAAAGAATCCGGTTCCATTGTTTTTCATGTCTTTGCTGAAAAACTCCCGTTTGAAATCGAAATCGTGGGTGTTTTGAAATCAATTCTTTCAAGGAGGAATTTCCGTCACCTTCTATGATCGGAAACGTCTTTCTCGTTACGGAAAAGATATGCCCTTTTTTTTCATTCGGGAAACGGTAATAAAATACGCCGGCTTCCTTCGGGCCAGGGTGATATTCTTGGATAACGAGGTCTATATTTGTCTCGAGTAAATATCGTACCGCTTCGTCTTCTCGTTTGATGAGTTTTACGCCGGAGCCGCGTTGCCCTGCGTCCGGTTTTAGTATATAAGGATATTCAAATTTATTTATGAAAATTAAATTCTCCAGATTTTTAAGATCCGTTTCGGAATCGATTCTTATAATTTTATGAAATTTTAATATGTGATCGGATGAGATATTCTTAAGAATATCGTTCTTTGATTCTCCGACAAGTCCTCCTAAATCGATACCTGGATTGGCGGCGCAGATCGTACCAAAGCCCCAGTGGCGAATCGTCAAATATACAATATAAGGCACTAAAGGGATATAAAAGATCCAAGCCGGCCAAAACTCAGGCTTTGCGAATTTTCCGAATGAAACGTTCCAGGAAACGCTCTTCCTTTTAGGTCTGTTTTGATTCAGCTTCTTTATGTTTTGTTTTTTTCTCGAATTGAAGGGTTGAAAGGGCAACTCCAAATTCTTTCGGTAGAGAAACATTTTGTAAAAAACACTCCGCGTATATTTTGATGATCGCCATATGATGAATCGTATGGTCCTGGACGTATAAGAATTCTCGTTTCAGATTGCTGATCGTTTTTCCTTCAAGTCCGGACTCCGGATCCAAAAGAAAAGAAAGGTCGACACTTTTATTTTCTTCAATCGATTCGAGTTCGTTTAATAACTCAAAAATTTTATCCCGAGCCGCGAGCGGGGAGGTTTCGTAGAGAGGATTTCTTTTTCTTCGATCGTATGAAATTTCGGTTGTTTCCAAGCCGATAACCAAATTCTCCAAAACTTCCATACAGTGACGAACATGTTTTCCAATGCTCGAACCCTTGACTTGGGTGATTTCCATCGAATATTCCCTTTCATCGATAACGGAAAGTAGATCTGCCAGTTGATTGAAGGTATGAAAAATGTTTTTGAATTGAATGTGTAACATCGCAAAGTTCTTCGGAGCAAAAGACTCGAAGTTACAAAAGAAAAACGGTTTTTTCGAAATTGCAATGAGATAAAGAAAAAAGAAGAATAGGACAGAGTTGTTTCTCTGTCCCTTTGTGAGTGTCTCTTTTAGTAAAGACTAAATCGGACCGGTATTAGAACCTTAACAGTGATCGCTTTCCCTTCTAAGATGGAAGGAGAATATCTTTTTTTGTAAAATGCATCGATTGCAGACTCTTCCAAGCCGAATCCGAGCGGCTTTCCAACGGAGCGCACTCTCAAAACCTGCCCATTCTCTGCAATGATCACCTCCAAGGTGGTGGTGCCGGTAATTCCTGCCGATCTTGCCTCTGATGAATATTCAGGGGTGATATTAGGTGTTAGATCGACCGGTGCGGTTGCTCCCGATATGATCGCGTCTTGTGCACCCGCAATTCTTGGATCTTCCTTCTTCTTAACCGTATCGGTGACTTCGAATTCTCCATCATCAGCCGCCTCACCGACGTTAGGGTCCTGAATTACCAGATTGTCGACAAATGCAACTTCATCAACCAGTCTATCCAATCTATTGAACTCTATCGAAGGGGTGTACCAGAAAAAAAGAATCAAAATCTGAAGGACGAACGAGGTGGAAAGAAAGAATTCCATCCGATATCGATCGATGAATCTTCTGAGCTTCCCTTTTTTAATTTCGGTTAATATAGCGTTCTCTTGACCCATCGTTCAAAGACCTCCGCCTTGAGTCGTCTTTGTTACGAGCGAAACTTTCAGTGCGCCTGCTTCTTTTAATAATTCGAAGGCATTATCTAAATCCGAATAGGGAAGATCCTTGTCGGCATGAATTAGAACCTTAAGGTCGGGAGTGGTCGTAAGCTTTGCTCTTACGTTGTTGATTGCCTCGTTCATCGGCATTCTAACTTGATTGAAATAGACCGCTTTGTCCTTATCGGCACTCAGATATAAATTCGCAATCTTCTTGTTGAGTTGCTCGCCCCCAGGAACGTCCGGAAGCGCGATGGGCAAATCTGGGTCCGTATCTAAAACCGAAGTAACCATAAAGAAGACTAAGAGTAGAAAAGCAATATCGGCCATCGAGCTAACTGGGATGGAAGGTGGATTCTTTTTCTTTTTTAAGCTCATACTATTTCAGCCTTTTTACGGAGATCTGTTTGAATCCTCGGATCTGAACGGCGGATAACGCGTCGAGCATGTTTCCGTATTTCGTTTCTCCGGTCGTTTTTATTAATGCGACTTTATTCTCAATGTCCGGTATTTCCATCAGATTGAGTTGCTCGCGGAAATCTATGAGATTACGATAATCTTTTGTTCCGATGGATTTATTCTTCATCTTGATCAAATCGCCTGCGATGAGAATTTCATAGATATTGTCCCTAAGCACAAGAGTCGGATTTGAATTCTTTCTAGGAAGCTGAATATTCAGTCCTTCCTTGACAAAGAATACTGCAGTGACCATGAAGAACACAAGAAGTAGGAATGCAATGTCCGACATCGAAGATGCCGAAATTTCTTCCAATACGCGTTTCTTTTTGATGCGGATCATAATGATTCCTTCATTAAGAAAAGCAATTATGCTTTTTTCGAATTTCTTTTTAAGAATTCTTTGTAAATTCTATTGGCCGCTTCTTCGATTTCGGAAGTAAAACCGTCGATTCTGGACGTTAGATATTGATGGAAAGTCATCGCCGGAATTGCAACGATCAAACCGGCGGCAGTCGTGATTAGAGCCTCTTTGATACCGCCCGCAACCACTTTTGCGTTTACTTGATCGGCGTTTGCAATCGCATCGAATGCGTTGATCATCCCGGAAACGGTTCCTAAGAATCCGATCAGTGGTGCGATCGTAGAAACTGCGGCTAAGATAACGAGTCCTCTTTCAAGTACGGTGATTACTTCCGCCGCTTCCCGCTCCACACCTTTTGCGAAAATTTCTGCATCACCCGAAGAAACGTCGATTCCGCCCGCTATAACCTGAGTGATTTTATATTCTTTTCTTTCATCTAAAAATTTCTGTACTGCATCCAATCCTTTTGAATCCATTGCTTCGCCGAGGTCGATATTATAACCTTTCGGAAGAAGTTTGGCCGTTGCTAAAAAATAAAGTCTTTCGAATATAATTCCTAAAGCTATTATAGAGGAAAGGGCTAACGGATACATTGTCCAGCCGCCGAGAAGAAAAAGATCCACGAATCCCCAGCTTTTATCGGCCTTCGCAACGGGTGCGGCAGTCGGAGTCTCTGTGTTAGCTGGCTCAGAGGTTTCCGTTTTGGTTGGCTCTGATACCTTGTCTTGCGCAAATAAAACCGTAGTGGAAAGGGAAATAAGTCCCGATAAAATGAGTGCTGTTGTCACCCATTTGAATTCATTTTTTAGAAAAGAAAATTTCATCGATATCTCCGATTAAAATATTTCTGTAATATACTTTCAAATTGTTACTGAATGATTACAAAGAAGTTACGGATCTGAAACTTCCATGAGACTATGTCCGTTTTTTCTCTTACTGGGAGAGAAAGGGCTCTGATGGAACCGGATTCGTAGATTCTCTGTCACATTCGATTGTCGCTATATTTTCTTCTAAGAAGAAAAATAGAAATTTTGACCAGACCTTTGCCTTTACTCAATTATCCATTTTTATTTGGAAATTTGAGTAAAGGAAAATCGAAGGATTACTTTACAGCTTTGGTAATTAAAAAAGCCCGGATTCTTCTCATATTAGTTTTGAGAAAACGAATCCGGGTTTTTCGGTTAGAGTTTATACGTAGCGGAGAAAGAAATATCCAATCCTGTTCTATATTTTTGGAAAACGTATTCCTGTCCCGTCAGAGGATCTATCTGAGTTATCTTAAACTGACTGTTCATTACGTTTCGAACGGAAGATCTAAAATCCAAACGATCATTGTGCTTGTAAGTATATACAATATCCGAAGTTCCGGTCCCTTTTTGAATCGCGTTCGGAACTCCATCCGACCCAACGAGAGCGATTCTATCGCTGAAATAGTTATAATAGAATCCGATATTGTGCTTTTTACTTTTAGTAGTGAATACGTCGATTCTAAGGTTTGCAACGAAGTCGGACTGCCCTTGTAACGGACGGTTCAGCGTGGTAGGTGCATACGCCGCATACGTTGAGGTGGGGTCCACTTGTCCTGTCGCAATAAAACCGTAGATATTTGCGTCGATTACGTCCACTCTCGATTTGATAAAGAAGACGTTCGTTTCTACTCGTAACCACCATAACAATTCTTTGCGATAATCCAATTCGATCCCTCTGATCGTCGCTTGTTGAGCATTCGCATATTTATAAACCAAACTCGCACTTCCCGCAACCGGTAAGCCAATTAATTCGATCGGGTTGGAAAGATTCTTAAAGAAAGCACCGACGCCGATGTAGTCGGTATTTGTCAGGTAATATTCCCATCGAACGTCGTAGTTGTGTATGTAAGTTCTTTGAAGGCTTGCATTACCGAATATTCTATCCGCCTGAAAATACGCGGAAAATCCAAACGGAGATAACTCTCGCAAATCGGGTCTTGTGAGAGTTTGAGAATATCCGAGACGGAGATTCATATCCTTTGCAATTTCCCACGCCACGTTCGCAGAAGGGAGTTTATCTTTCGTTCTGAGTTCTCCGATTCCTAAGTTGTTAACGTCGCATATATTAGCTCTTACTAATAAAAGTCTCTCTTCCTCCGAATTCGTTTTACACCCGTAACTAGTATTGTTACCGCTCCAGCTGTTTTTGAGATCGTAAGTTTGAGTTTTCTGATAACTGTCTTCGTACCGGACTCCAAAAATGGTTTTTAACTTCGCCATAATCGGAATTTCAGCTTGAACGAAGGCCGCTTTCAAAGCTTGCGTCGCGTCATAGGCGTTGTTTCCGGAAGCTCGTTCAAAAATCTTTCTATTCCCGTTCGCGTAGGTGAGCGGGTTATAGATAATCTCTCCCGGAACCGGATAAATGTAATCTCTATCGCTTCCGCTAAAGTTCCTTTGTGCGAATTCCCTAAACTCGAAATGTTTGAAACGATCGAGATTGCTGACTCCGAATTTTAACTTACTCTGAAGTCCGTCCCACTGACTGAACGGAATTTCATACTTAAGCGATTGGCTTCGAACGGTGTCTGCAGTGGTCGAAAAATATCTTGTTCCGTCCGGGTTGTTTCCCAGCCTTCTAAATCCATTCGCTAAATCACTTCCTCCCTGAGACCAAGCTTGGTTCCTTGCATCCGGTTCGTCCCTTTCAGCAAGAGCGTAATTGAGATTCCATTCTACCTTGTGCGGCCTTGCGCTAAAAGTCCTTAATTCGTGTTCCCCGCCCAGGGTATTATTAAAGATCGTTCTACTCACATAACTCAAATTAGTTGATTTGAAATTAAAGTTGTCGATGTAATTCGTACCTTCCCCTTCTCGAACCGTTTTATCCGATTGTGCCGAATAAAGCGTCTTGATGAAGAATTGTTGTCCGATCTTGGGCTCGTAGGCTAAGTTGAGGTTGTTTCCCCACAGGACTTCCTCGGTATAGAGTTTTAAATTGTTCTGATTGAGAGGACGAAGCATATTATAATCTTTTAAATAAGTAGAAACGGGATTGCTCGCTTGAAACCGGGCATTTGACTCTTCCCGGTAATTATAGCTTCGGTTGTACGTTGTTCCTGCCAAAACTCCGAATCGTCCCCATTTTTCCGAACGGAAGGAATTACCTGCAGACACACTGAAGGATTTGTTGTACGGCGAATCCGTTTCATTCGGAGACCATTGTTGGTTAAAAGATAGAGCGCCGACTTTCATAAGATTGCTTGGAATTCCACCGAACCTGTCTCCTTCAACGAAAGGAACAACCTTTGGTAATCCACTGATGAGATCGGGAAGCTCTTGTTTTTTTGACACCAATCCGAAATCGTTATTCGTATCCCCTTGGTTGAAAGTCTTAAATTTGTGACCTGCTACCTGAGTATTTTTTCCGACACCTAAGGAAACCGAAAGTAAAAGATTGTCCGGATATTCTTTGGTTTCAATCTTAACGATACCGCCGGAAAATTCAGCGGAATCTTCCGCTGACGCGGTTTTGATGACTCGTATATTCTTGATAACACCTGCCGGAAATAAATCCAGAGGAACGATTCTTTTGTCTGGTTCCGGCGATGGAATGAAAGAGTCGTTGAGAATTGTATTGGAATATCTTTCTCCAAGTCCTCGAACGAAAATAAACTTACCACCCACAAGAGTAATTCCGGTGACTCTCCTGAGTACGTCACCGGCGGAAGAGTCTGGACTTTTTTTGATGGATTCTTCGCTTATCCCGTCTGATACGACGCCACTCTTTCTTTGAAGAGCTAATAAAGCAGATTCGGAATTTTCAAGGCCGCGTCCTTTGACTTCGACAGTATCCAATACTTGAGCACCCATCACGATGTTCATCGAGATTTGCGATCCGGTGGTGATTGTAACCTTCTTGAATTGTGTCGCAAAGCCGATCATTTGATATTCAACTGTATGTTCGCCGGGTGGAAGGTTTAATTCGTATTTTCCGTCGAAGTCGCTTCGAGTCGCCGCTTTGATCGATCGAACGATTACCACTGCTCCGAATACCGGATCTCCCGATTCTGAATCGACGACTTTTCCTTTGAGCTTCCCCGTTGCCTGTCCGAAAACCGGACTTGCTACGATTGAGAAGAAGAATAATAAACTGATTGTCTTGTTTTTCATGTTCCGTACGTACAAACTTTAAATTGATTTTTGTGTTCTATAATGAGTTTAATTTCATCGATCTCGATCGTTTTTTGATCCACTTGAACTTTGAATTCCCTTATCACGTATCCGTTGATATTTGCGAGTTTTCTTATATTGTAAGGTTTCGGAAGTGGCAGAATCTTTAGAAGTCCTTTGGATCCCCTTAGGTTTTGTCTAACTTTATCGATCCCGGCTTTTCTTCTGATTAGTAGAAGATACATTGAGTCTTCAATCTTAGAATTTGCGGTAATATTCTTCTGATCGATATTGTTCGGCAGATATATATTTCTAATCTCTTGTGGACTGCATGAGTATTTGAGTTGATCGTCGTCTTTATCAGGAAAATCCCTGATTTCATGGATCGCTTTCGATAGCGCTTCTTCGACTGATTTTGATGAGTTAGAGAATGTGTAAGAATTTTTTATTTCCGATCGAAGGAGGTCTCTGTCTTTTTGAATTTCTAATGCGATTTTAGGATCCATGATTTCCTTATCGAAATCCGGTCGTTGTCCGCTTTTTTTACATTCAAAATTCGAAGAGGATAAAAGAAAAATTAGGATAATATTTAGAGATTTGAATTTGATTTGGGACATTTTTTAGAATCACAAGAGGATTCTCGATTCAGAGAATCCTCTTTTTTTTACTTATCTTGCTCGATAAACTGTCCAACCGGAAGCCCAATTAGAACCGGATATCATCCCACCAAAGGTGGTGTTATCGGTAAAAAATGAGTCAGAAGATTGTGCAGTCAGTGCTGATCCAGCCGCGGCGGCCGCCTCGCCGGAAGGTTGGTAATCAGGTTTTGTTGCAAAAGCACAATTGTCAGTGTCACCTGAACCAAGAGAAACAACAGGAAGAGCGGTCAAGCCCGTAGTTGGAAGCGTGCAGGCCGCTGTGTTTCCGTTCGTCTTTGCCGCTTCAACTAAGATGTTTGCGAAGGTTGGTGCGGTCGCAGGACCACCGCCAGTAGCATTCAATACACAATCGAAGTTACCGGATTGGAATCCGTAAATCAATCCATTGCTGAATTTTCCTTGCAGACCTTCTCTCAATCTTGCGCCAAAGCCATTGGAAACGCTTTTTCCTAAAAGAGTGAAGTTAGAAAGTTTTACGTTAGTCGTGAGTTTCGCTGTTGCAGACGCGGTTCCCGAACTGTGTGTTCCGTCCATTTCAAATCCGTGAGGATCCGTTGAGGCGGTTCCGCCACAAGTAGTCGAATATTTGTGCGAGATAACGAACTGAACTTTTCCTGTAAAGGCTTCATCCAAATCCAAGTCATCATCCATTCCACCGGTCATAAGAAGATATTTTCCTGTCCAAGCTCCACCCCAAGCCTCAACGCCGTCATCCAAGTGTCTGTGGATTTGAACGTGATCCAAGCTGGTTCCATTTCCTACTACATACATGGAAAGACCGTTTAATTCATCGCCTGGTGCAACTTCGTTCCCTGCAAATTCAATGATCGTGTAAGTAAAACTTCCGGAAGTTCCGTTATCATTTGCCCCACTGTTATATTGAAGACCGGTTCCACCTTCGGTATTTTGAGCGGCCGCTCTGGAACCCACGCCGTCACCAACGATTAAGATTCCACCCCAATCACCTGGACCTCTGTTGCCGGAGGTTTTAGAGGAAGTAAAACAAACTGGAGCGGCAACGTCTCCTTTGGTTACGATTTTAGCTCCCTGTTCGATAATTAATGCTGAACCTGCGGTCCCGAATACGACTGCACCTCTTTCGAAAGTGAGTGTGGCACCGGTCTTTACTCGAACGATTCCATTCAAAGAAGTGGAAGAATAAGCCGCAAAATTTTGACTTGAAGTGATGTTTCCGGTAAGGGCCGTGTTTCCACCTTGGATCGAAGCGCCATCGCAAATGGCCGCTCCCGCGTTTTCGCCTGATGCCGCCGCAAGTAATGCGAGTGCAATCAAAGCAGTGTTATCTTTCTTGTCCTCTTTGCAATTAGCAAAAGAAGAAAGCAGTAGAGTAGCGCTAACAAATAATAGCGTAACCCTTTGTGAATAAGTCGATTTCATCCTATGACTCCTTGAGAATAAACCTTAAGAGGTTTGTAAGAAAAATACGCGCAAGGCGTTACACCCGAGTTACAAACTGATATAAATCCCGTAACGTTCATTCGATCATCTTCGGTAGATATTGAAATTTTATTTTTAGAGAGCATTTATATCCATTAAGGAAGAGCAAAGAAAAGGATTAATAAGAAACCTAAGGAACCAAAAGCAAATAAACGATCTCCCTTCGTTTCCTCTTTGGTTTCTTCATCTTTCGCCCAGGTGATGTCCTTTTTCTCGATAGAAACGACATCTTTTTTGAATCCGCGTTTTGTACCGTCCTCGTATTCAACGATAATGCCTTGGTCGTTTTCGGACGTTTTGACATTCTCTATCACTTCGTTCGTTTTAATATTTTTGACCGTATCTGCAAACATTGCCGTAGATGAGAAGAATGAGAAGAATATAAGGATGAAAGATGCTCTTGTAATCATTTTGTAATCATTTTCCTTCTGGAATGAGTACCGCATCTCATTCGTATAGTTTCATACAAGACGAAAATCAGAGGAATTGTTACAATCGTGTTAAAGATTTAGTTGTAAGGACGGTAGATTGAATTCATTTCATTTCGGTTTGGTTGTATGGAATATTAGTAAAAATTAAAGTTGTATCAACATTGAGATGAAATATGCGGACTTGATTATTCAAGAGAATGCGTCAAAAAAGGAGTTTTTCCTTTGTCCCCGTATTTTCTCTAATCAAAATTTCTGAATCTATGAGTATAAATTGAAGAATGTGGTAAGCACTGGTTAAATCGATCGATTTGACAGTTTATTCTTATTCTTTTTTGGATAAAAATTCCAAGTCCGTGATCGAAAGAGGCTTAGAAAATAAAAAGCCTTGGCCCATTTCGCATCCTTGTGCGGTTAGGAGTCGTCTTTGTTCCTCCGATTCGATTCCTTCGGCGACCGTGGTTAAACTTAGGCTTTCGGCGAGGGCAAGAATGGTTCGAACGATCGATTCACTCGAAGAATCGGTTGAAAGTCCTCTCACAAAGGATTGATCTATCTTTAAGGTGTGGATCGGATATTGACTCAAGGAACTTAAGGAAGAATAACCCGTACCAAAGTCGTCTAGGGAAAGTGTAATTCCGGATCGATGAAGAGAATTCAGAACGTCGAGAGTCAGGTTAGGATCTCCGGCGAGGGCGCTTTCGGTGATTTCCAATTCCAATTCTTGAGGATCTGTATTCGTTTCTTCTAATATTCTTAAAATGGTTTCCGTTAAGAATTTTTTTCGAAACTGAATCGGGGAAAGATTTACGGAAACTCGAAAAGCCGGATTGCCTCTTTTTTTCCAATCCTGAAGATCGTCGCAGGCTTTCCGAAGAACCAATTCTCCGAGAGGAATAATCAAGCCAGTTTCTTCAGCCAAGGGAATGAATTGAAGAGGGGAGACAAGTCCAAGATTTGGATGTTTCCAGCGAACGAGTGCTTCCATTCCCACAATCTGACCCGTTTTTAAATTCACTTTCGGTTGATAAACGACCAAAAATTGATCCTTGGAAAGAGCGTCTCTCAATTCTTTTTCGAGCGTGAGCTTCTCTTTGAGCTTGTCGTTCAATTCGGAAGTAAAAAAACCGAAGTCTCTATCTAACGCAAGGCTTCCTTGAAGAGCCGCTTCCGATTTCCAGAGCAATTGTTCCGCAGATATTCCATCGATCGGAAATAAGGAGATTCCCGCTTTCAGGTTTGGATAAATTTCCTCACCGGCGATAGGAATCGGCTGTTTGAAGTTTTCTAAAATTTCCGCGACTTTCGTTTCCGTTTCGCTTTCAACGTTTTTCGAAGCTGGAAAAAGAATTGAAAATTCACTTTCACCGGTTCTACCAAGAAGAATGGAGCCGTTCGAAAGATCGGAAAGACGTTTACTCACAAATCTTAGAAACATATCAGATGCATGATTGCCGAACGTATTCTTAATATCTTTCCACTTGTATATTCCGAAAGAAACGATCGCGAGACTTCCTGAGTTCGCGCTCTTGATTTCAGAATGAATTTTTTCCACGAAAGAATCCTTGTTTGGGAGGCTTGTGACCGGATCGTAATTGGAAAGATAATTGATGACTTCATCCAATTTACGAACCGTAAGGGTTGTGCCCGCCATTAAAGTTCCCGCTTCGTCCGTATAATCGATGGGAAGGTTTGGAAGAATTTTTTCGTTCAAGTATTTTTTAAGACAGAGAGACGTGAGTGTAACCGGAGCCAAAAGTTTATGAAGCGCGTACAGAGTCGCACCCGTTCCGGCGAGCGTCGCGATGAGAGCGAGGAGCAACGTCTGTATGATCATCCTCACGTCGTAACCGGTGTTGATCACGTAATAGGCGAGTAACGTAATCAAAGGCACGTGAGTTCCTAAAAAGGCGACTAATAAGATTTTGGAAGTATATGTTTTCAGCGGTTTGATTTTGGAGAGTGTTTCGTAAAGCCCAAGATTTTGTTCAGTCATTCTGAATTCCGTTTTGCTATTGAAGTTTGACTGCGGATTTTCATTTCATTCTTTTTTATTTGGACTTTTTACAAATTCGATTCTCGCAAATTTTGGCGAATCGCAGACCTCTTTGCGGATAAAAACAGTTTACGGTTCTTTCTTGAAAGGCGGGCTTTTTCCTTTGAATCTTTCCTTCGAAGATTTACAACCAAAGAAAATCGCAACGAGCGAATCTTGTCGATTTGGGCGCACACTTCCTTGTTTCCAAACATTCTGATTTGTAACTTTTTGCGATCGATTCAAGAGTTTTTCGAAAAAAACCTGCTAGAATGTCAGCCAGAGCTATGTTTTGATCCGTAAATTCCGAAAAAAGCAAAGTTCTTTCGTTTTTTTTCTTGTTTTCTTCCATTTTATTTTATATAATAACTGTTGTTCTATAAAAACGTTTGTTCGAAATTAGGAAAAATTGTGCCGAAAATTGTGGATCACGAAGTTTACCGGATTTCCATTCTTACCCGCTGTTTGGGTCTTTTTGCAAAGCGGGGTTATGCGATGGTAACGATGAGAGAGATTTCCAAGGAACTTCGAGTATCCACCGGATCATTGTATCATTATTTCCCGACGAAAGAGGTGTTATTCGAGGAAATGGCCAAGTGGGTGGTTCGGGAAGACGCCAAGCAGTTGGTAGATATCCGGGATCGAAACCGTGAAAAGTCGGTCTCGGAAAAACTCGAACTGCTCTTTGAATTTGTGAGGGAAAGGGAAGGGCATTTTCGCGATTTGATCCTGCTCGCCTGTGATCTTTACAGAAGAGAAGATTCGGAACCCGCGAAAGCGATCTTAAAAGATTGTTCTTCGATTTTTCGTAGCGCAATCGAAAGCCATCTCGATTTAAGAAATCCTGAAATGGAGAATCTATTCTTTAGCGTTCTGATCGGGACGATCTTTCAAAGAATGATGGATCAAGGAACGGTCGATTTTGAAAAAACATTCGAGATCGTTCGGGTCTTCGCTCCGTTTCTGACAGGCGGTTTGTTTATGGAATTTAAAAAGATCGGGAATGAATGAAGATCCATTCGAGCGATCAAAGATGATAGGGAGAGAAGTGATATGACCAATTTGAAACGTTACTCGTTCATTGTATGTTTTTTGGTTCCGGCTTTTGCGGTGCTGGGTTTTTATTTAGGCGGAGCGTATAATTTTCTTACCTTCGCGATCGTATTCGGCGTTCTTCCGATTCTGGATGTTCTGGTCGGAGCGGATCCGTCCAATCCGGTCGAAGAAGAGGTTCCGTCCTTACAAAATGAATTCTATTTTCGATTTCTGACTTATGTTTGGGCATGGGTTCAGATCGCTTTGGTGATTTGGGCGCTCTATGAGATTCAGACCAAAGAACTGACTGGATTGGAGTGGTTCGGATTCGTGCTCGCGATCGGAATCAATGCGGGAGGAATCGGAATCACGGTCGCTCATGAGCTGGGTCATAAGAGTAAGAAGATAGAACAATGGTATTCGAAATTCATTCTCATGACCGTCTGTTATATGCATTTTTTTATCGAGCACAACCGAGGACATCACGTAAACGTTTCGACACACGAGGATCCCGCGTCTTCCAGGAAAGGAGAATCCTTTTATAAATTTTATCCAAGAACCGTCTTCGGTTCTTATTTCTCAGCTTGGAAGTTGGAAGAAAAACGACTTTCCAAACTAGGAAAGTCTTCTTGGTCTCTGGAGAATGAGATGATTTCGTCGACGGTAATTCCACTTTTGTTTATAGGGATCGTGACAGCGGGACTGACTTTTTATACCGGTAGATTTTCCTGGGAAGTGCCGGCATTCTTTTTCGCTCAGAGTTTTATCGCATTCTCCCTTTTAGAGGTAGTGAATTATATAGAACACTACGGACTTCAGAGGAAAGAAATTGCACCTGGAAAGTTTGAGAAAGTTTTACCGATTCATTCGTGGAATCAGAATTTTGCGGTAAGTAACGCGTTTCTTTTTCAACTTCAGAGACACTCCGATCATCACGCGAACGCTGGAAGACGTTATTCGGCATTGAGACATTTCGAAGAAAGTCCGCAACTTCCTTACGGTTACGAAGTGATGGTTCTGGTTGCTTTGATTCCGCCTCTCTGGTATAAGATTATGGACTGGAGATTGGAAGATTGGAAGAAAAAATACTACGGGAATTCAAATTCAGAAACGGTTCGAAGCGCCGTCTAAAAAACATTCAAAAAGTATTCTATGTGAAGCCCGGGAGAGATTCCGGGCTTCACCACGTTCGATTCTTAATCTTTTCTTCTTAGTTCCATTTTTAATCCTAAAGGAACGTTCCGTGCGTCGGCGCCGAAGAGGATTTTCGGTATGCTTAAATCGGTGTTTGCCGGGTTTGTATCGAGTCCGTTACCGAGATCAAAGCTGACATTTATTTCATAATTCTGCCAAGCGTATTTTTTCTTCGATTCATCGCTTTCTCCGTCGAATGTGAACGTATAAGGTCCGTCGTACGGAACCAGAACTAAATTCAAATAGAATCTTCGTTTTGTTCCATGTTCCACGAGAGATAGTATAAAATTCGATTCCTCCGAAGTTAGGACACGGCTCGTGCTACCGATGGAAGGAAACGTATTTTCTTGATTCCATTGAATTTGAACATTTGCCGCGCCGGTGAGGATGTCGCTACGGACAAAGATCACACTCACGATGTTGTATGGAGAAGTGAATCCGCTGAACGTAGGCCATACTCTATGTTTTGGAATTCCTGACCATTCCGGATACTTAGTCAAAGGTTCGACTTCTTTGGTTGAGCCCCCTTCATTGTAGTAGTATTCTCCGTAGAATTCGTTGTTATATACGATTCCGGTATCGAACATCGCGATTTCAAAGGCGTCGATTTCAAAGTCTCTACCCGTTGTCATTCTTTGGCGACGGGAAGCCGGATACCATTCCGGGTTGATTTGTTCGCCTGCTTTGAGCACGATCTTCCTGGATTCTTCGTAGCCGCTCGGAGCAATGGCCCAGTGACTCCAATCGCGTCCGCTTCCAAAATTGCCTTCTTGATTCGTTTCGCCTGGACGATAATCGTAAGCAAAGATTTCCAGTTCTCCAAAATACACTCCTTGAAGACGTGAATTTGAAACTAAAAAATTGGAGGAGGCACCGGGAGCGGAAGTGAGCGAGCTTGCGGATACTTGAAGCAGTTTCGAATCCGTAAGGCGGGTCGATAATACGGGGGCATTGAGTTGATTTAAGAGTAGGAGGGCAAGATTGGTATTTTCATCTTTGCCGTCCTTTTTGCAATTTGAAAAGCTCAGGACGGTGATTGTGATGATCGTCATAAGACGGAAGACATTTCGTCTATTTGATTCTCGGTTTTGGACTCTTTGTGTTCTTTCCAACATTTGATTCTCCGTAGAAAGTTTTTATTTCCTAATTGCTTACGTTTGTTCCGTTAGTGCCTTGCCACGTTTTTTTCGGAATCGAGGGTTATTTTTGAAAAAAGAATCCACTGTTAAAGTGGTAGAATTGAGGGAGGGAGAAGGATTTTTCCGAAAAATTGACTTTTTCGAAATTTTTAAAATCTTCGATGATCGCTATTGCGCGCCCGCATATGCGTACAGAGCCGGGATTTCACTGCGACTTTCCGATTATCTCAAGGAAGTTTTTGTCAAGATGAGGTCTGTCTCGTTCTAAATCTTCGCAGGAACGCCGGCGACATTGAGACGCCGCCTAACAACGCGTTCCAAAAATAGAAAACGTCCCTTCGAAAAAATTCATTCTAAGAATTCTAATTCCTGAATATACTCTCGAAAGAATGCTTCGCTTATTGTTTGGAAAGAATTTTAACGGTTCTCTCCAAATCATCTCTGTGCTGTTTGAGGTCTTTTTTCAAAAGTGCCGGAATTTCTTTTTCCTCTTTTAGGAACCGATTTGTTCTATCTACAAGATCTTGATTCGGCTCCACGTTTGGAAATAAAATGTTTCCAAACGCGCTGGAGAAATGAGAATCTCTTTCCTTGTAAATCTTGATCACATGCTGAAAGTATTTCTCTTCGTAGATTTTTAGGATATCTTCCTGGTGGTCCCAGTAAAATCCCCGCATCCCGTAGCGGAGCATATCCGTTGAAAATTTCGTTTTCGGGTCGTTGAATTCTTTCCAAGCATCTTCTTTCGTGCCTGCATTCGGAAACGCCACCTTGGCTCCGTATGCCTTTTTGGTTCCGAGATCGGAAGTATCCGTCTTCAATTCCTTTTCAATGAGATCTAACGCGTCTTTGATACCGAACGCGGAAAGTCTGGTCAGAATGCTCCATCTTCTTTCTTGGTCGATTTTGATTCCCGGGATCTTTACGTTTCCGTCTAAGAGATCACGCAAATAATTCAACTGATTTTGGTTACGGGACGTCCCTTCCAGAATTCGATACCAGACTATTTTTTCCTCGTCCTTCGTCTCAGGATCTAAAATTCCTTTTTTCGCGAGTTCGTTGAGTTTTGTAGACCATTCTTCTCTGTTCTCTTTTTTTAGATAACTCGCGGCGATAGATGAGGCTTTCGTAAGAATATGACTGCTCCTAACGGAAAGGTCTTCCTCTTTGATTCCCTGCGAAAAGACAATTTCCAAAAAGTCCTTCGGTGAAATTTCCGCGTCACGCGTCATTTGCCACAGGGAACCCCAGAGAATTCTTCTTGAAAATCTATCCTTTAATTTGTTAAGCGAAGTCTTTAGTAAGACGATAGAATCCTTCGGAAGATAGGTTTTGGCATAAGCGTGGTCGTTCGTGTTTAGGACGACGATTTCGGAACTTCCTGAAACGTGTTTGTATGGTAGAATCGTTTCTTTGCCCTTCACTACGATTCTATCCTTCCAGACGGTCTCGAAAGAATCCCCTTTGAGAGAAAATATCGTTACTTCAAGGGCGTGAGTTCTGTATAAGCCGTTTTTTTCGGAAGGAAGTTGCCGAATCAAAAGATGATCCTCTTTCCATTCCGGGAGGAGCGTGTTTACGCCCGTTGTGTCGAGCCATTCTTTGCTCCAACCCCGGATGTCGATTCCGGATGTCTCGGACATTGTGTCTAAAAAATCGTTCTGAACCGTATTGGAATTCGCAAATTTTTGAAAGTATTTCCGCATCGCCTTTCGAAAGGATTCTTCTCCGATGTAATACATCAACTGGCGAAGGACCGAGGCGCCTTTTGAATAGGAGATTCCGTCGAAGTTGCTGATGGCGTCTAACGTATTTTCCGCAGTGCCCGCGATCGGATGAGTCGTGGATAACTGATCTTCTCTGTATGCCCATTCTTCTCTTACGTAAAAATGTTCGAGTGCGTCCGGGAAAAGTTTTCCTTGCGACATCGCGTAATAGGAGAGATAGTCCGCGAAACTTTCGTTTAACCAGAGATCATTCCACCATTTCATCGTTACAAGATTTCCGAACCACATATGAACCATTTCGTGGTAGATCGTATTGGCTCTTCCGAGATATTCGGAATAGATTCTCGGACTTCTGAATATGTAGTGCTCGGAAAAAGTGACCGCGCCGACGTTTTCCATCGCGCCCATATTGAATTCGGGAACGAAGATCTGATCGTATTTTCCGTACGGATAGGGAACTTCGAAATAGGATTCTAAGAATGCGAAGGATTCTTTTGTGATCGCAAAGATGTTCTCTGCGTCCATAAACTTCGAAAGAGATTTTCTACAAAGAATTCTGAGAGGAATGTTTTTGTATTTGTCTTCCCAGACTTCGTACGGCCCGACGATCAAGGCAAACAAGTACGTGGAAAATAAAGCGGTTTTTTGGAATTGAATTTCTATTCTTCCTTCTTTGATTTCTTCCTTGGAAGCAAGAGTGTTATGAATGTATTTCCAATCCTTCGGTCCGCTCAGAGAAAGTTCGTACGTTGCTTTGAGATCGGGTTGATCGAAGCAGGGAAACATTCGATGCGCTTCGAACGGTTCGAAATCCGTGTGAAGATATTCCGAACCGTCCGCAGGATCTTGAAATTGATGAAAGCCGGAGCCGCTATGATTGTATTCGTTCGTATATTTGATCTTAATTTCGTTTTTTCCGGACTTGAGAGAATCGCCGGGAAGATCGAGAGAAGAATCCGTCTTTGTATAGCCGGAGTATTCTTTTCCGTTTAACAAGAACACTTCGATCTTCTTTGTGACAAAATCGATCTTGAGTTTTCCTTTTCCTTTGCCCGTATAGAAGAATAGAATTTTTGTCTCTCCTTGATAGGTGGGAGATCCGGCTTTCAAATCCAAATGAATGGAGTAGCTTACTTGATTAACAAGGTTCGCTCTTTCAAGGGCTTCTGTTTGTGTGAGTATGTTGGGAGCATCCATTCTATTCTTCTTCCTTTACATGATATCTTTGAGTTCCATCTTCCGAAGTCGAGGAGCGATCGCTCCTACAAAACCGACCGTGAGAAGAGTGAGCGCGCCGCCTGCGACGATGGATCTGCGAATTCCCAACCATTCTGCGGTCACGCCGGATTCGAATTCTCCTATCTCGTTAGAGGAACCGATGAAGATATGATTCACGGCAGATACTCTTCCTCTCATATGATCCGGAGTGTGCATCTGCACGATGGTATGGCGGATCACGACGCTTACCATGTCAAAGGCGCCAGCGGCCATGAGACAAAGAAACGCAATTCTCCAATCCGTAGAAAAACCGAAAAGAACGATACAAATTCCGAAACCAAAAACACAGGAAAGAAGAATCCAGCCGGAATTTTTTTTCGGAGGTCTTGCCGCGATGAAGAAGGCGCACAAGACGGCGCCGACTCCTTGTGCGGAGCGGAGCATTCCGAAGATCTCCGGACTTTGACCTAAGATTTTTTCGGTAAACGATGGAAGAAGCGCGACAGCGCCTCCGAAGAGAACGGCAAAAAGATCCAGAGAAATCGCACCGAGAATGATCTGATGACTGGAAACAAATTTCCAACCGGAGCTAAGGCTCTCCCAAATCGTTTCTCCGATTTCAGGTTTTTCGGGGACCGGTTTGCTTTTTACAAGAAGCATCATCAAAAATCCGGAACTCATAAGGAGAAGATCTACCGAATAAGCGATGTAAAGACCGAGGACGATCAACATCCCTCCGGTGAGAGGACCGAGAACAAGAGAGGTCTGCCAAGCAATTCCACTCCAAGTCGCGGCGTTCGGAAAGGTTTCTTTATCCACGAGTTGTGTTTGAAATGCCGCGGTCGCTGGATTGAGAAATCCCCTTGCGATTCCCGAAAGAAAGATCACTCCATAGATCGGATAAACTCCGAAGTCTCGTAAAATCCATTCCATATTAGGAACTACTAATATAAGAAGAAGAAGGGAACAGATGGAAAGAAGTCCCAGAGCGGAAGAAACGATTCTTTTTCTTGGAAAGGAATCGATGATGAGACCGGAAAACAAAGCCATCGTGATCGAAGGAATCGCTTCGGTAAGGCCGATAAATCCAACGTGAAGATTACTTCCGGTGAGGTGATACATCTGCCAGCCGACGACGGTCGTTTGGATGCTGATCGAAAGAGTCACCATAAACTTACCGAGGAGAAAGGAACGGTAGTCGGCGACTTTGAGAGCTTGAAAGGGATCGTGTTTTTTTAGAGTTTGTGTCATCGTTTAGTTCTTAAGTGGATGTTTGATAAAATACATGCCCATTGCGGCGACCATCATCCCGTGATGAAGGATATTTTCAGAAATGAGATTCGGAATATTCTCAAGCGGTGTTTCAAAGATTTCGATTTGTTCGCTATCGTCCAGATCTTGGTCGTAAAGTTTATGAACGTTTTTCGCGACGAAAGTATGACACCAGTTGTTTAAGATCGCCGGATTGCCTGTTACCTTACCGAGGTATTCCCAATCTTCCGAGACGTAACCCGTTTCTTCCACGAGTTCTGCTTGAGCGGATTCCAAGAGCGTCGCCTTTTCCGCGATTCCTCCGGGGATTTCCAAACTGAAACGATGGATTCCGTGTCGATATTGATCGATGAGAAGAATCTTGTTTTCCGGTGTAAGCGCGATTACGTTCACCCAATCGAGAGATTCCAGATGAAAGAAGTCTTTTGAAACCTTCTGATCCGGAGAAGTGGTGTGCCAGGAAACAAGTTTGAAAATCGGAGTCTGTATCAAATCTTTTCGATTTGCTTTGGACCAGAGATGGGAGAAGGGATCATAGGATTCGGGGTGGAAGGGTTTCATTGGTTCCCACTTTTTTGGAATGCTTTGCGAGGTTGGAATTCCGAAATGGTTTCTTGTTCTGAGTTCGAACTTAAGAATAGAATGTTTTTCTGATGGACGGATCTCAACGGAAATTTCAAAAGAGCCCAGTGTCGGTTCACGAGAATGCGGGACATCACCGTGGATTGTCGAAGTTTCGACGATGTTGAGGAGGCGTTCGTTTTCTTTGATATCATTTCAGTTTATTGAGAGGGAAGAATTTGCCGAAATTTTTTGCCAAATCATTCTTAGAAAAGAGTGCACAGAGTCGGCAAAGTTCTCGTTTTCTCGACGCGGAAGAATGCTTACGTTTAATAATTCAAGAGGAAAATGGGAACGAGTCAGGAACGGATTTTTGTAGGAGTTCCTACGAAGAGAGGTGGAAAAATTTTTCATTGTATTATTAGAGATTTCTGATAAAGGAAATTCTCCCGAGTTTTCCCACCACCGCTCCCCTCCACCCAAGGTCAGGGTGGGGCGCGCGATCTTCACGGGAGAGCGTCGTAATTCCGACGGATTTTTCATCGGAAACAAACGGCCTCTTTAGAAGAATCCGATTCTTTCGCCTTTAAGGAAGTAGAACTCAGAAGAGGGCTCCCATGAGAAACACGAAAAGCCGGATTTTTGTAGGAGTTCCTACGAAAGAGGAGAAGAAACTTTTTACTTGCAAGATTACGTTTTTCTGATATAGAAAAATGTCCCGAGTTTTCCCACCTCCGCTCCCCTCCACCCAAATCCGGGTGGGGTCCGCGCGTTTTACGGAGGACGTCGGAATTCCGACAAGGCTTCCGTTGGTCTTGTTTTTCCGGTGAAAACGGTCTCATCTTCCCTCCATTCTTTTCGGAGCCTTCTTTTTCTCCAAGAGAGAAATCCCTCGAAAAGTGAGGGTCGGAACTCCGATTCTTTCGATCGTTTTTGCAATTCTCAGTGTACAGGATTGACAGAATCTTTCCCGCTCTAATTATGTCACATGTCCCATGAAGCTCAATCCTGAACAGGAAAAAGCCGTCCGCCACGTAGACGGCCCGATTCTTATATTTGCCGGTGCCGGATCCGGAAAAACCCGCGTTATCTCCAATCGAATCGCACATTTGATCGAGAACGCGGGAGTTTCCGCCGGAAAGATCGTTGCGCTCTCTTTTACCAATAAGAGCGCAAGAGAAATGGAAGAACGGGTTCGGAAGATGATTCCGAGACAGAAATTAAAAGGAATCGTTCTTTCCACCTTTCATTCCCTCGGCCTCAACATTCTCAAAAAACATATCGGACTGATCGGATACAAACATCCCTTTCTTCTCCTGAATCAAAACGATCAGGAAGGGTTCGTAACTACATTATTGATTGCTAATAAAGTCGAACTCAAAAAAACGAAGGTTTCCGAAATCCTCGGGAAAATTTCCCGAATCAAAAACTCGGGTCCAAGTTACAGGGAATATCTGGATTCTTCGCTTGTGGAATCGGATCAAATCGCGAATCTCATCTTTGATAGTTATCAGACCTCGCTCAAAGAACAAAATTCCTTGGACTTCGACGACCTCATTCTTCTACCAGGAGTTTTATTGAAGGAATTTCCGGAGGTCCGAGAAGAATATCATAAGAAGTTTCAATACTTCATGGTGGATGAGTTCCAGGATACCAACCAAACTCAGTATGTCTTTTTAAGGGCCCTCATGGGGGAGAATCGAAATCTCTGCGTGGTAGGGGACGATGATCAGTCGATTTATGCCTTCCGAGGATCCGATCTCAGTCTGATTCTCAATTTCGAACAGGATTTTCCGGAAAGCAACGTTGTGCGTCTTCTGGAGAATTATCGTTCAACACAGGTCATCATCCGCGGAGCGAATTCGCTTATCAAAAACAATCTTTCGAGAAGATCAAAGGAGCTTTTTTCCTCCATTCCGGGAGGTCGAAAGATCCGTTATATAGAAAGAATGGACGAAAAGGACGAAGCCGCCTATGTCGTCGACTGTATCCGAGAAGAGATCATCAAGGACGCAAGAGTAGGAAGCCAGATCGCGATTCTCTTCCGAACGAATTTTCAGACAAGACCTTTCGAGGAAGAACTCAGAAGCAGATCGATTCCTTATAAGCTCATCGGTGGATATAACTTCTTCGATCGTAAGGAAGTTCGGGATATGATTTCCTATATCCGCCTCATCGCAAACACAAGAGACGACGCATCTCTTCTCCGTGTTTTGAACTATCCGAAACGAGGCATCGGACCCGGAAGTATCTCTCTGATTCACGAAAAAGCGGGACATATGAAAGAATCCTTATATGAGATTCTTTTTCGAGTCTGCGAGTCTCCCGATTTTATTCCCGGATTACAAAAAAAAATCCAGTCTGAAATTTATAATTTCGTAAATCTTATCGAACGAACCAAAAAGAAATTCGCTACGATGCCGAAGATGTATCTCGCCTTTCGTGAATTCATCCAGGAAGTCGGAATCGAAAAAGAAATTCTTCTCGAAGAGAAGGATGAGAAGATCGCGAAAGCCCGAACCTTCAATCTTTCCGAACTCGTAAACATGATGTCCTATTTTGAGGAGAATCATGATTCTCCAGAAAAGCCGACCCTTTTTGATTTTATCAATCGTCTGAATCTTCTTATGGAGGACGAAACTCCCTCCGATGATGACAAGGAGGACAATCGGGTACAACTCCTCACAATTCATCAGTCAAAGGGGCTCGAATTCGATTCGGTTTATGTCCCAGGACTGGAAGAGGGAATTCTTCCTAACTCTCGAGTGCTAACGGAAGAATCTTCCGTAGACGAGGAAAGACGCCTTCTCTACGTGGCTATGACCCGCGCGAGGAAGCATTTATGCTTGACAGGGGCCGCAAATCGGCGCAAGTTTGGGGAGCAAATGGCTACCCAGGCCTCCCGGTTCTTGGCGGAAATCGATCCGGAGACTTTGGACTGGGTTTCCAACGAAGAATCCAGAGAGCAAGAAACGGCAGACTTCTTCGCTGAGCTGGAAAAATTGAAAACAGGATCGTAGAATGGCTTTAGATAAAAAAATACTGACTCTGGTAACAATACTTGTTTTTACCGCCTGTGCAAGCGGTCAGAAATCCGTGGATCCAGGCGTTTCGCAAGAATCGGCCGTCCGCGCGAAAATTCAGGGAATCGATTCCCAACTTTCCACCACGCCTTTGGACGAAAAGAAACGTTCTTCTCTCTTGATGGAAAAGGCAAAACTTCTCCTGCAGATTGAATCTTATAAAGAAGCATCGATCGTTTTAAAAGAGATCCAAAATTCGAAAGAAGGAAAGGGTCTGGAACACTTGGATCATTACTTAGGGACCGCTTATCTGGGAATCAACGACACGGAGAATGCGATCGTTCATTTCAGAAAATCGGAAACCGTGGATAAAAATTACGAATCCACAACTCGCAGAAAGATGTATGCGAAAGCTCTTTACCAAGAAGAAAAATACGGTCTTGCTCTTGGAATTTTAGGCCGCGCTTCCAGAGAAAAGGATTTTGAAAAAGACATTCTTTTCTATGAGACGGTTGCCAACAGCTTTATGAGAATCAAGGAATTCAAGAGATGCCAGATCGTTCTGGAAGAGGGTCTTCAGAAATTTCCGGAAAGTCCGGCTCTGAAAGAGATCCAGGAAAAACTTTCTCAGGTTCTTCCAAGATAATCCGTTCCTTACTCAATAGAACTTTTATAAACCGGGTTTGGCAAAAGGCGAAGTCCTTGGCTCCCGGTGACTTCCTTCGTTTTCTCGGTTCCTTCTTTGTTTTCTTAAGAGAAAATAGAAGAATCAAATTTATCCTCATCACATTCATTTTACTTTTGAGCATTCACGCGATTGTCGTCGAATCGGTTGGTTATTACGTGAGAACGCGTCTTTTGGATCTAAGAGGTCTCAAAGAACTCTCTCGCAATTTTATCAATCAGGAACTTGGGCGCGCCGTAACACTCGGAGTCGTCGAATACGACTTCCCAAACGCTGTCGTCTTCGAGGACTTTAGAATCTCCTCTGAAGAGGACTTCGCGCTCAATCATATTCTATTCAGAACGAACAAAATACAATTTCGTCTCGGCGGTTTGTGGAAAGGACAACCCTATATCAAAGGAATCGTGGTCAAAGATTCTTCCCTCAATCTCGATCTTCAGGACGCGATCGCAGGAGAATTGATCGGTTACGTGCAGAAGATAAACATTCCCGAAATTAGATTGATCAATACGACGATTACGATCTCCAAGGGCGGAGACGAAGTATTAAACGCGATCAAGGGGATCGATATCGTCATCACCAAACAACCCGAAGGCGTTATCGTAAAGGTAAGCGATTCCTTGTTTCCGTTACCTTATTCCCGTTTTATACAAGGAACCTTCGAGACTAAATTTAACTCCGAAGAATCCAAAAGTATATTCCGTTTTCAGAATGTGAAGGCTGAAAAGATCCGCGGGCTTTACTCTTTGTTCGGAAAAATTCTTCTGACCTCGGGAAAAATCTCCGGAGAATACGAAATTCTTCTCAACGGAAAAAAACTTTCCGTGACGGGTAAGAATCATTTTACGAACGTATCGGGTAAAATTCAGCAGGAGCTTCCTTTGGGGTTGAGAATACCCGATCTAAAAGACGCAGACCTCTTACACGAGATGGATCTTAAACTTGATGAGACGGGAGAAAAACAAATCCATACGTTTACAAAAGAAGAGAACGTGTTTCGAGTAACGTACGGAATCAATCCGAAAAAACTTTCCACTTGGGAAATCTTTGCCGATTGGAAGAATATTCAAGAACTTAAATCCGTCTTTCAACTTCCCGGAGATTTGGAGATTCTGGAAGGTCAACTGAACCTAAAAGGAAAATGGGAAGAAACCGGAAATTATAACGATTGGATCCGGAGCAACGTTTCTTTGAGTCTTCTGGGATTTCGCTGGAAGGATCCTTTTTTAGAGATTCGTTTTGATCAGGTGGTTGCGAACGTTCTTCCCGGAAATCTATTGGAGCTGAACGCGAAAGGGGATCTGTTCCAAGAAACTCTGGCAATGTCGATTCATGGAAAGACCGGTTGGAAAAAATCTCCGCGCGCGAACGGTGCGTTTTTCTATCCTTTTTACAACGATTGGAAATGGGATTTGGAGTTGGCTCGAATCTCGGTAAAAAACTTTCTTCCGATTTATCATTCGTGGAAGAATTGGATTCGGACGGATATTCGAACCAGGCAGGAAAAACTTATCCCAGAAATTCGATGGACCCGAACTCCATTTTACAAATATCTAATGGAGTTTTTTACGGCGACGATTCACTGGAAGCTCAAGTCTTTTCGTTTTAAGGAAAAGGATTTGGGAAGGGTTACGCTCGACGGAAAAATCGTTCCGTTCTTTTCCAGATTGGATTTGAAAGGATATCAAAACGACGTACCTTATTTGGAAGGATTCGCGAATTTCACCTTCGGTCAAGACAATCCGTATATGGATTTCAGAGTTAAGGCGACGGATATGCCCTGGGAAGAACCCGTGAGCGGTTTTTGCGGATCCTGGATCATTCCGGAATCGGTTACTTCGGACACTACGATTCGTCTTTTTGGAGACGATTTTCTCGCTCTACATAATTCTTTAAATGTTTTGCATAACGTGAGTTTCAATCGCTCCCGATTTCAGGACAAACGTTCACTTCCTTTGAATTTGAGAGAACCATTCGATTTCGGTTACGAGCTGAATCTTCTACCGACTTTATCGTACTATAGAAATATTTTTTGGAAGAATGAATCCGCTGATCTTACCGGTTACGGCGCAGTGGAACAAAATCGAATCCGAATCAGCGCGAACGGAAAACTCAACGAAGCTTTTATCAGTCGAAAATTTAGGGAGGAAGCAGGGGAATGCAAACTGGAATCAATCGGAGACAGATAATTCTAATTTCTTCCGGGCTCTTGCTCGCGATCCTTTTGTGCTTTGGAATTTATATTTCCTTTTTCGGATCGAACAATAAAGAATCGGGTCAAAAGTCTTCCGTCAAAGTCGATCTGATCGGAACGTGGAGAGTCGCTCCGATCCATCCCTTGGTCCAGATTCGTTTTTTGAGTGAAAAGGAAGCGGTTCTCTTGGAAGAAGAAAAAGAGACAAAATTGTTCCTTATGGAGGACGGTGAAGGGCTTCAACTCAGAAAAAGAGGAGAAGAAACACCGAGCGGTTATTTTCTTTTTCGGGAGCTCAAAACGAATACATGGCAGGGACTCTGGGGAGAAGATCTGGTCGTATTAAAAAGAATCTCTTCGGAAAACGCAACACGTTAGTCTTCGATTTACCCGAAAAACAGCCAGGAAGTTTACGTCTTTGTAAAATTCGTTCTCCGATTGGAGTCGTAGGTCGATGAGAGAGGTCCACCTTTTCTTTGGTTTACTTCTTTAGCGCAAGCTTCGATTCTTCTGACGAATTCTCCTCAAAGAATTTTTCGGAACGGATTTTCGAACTTTTTTCTCAGCTCTTTGCGGGGATGTTTCCAGCTCTTTTTTCCAGCTCGTCAATCTTTCCACCGAAGGCACGGCATACTTTCGAATCCACCGATTGTAGATCTCCTGTATGGGAACTGAGTCTAAATAATTCCACCGAATCCGTCCCTCTCTTTTTACGATGAGAAGCCCGGAGACCTCCAGAATTTTGAGATGTTGTAGAACCGTACATCGATCCAAAGGTTCGAAATGAGCGCAGATTTCCCCTGTGGTCATCGGAGATTCTTCTAAAAGATCCAAAATTTTTCTTCTTTTTGAATCAGCCAGAGCTTTAAAAACGGGATCTTGCTTGTCATTCGTAAACATGTTGTAATAATATAACATATTAAATAGCTTAATTAGCAAGAGGAATTTGTATGGAATTAAAATTTACGGTTCAGACCAAAGTGCAAAAACCGTTAAAGGAAGTATTTGAAGCCGTCTATGATCCGAAACACTTAAGCGGTTATTTTACGACCGGAGGAGCGAGCGGACCTTTAAAAGAAGAAACGGAGGTTGTATGGAAATTTGCGGATTTCCCATCGGAGGAAGGTACAACGGTCTCTGTAAGGGAAGTTGTGATGAATTCTAAAATTGTTCTGGAATGGGATGCTCACGAAGGAAGTTATGAAGGTACAAAAGATTTATTGAGCGTCGGCTTGTACAAAACCCGGGTGGAAATGATTTTCGAATCTTTGGGACAGAATTCAACTTTATTGAGAATCAGGGAATCCGGTTGGAGAGAATCACAAGCCGCCTTGGACGGTTCTTATATGAACTGCCAGGGTTGGATGAATATGAGCTGTTGTCTCAAAGCCTATTTAGAATACGGGATCAATTTGAGAAAAGGATTCTTTTGAGAGATCTATTCGATTCCTTGTAATCAATGCGACCTCGTTTATTTTCTCGGAATCCCTTTGATGAGTTTTGTGATTTCTCTCGCGGCGTGTCGGGAAGAATTTTCACTGCCAAGAGATTCTTTCACCTTTCGGATTTCTTCGATCGCCTTGTTTCGATATTTTTTGTTTTCAAGAAGATCGATCGATTCCGCAACGATATGAACCGGAGTACATTCTGCTTGTACCAATTCTCTGCAAATTTCTTTTCCGGATAATATATTTACGAGCCCGATATTGGGAGTTCGGATGAAGAAGGACCCGATCGCATAGGTGAACATACTCACTTTATAGAGAATCACCATCGGTTTTTCGAAGTAGGCGACTTCCAATGTTGCAGTCCCCGAAGTTACGAGGACCAAATCCGATGCTTCGATCGCTCTTAGGGATCGGTCAAAAAGATATTCGATTTTTAAGTGGGAATACTTTGTCTTTGCGAGTTCGATCTGTTCGAGAATATACAATTCTTCTTTTTGATTGATATTGGGGAGTAAGAAGCGGACTTTCTTTTTTTCCGATTCGTAGTGCTCCGAAAGTTGTCCGGCGGTTTCCAAAAGATCGTTTAAGATTCTTCTAATTTCTCCGCTTCTTGATCCGGGCATCAATGTGACGGTCGCGTGAAGATGAATCTTTTCTTCCGGTTCTTCGATCGGAGCTTCTTTTCGTATCTTTTCCCGGAGACGAACCGCGAGAGGATGCCCCACGAACTCGCAAGGAACTCCATAACGATCGTAGATTTCTTTTTCGAAAGGGAATAGAACGAGCATAAGGTCGACCGTTTCACGGATTCCGTAGATTCGATTGAACTTCCAAGCCCAGAGTTGTGGAGAAACATAAAAGATGACGGTGATTCCTAATTTTTTTAATTCCTTCGCGAGTCGAAGATTGAAGCCGGGGTAATCGATGAGAATCGCGTGCGTGCAATTTCTTTCCACTGCCGCGTCGAGAAGTCTTCCGATCAGAGCTTTTAAAAACCTGTATTTAAAAAGGATCGCTGAGAATCCTATGATGGAAAGTTCTTCCATGGATTCTATGGAATGAAAACCTTCCTCGATCATTCTTTCTCCGCCGACTCCGAACGTTTCCAGTTCCGGAAAATTCTTTTTGAGTTCTCGGATCAATTCTCCACCCAAGAGATCGCCCGAATGTTCTCCGGCGAGCATTAGAATTTTCGGATCTTCTCTTTTGAGAGTCGCGCTTTCGCGTTTGGGCGCGGGATGGCTACTTGATTTTTTTGGTTGTAGAGTTGATTTTCGTAAGGTTGCCACTGCCGATACTCAAGATGTGAATTTTCAGTTTTTCTGCAAGGTTTATAAATTCTTTCGGATGAACAATGATTGTCTCTCCGGTTCTTAGGGCAAGAGTTCCACAGTTGTTCTCGTGCATGGTTTTTAATGTTTCTTCGCCCACGGTGGGAAGGTCAAAACGATCGTCTTGTCGAGGTTTCGAACTTTTGCAAACGATTGCCTTTCCTTTTTTTGCGAAGGAGCCGCCTCTGGAAATCGCGAGGTCCGTTCCTTCCACCGCTTCCACTGCAAGAACCGATTTGTCGAGAACGACGACGGTTTGACCGATATCGAGTCCCGCCATCTTTTCTGCGTATTCCATTCCGAAGGCGACGTCTTCCAATTCTTTTTTGCTGAGGGCTTTTTTGGTGAATCTTCCTTCGGGAAGAAAAAGAGATTTAAGATACGTCTTCTGAGAAATGATCGTGATCTTTTCTTTTGCGAACTCTTCAGAGACGGTTTTAAAGATAGAATAATCGTGTTTGTTGACCATTCTCGCGAGAAGACTGATCGCCTTAAGATCGAATTTTAGATTCTTAAAGATGATTTCTTTTTTTACCTTCCCCAGAAGAAGGAGACGATCTATATTATGTTGTTTGCATATCTTCATCAAGGTTCCGATCTTGACGATATGAATCGGGAGATTCCGGTCGGAGTATTCTCCGACTTGGAATTCGGATTCTATGATGGACAGCAGAAGAGGATCCTCGCCGGCGGAGAGGGCCTCTTTCATTCCGATATGCGGAAGTTCTCCTCCACCGGCAAGAATTCCTAATCTTCCCACTAAAACTTAGTCCGAAGAGGAAGTGGAAGAGGTCGTCGATCCGGAAGATTCTCCAGAACCGCTTTTTTTATAATCGGTTACGTAAAATCCGGTGCCTTTAAATATGATCCCGGATCCGTTGGAGATCATTCTTTCGACCTCACCTTCTTTACCACAAAGTGGACAATCGCGGATCGGATCATCCTTCATGGAATGGAATTTTTCGAACGTTTGTCCGCAGGCTTTACATTTGTAGTCATATGTCGGCATTTTGATTCTCTCTATTAGAATTTTCTAATTTATGATTTCTCGTCACGGAATAAATTTGAACTGAAAAACGCTCACGCTCGAATCTCCGTTTTCCCTCGCCATCGGAAGACAAAGTCTCCAACGAATTCCGGAGCTCGCGTCGATCGACTCCAAAGAATCGATTCCCGAAAGAACCTTTTTTTCGGAAAGCGTCAAACCGGTATTAAAGCCCGAACCGGTGCTATGTATATTTAGACGAAATCTCTTTTTAGAAAAATTATCCCCCGTAATGTATCGATTTCGGTTGATGGAAATACTTTCCTTATCGATTGAAATTTCAAAGGCCTTGTTTAAATCTCCGGGAGTTCCCGCAAACAAAGTAAAAACGGGAATACTTTCGTCTCCGCCTAAAAAGGAAACGTAGAATTCCAAATCACGGAACGGCTCTTCCACACCTCGGCAGATAAAATCGTATTTATTTTTGGAAGAATGGATGACGATTCCGATATCGCCGTCCAACGCGATTTTTTCGGTTGTATGGTATTCTCCCTGAAATCCGAAAGGAGGAGAGGATTCTTTCCAGGTTTCGAAATCCCAAACTGGAGCTCGATCCATCGCACGAAAGGATTCTTCCATTGTTTGAGCGATCGTAAGATCGGGGGAAATCGTTTTTAAGAATCCGGAAAAGATCCAGCCTACGGCGCCGTTTCTGAGGTCCAAAACTTGGTTCCAGTTTCCTCTTTTACCTGCGATCGTTTCGGTGCGGGAATCACGATCCAAAATGAAAACGGTTTCTCCACCCTTGAACTGAAACGCGATCGGGTTTTCGGTTCCCGGTCCGGTTCTTACGTTCAGATTCTTCCCTTCGATTTCCGCCTTACTCGCGCTAAATGGAGAATCCTCTCTTCCCGAAAAGTATTCGAGAAGTTTGGAAAGTTTTGTTCTTCCAGTCTCATCCAATTCTCTCGCGGAGCCGGAAGCGAGGGATTTCAGAAGCGCTTGGTTGTATTCGTTGTAGAGCGGAAGAGGGTTGGAAGAAATCAGTTTTGTGAGATGGCGGGAAAGAATATCGGAAGTTTCGTATTCCGCGCCGAGAGTCAATTTTTTGCAAAGGGCTCTGGTTTTGAGAAAGGATCCATCCGGAAGATAGGAAAAGAATCTGTCTTCGAATGTGAAGATCGTTCTTCCGGAAACGTCTCGTTTGGTAAATTTGAGCCCCGATTTTTCGGAGAATTTCTGCACGAGCTTTTCTTTTTTTTCCGCGGGAAGGATTAGCAAAGAAGAATTGAATTCAGCCAATGCCATGGACGCAAAGGAATAGTCTTCCAAATCCGGGTCCTTCTTTTTTAGGACTTCTAAGACGACGTCTTCCCAATTCCCTTTGGAGAAATTCTTATAAACGGAATCTGTTTTCCGAGTCAGAAACTTCCAGGTAAGAAAAACGACAAGGATGGAAACAAAAACAAGGCCGAGGAAAACAAAAAAGCTCTTTCTCAAGTCCTACCCCGGCTTTGGATCAATCTAAGTTTGGAATCAGCTTATCGCGATCCACTTGAAAACGCTCGAGAAGCGAATTTTTCGCGAGATAATAACGTAAGAGATCGATGTTGAAGTTCACCCTTGCTTGTGTTAGGCGAAGTTCATCTTGCACGTGTGTATCCAAGGCGTTTTTTACGGAAACCGCATCCGCTCTTCCTTGACGAAAGCTTCTTAGAACTCCGTTGTAATAGTTCCCACTTTCTCTTTCTGTGATGATATTATTCTTATAAATTCTGTGACTCGCTTCCAAGGCTTCGATTCTTGTTTTTACGTCGTCTCTGACTTCGTTTTTCAAGTCTTCTTCTTTCAGAGTCGCCTGACGCATGGAAATATTCGCGTCTCTTACACCCGCATAGATTCCTTTATCAGCCAAAGGATAGACGAAGTTCATTTGTCCGGTCCATTCTTTATATTTTGCGGTCGTGATACCGTGATTGTTATCGGTGTAGTTTTCTTGCGGGGAAACGATGTTCTGAGACTGACTCGCGCCTGTTCCTGAAATTGTAAGAGTGGGAAGTCTGTCGTTATTCGCATTTTTCAGTGCGGCTTCCGCGATCTCTTTTTGTTTGAGAGCGTTTAAAAAGTCAGCTCTGTGTTTGTAAGCATATTCTAAATCTTTTGAATAATCCGGTTTTTCAGCGAGATCTTCTAAAAGATTTGTTTCTTCCGAAAGAGAGGTTCCTTCCGGAATTTTCAAGGAACGAACGAGTTTTCTTTTTGCTTCTTCTTTTTGAACGATTGCCGTTTCCAGCTGATTCTCCGCTTGCGCTAAGAGTGCGTTCCACTGGTTGACTTCGAAACTTTCGGAAAGTCCGAGTCCTTGTTTGCGGACGGTAAGATTGCGAATGTTTTTTGTGTTCTCTACGAGTTGTTTGTAGGTTTTGACTGCTTGGGTTTTGATCGAGTAGTCCCAGAAGTCCACGAGAGAATCTACGATTACTCCCGAAATTTGTTGCGAAACCTGATTCTTTGCGATTTCCGCTTGGGATTCTAAGATTTTAACCTCGTTTCTTCCCTTGTAACCGAAAGAGTTTTTGAGAAGATCCTGGCTGATCGTCGCTCTTACAAATCCTGTATAAAGGGGAGGAATTCCCAAAGAAGAAAATCCTGCAGGAGTTGTGGATGCGTTTTCAAATGCGTTCGAGTCAAATCTTCTGGTTCCTGCTTCCACTTTGAAATAGGTTCCGGTCGTTTGAAGCGTCTTTTCGATCCCACCTTTGATGGTATCGTCCGAGATCTTTGTTCCTGAGAGCAGGTTTGCTTGGTTGAAAGGAAGAATCGACTGACTGGATTTTCCGTCGGCTACCAATCTCCAAGAATACTTCGAATCGTTTTTGAGAAAATTCGTATCGGACTTCGCCAATTCGTAGCGAAGGTTTTGTAAGCTATAATTGCTTTCTAAAGCCCTCTTGACGGTTTCTTCCGTAGAAAGTTTGAGCGTCTCATCGGCAGAGAGGGAGAAGGTTTGAAGAAGAACGAAACTTCCCAGAAGAATTCTTCCCAGATTCTTTGTTTGTAGAATCCTTTGTTTTGAATTTTGTACTTTTTGATCCATTTCGTTACTCCTTCTGTTTTGGAACCCTTGTAAGATAGACCCTGGTTATCCCAGAGCCTTCTTCATTTTTTCTCCAACTTCTGCAATGGATTGGCAAACGTGGATTCCCGCTTCTTGCATCGCTTTCATTTTGGAAGAAGCCGTTCCCAGCCCTCCGCTGATGATCGCACCCGCGTGTCCCATTCTTTTGCCCGGAGGAGCCGTTTGACCAGCAATAAAGCCGACAACCGGTTTTTTTACGTAATTCTTGATGTATTCGGCCGCTTCTTCTTCGGATGTTCCGCCGATTTCACCGATCATTACGATTCCTTTTGTTTCAGGGTCTTCGTTTAAAAGTTTGATCGCTTCCGTATGGTTCATACCGGGAACTGGGTCTCCCCCGATTCCGATACAAGTGGACTGACCTAAACCTTGTTTTGTGATCTGAGCCACGGATTCGTAAGTCAAGGTTCCGGAACGGGAAACGATTCCCACAGAACCAGGGCTGTGAATAAAACCTGGCATAATTCCCAGTTTTTGTTTCGCACGTGGTGTGATCACTCCGGGACAGTTCGGTCCCACGAGTCTGGTTTTAGAATTTCTAAGAACACTATAAACCTTGAGCATGTCGTGGGTCGGAATTCCTTCCGTGATACAGATCACGAGAGGAAGTTCTGCGAGAATTCCTTCGATGATCGCATCCGCCGCAAAAGCGGGAGGAACAAAAATCACAGCCGCGTTTACGCCTTCGTTTTTTACGGAGTCGTGGATCGTGTTAAAAACGGGGACTTTGTCTTCCCATTTCGATCCGCCCTTTCCCGGCGTTACTCCGGCAACCACTTTGGTTCCGTAAGCTAACATCTGAGTTGCGTGGAAAGAACCTTCCTTACCGGTGATTCCTTGAACTACAACCTTTGTATTTTCATCAACTAATACTGCCATGTGTGTTCTCTCTTATTGAATCAGTTTGGCAATGGTGCTTGCCGCTTCACGGAGGTCGTCGACTCCGGTAATTTTGAGTCCGCTCTTATTGAGGACTTCTCTTCCGAGTTCCGAGTTGGTTCCTTGAAGACGAACCACGAGAGGAACTTTGAGATCCACAGCCTTTGCGGCTTCGATGATTCCTTCGGCGACCATGTCGCAACGAACGATTCCACCGAAGATGTTTACGAAAATTCCCTTTACGTTCGGGTCACCGAGGATGATTTTGAATCCGTTGGTAACGGTGGTCTTGCTCGCTCCACCTCCCACGTCGAGAAAGTTTGCGGGTTCAGCGCCGGCGATCTTAACGATGTCCATCGTCGCCATTGCGAGTCCGGCTCCGTTGACCATACAACCGATGTTTCCGTCTAACTTCACGTAGTTGAGGTTGAACTCGGAAGCTTGCACTTCGAGAGGATCCTCTTCCGTTACGTCGCGATAAGCCGCGTTGTCCGGATGACGATAGAGTGCGTTTTCATCCAGATCCATCTTGCAGTCGCCCGCAACGATTTCATTCTGCTTGGTAAGAATGAGAGGATTGATTTCTAAAAGAGATGCGTCTTCTTTGATATAGGCTTCGTAGATCGCGAAGAGAAGACTTTGGAATGACTTGTGAGATTCGATCGGAAGTCCGAGTTCGAAGGCAAGTTGTCTTGCTTGATTCACTTGAAGTCCGATTCCCGGATCCACTGCGAGTTTGAGGATTTTTTCCGGATGTGTTTCGGCAACTTCTTCAATTTCCATCCCACCTTCCGTAGAAGCCATGATGATGGTTTTACGAATAGAACGATCGAGGAGAATACTCAGATAGTATTCCTTTGCGATGTCGATTCCTTGCTCCAGATATACTTTTAGGACTTTTTTTCCTTCGGGTCCGGTTTGAGGAGTGATGAGTTGCATTCCGAGGATCTTGTCGATTGCGGCTAATGCATCGTCTTTTGTTTTGGTGACCTTAACTCCACCGCCTTTTCCGCGTCCACCTGCGTGGATTTGCGCTTTTACAACTACTACGGAACCTTCGGTTGCGTAGGTAACTTCGTCGTGGGCTTTGGATCCGTTTTCTTTACTATCGATAACGACCCCAAAAGGTACGTTGGCTTTATGCCTTCTCAGGATTTCTTTTGCCTGATACTCGTGAATTTTCATGAATTAACCTTCATTGAACTTAGTTCAGTGCTTTTAGTAGGAGGAACAGTTTTCTCTAAATTTATAATGTTTTCGGCGGGAACTTTGGTGTCAGTAAAAAATTCAGGAGAATCCGCGTTTGCAGGTCGGGATTCCGGGTTTCTGGGTCTTCCTTTGATTTTTACGGATGAAAAGAGGTCCCGTTCTTTTGGGCAAGAATCTGAAATGTGTGAGTTCCTACTTTTGTGAGTTCTTGAAGTGATATTTCGTTTTGGAGTGGCTTGTTTGGGTTTTCTTTGGAATTGGTTCGTGAAACGAAATTTCGTTGGAACTCCAATCGAGAGTCTCGTCTTTGAAAAAGGACGTTTCCATTTCGGGGAATGTAGGAACTCCACCAGAAGAACGATGCTTAAAAAATGATCCGAGGATTTCTCTCGAGAAAAGAATCCGATTTTTCCTATGAGAGATCTGATTGGATGAAAATGTAGGAACTCCTATCGACGAATGAAATCGTTCGCTTTTGAAATGGAGGTTGGGTTCTTCAAAGTCCTAGTAAAAGTAGGAACTCACACAAAAATGGAATTCTTTTTCCTGAAAACTGTTCCCCTTTGCATCTTCCGAAATTCCAAAAAAGTAGGAACTCACACTTTCAGAGTCCTTTTAGAATTTCTCGGATGATTTCCCCCGGGTCGATCTCCGGAGAATTCTTCAATATCTTTTCCACTTCTTTGGTTGCGGCCTTTTCTTCAAAACCGAGTTGAATGAGACCTAAGATCGCGATTTCCTTTCTCCGAGATGCGGCGGCTTCTTCCGGAGACGAAGTGGGAGAAACCACGGAAAGGGAAGTCCCTTTTGCGGGAGTTCCGGAGAGAAAGAGCTCCAACTTTTTCAGATTTTGTTTCACCTCGAAAAAAATCTTCTCCGAGGTTTTTCCTTTCACCTTGGGAATTTTCTCGAGTTCTTTGGCTTCGCCGGATTGAGCGATTCGATAGAGATCTTCCGCGGAGAAGAATGATAAAATTTTGAGAGCGGTCAATTCTCCAATTCCTTGAAGGCCTTTCATCACTTTGAAGAATTCTTTATCTTGTTCCGTCAAGAATCCGAAAAGTCTTTGTCCTCTTTCATTCATCGCGTGAAAGATATGGAGATGGATTTCCTTTGCGGAGGGAAGGCTCTTGAGTTCGAGATAGGTTTTGAAGGAGATCGTAATTTCATAGGTAACTCCGCCCGTCTCGAGATGAGCGAATCCGACTTCCAATTTTTTAAGAGTTCCTTTCAGACCTGAGATCATATCCTCCCATCCGCTCACGAGAAGTCTGATCGTAAAGATAAATTTTCTCTCCCGGTGAAACGTTAGCCCTTAGGTGAAAGAGGACGGAAAAGCTCGAGCCACTTTTACAACAGAGTCAAAAATTTTCGAATTCTTCTACCTTTCGTCATTTTCAAAGCGTAGATAAAACTTGAGATTGGAATTCCGATTTTAGGAATGGCGCGCTTATTTCTAAATCGATACGATCAAAATATAAGAGAATCTTTATGTTCTTGAGGATCGGTTTGTCTTGCCGGATTTTACTTCAAACGGACTTTCAGTCCGTTTTTACGTTTTTTTTTCGAAATGATTTCCTTTGTCGGAGCAAAGGATTGGACATTTCTTTACAACGAAGCTTGTCTTCTTTCGAGTGCTTACTCTATTCTTTGCCTGAGAAAAAAAGTAGGAACTCACACAAATTCACTTTTTCAGAAATACCCTTCCGGAAAAATTCTCCTGATCACAAATCGACGATCTCTCCGATCGTCCAGACTTTCAGGGGAGTCGCGTCTTTGGTTTCCACTTGTAATTTTTTGAGAAAGAGCGGTGCCTCCGAGGGAAGATCGTCTCCAAGTGCAAACGTTCCCCAGTGAATGGGAAGAAGCATCGAAGATTGGAGAATCTTACTCGCATCCAAGGCTTCTTTCGGTCCGATATGAGCCGGTTCCATAAACCATCTGGGTTTGAAGGCGCCGATCGGAAGAACGGTAGCGTTGAAGCCTTGAGGAAATTTTTTTCCGATTTCGGCGAAGTGTTTTGAAAAACCGGTGTCACCGCCGAAGTAGATTCGAATATTCTCAAATTCGAATGCGTAACTTCCCCAGTGATATTGATTCGTATCGGTAAGACCCATTCTACTCCAGTGTTTCGCAGGAAGAAAATGAATCTTGGTTCCCGCGTATTCGGAAACGGACCACCATTCCTGGATCACCGTATTCTCAAAGGCTTCTTCCTTTGCGAATTCTCCCATACCGGAAGGAAGATGAATGGTAACTTCCGGGAATAGTTTTTGAATCTTCTTTATGGAATCAATATCAAGATGATCTCTGTGCGCGTGACTGACCGCGACCACATCCACACCGGGAAAATTTTCCGGTTGAATCGGAAGGTCCGTAAGTCGCTTAACAAAAGGAGGAATTCCGGTGAAAATCGGGTCCGTTAGAATGTGCATTCTCTTTCCGTGGAAATTGGCGGCGATCCAAACCGTAGCGTGACCGAGCCAAATGATTCTCACCTTTCCTTCCGGCGCCAAAAAATCCTCTTTGTTTCTTGGGAGCACGTTCGGAATCTTTCCGACATCACCTTCCACTGCGAGAGGGTCGTTCGGTCCCAGTAGCTTCCAACGAAGCACCGAGAAAAAACTTTTCCCTAGTCTTTCATCCTCTTCGAGATTGTGGTATTTCCCGTCATGAAAGTGCGAAGAACGGACTCTTTCCGGATCTACGGGAAAACAAGACTGAAGGAAAAATAGAATGTTTAAGAAGAGAAAAAGAGGTTTTATATACATTGGTTTTACAATTCGAAACCCGAGTGTTTCACCAGGTTCCGGATTCGCTAAAGTTCCTTTGATTCTTCATACGAAAAAGGAAAAAACAAACCTCAAATGACAAAAAATCAGGCTCGGGAACTCGGTTCAAATGAAGAATCCAGAAAACTCTTTCGAAAATAATTTTTTCACCTTGATTCGAAGCGGTTCGGATCCTTAGTTCCAAAAAAGAGATCGTTCATTCCCCAAGCGGATCTATTTCTCTTTTTCTATTTTCTTTCCTCTTTCGAGTCATAGTCTCTGATCTTAGAGGGATCACCTTTCCCTCTTTCAAAGGAGAACTCTCGTGAAACTCATCACACTTTTTCAACTCTCGCTCGCGACCTTTGCTCTTGCCTTTCTTTCCTGTTCGAACCTCGGTTTAGATCAGGACAAAGAGAAAAAAGACCAAGACAAGAAAAAATGCAACAGCGCCGTTGCGGCTTATGTAGGTTGCACAGCTTCCAATCCCACTATGGGCGCCTGCGATTCCCTTTATCTCGGTGTCCTTGGGATCTGCGGTAGTTCGGGCGGTTCAGGTGGATCCGGCGGCGGTGGCGGCGGGGGATATTGATCCGTATTTTATAAATTCATAATTTAAAATATTTGAATCTATAGTTTATTGAATTTGGTCGAACCCGGACGATCGTTCGGGTTTCTTTTTAAACCCTTTTTCTTGAAGAATGGAAAACGTTCCGATTCAGGAAAAAGGTAACTTTCTTCTATTGAAATCCGGGACGCTTCTTCGAGACTCTTTTCTCCGCTGTAATCCGAAAAGACGATCACGAATCAACAACATCCAAATCGGGAATTTTGAAGGTGCTCCTTCACGGTATTTGTTCCTTGCAGAAAGTTTGATTTTCTGATAGAGAAACGTTCCTGAAATTTTTCTCCTTCCTCTTCGCCAAAAAACTCGGGTGGGCGCGTGCGAAGTTTACGGAAGAAGTGTTCTCGTTACGTCGAATTCTCCAGTCGAGTCGATTCCTCTTTGCATAAGTTCGGCATCGAAGAAAAGATCCGCCTTTTGTTTTCTCCGGCCCTTCGTTACGGAGATCCGATCTGGAAACGTAATTTTCAATTGTAGGATTTTTGTCGTCCTCCGAAAAAGGAAAAACGAGTTTTCGGATTCAAAGAATGACAAGCGCACCGCAAAGAGATCTTCCGGAAAAGAAAAATAGAATCATCGCCTTTTTGTTAAGCGTATTCTTCTTATGTCTTTTTTTTTGGAACACGATCGGGCTATTTCGATTTCCTTGGATCATCTGGATTTTACTCTTTTTCTCTAAGATTTTTTCTTATACTCTCTGGGCGCTCATCCATGAATGTGTTCACGGAAATTTTTCGAACTCTCGCAACGAAAGTCATCTCGCGGGGAGAATTCTTTGTATTCTTTTCGGAACTCCTTATCAAGTCGCAAAGACCGCGCATCTTATGCATCATAAATTCAATCGCCAGGAAGGGGAAAGAATCGAATTTATAGAAAAGAACGGGGTTCCGGTTCTGATTCAAAAATTCTTCTATTACTTAAAGCTTTTCCAAGGAACGTATTTCTTAGAAGTTTTCGGCGGCTTTTTTCTTTCCTTACCTCTTTCTTTTTCGATTCCACTCGCAGAAAAATACGTTTCCGGTCTTCCCGTGCAGAAGGCATTTTTCAAACAGATTCAAAAACCGGAAATCGTTCGCGAATTGCGAATCGATTCTTTTGCGATTCTTTGTCTCTTTGGATTTGCTTTTCTTTTTTCAGGTTCTTTCTTTTGGTTTTTAGGAGGGATGTTGATACTCAGAGGTTTTATCGTTTCCGTTCTGGATCACTCGTATCACTACGGGAAAGAAATCGACGACTCCAATTCTTCTTACAACCTAAACGTTCCAAAAGTGATTTCTCTTCTTTTTCTCAATTTTAACTTTCATCGAATTCATCATCTTTTTCCGGGTTGTCCTTGGAATCGTCTTCCAAATCAGTTTGTTAAGACGGAGGATCGAATGGATCTTTCTCTTTTTCGACAAACGTTGCGCCAGTTTCACGGTCTCTTACCACTTCCGAATCGGAATTCCAACACTCGTTAAGAAAGTTCAAATTTGCGATCATCGCTCTTCAATTTGATTGTCAAAAGGGGCATTTTTTCCATTCTGTCGCTTAATGTCCTATAATCATAAGAATGTCTTGGATACCGAGCAGTTCTCCAAAGCCGATCTGGATTTTCTCATCGGAAAAACGAGAGATATGGAACGCCTTGTGGAACAAAACAAGGCCTTCGGAATCCTTACTGGGAAACTGTTGGCTTCTCTCTTTTTCGAAGCTTCCACGAGAACACGTCTTTCTTTTGAAGCCGCGATGGAACGTCTCGGAGGAAGAGTGATCTCCACGGTAGGCTTTCAATTCTCTTCCATCTCGAAAGGTGAGACGTTGTACGACACCATGAAGATGATCGAGGCATACGCCGACATCGCGGTCATTCGTCATCCAGTGGAAGGTTCTTCTCGAATCGCCGCCGGCGCGGTAAAAATTCCGGTCATCAATGCAGGTGACGGAGCTGGGCAACATCCGACTCAAGCTCTTCTGGATCTTTATACGATCATTTCCGAAAAAGGAACGTTAGACGGTCTTACCGTCGCTTTTATCGGAGATCTGAAATACGGAAGAACCATTCATTCGCTTATCAATTTACTCAGACATTATAAGGTTCATCTCTATCTCATCTCACCGCCCGAACTGGCGCTTCCGGAATCGTATAAAAAAGGTCTGGAGGGTTTTTCGATCACTTGGGAAGAGACAACCGATATCAAAGCGGTTTGGGATTGCGACGTCGCGTACGTCACTCGCATCCAAGAGGAAAGATTTCCGGATCACAAGGAATACGAAAGACTCAAGGACCTTTTTAAGGTGAACAAAGAATTGATCCTTGCTTCCAAAAAAGAGACAACGATCTTACACCCGCTTCCTCGTGTGAACGAACTTTCCACGGACGTGGACGATCTTCCGAACGCGGCCTACTTCAGGCAGGCGAGATACGGAGTCGTGAGCAGAATGACTCTTCTTTGTCTTTCCTTAGGACAGGATTTCTAAAATTCTTGGAACGTAAAATCTGGACATACGAAGAGGCGCGTATCATTCTACCCACGGTTCGAGAGATTACGGAAGAATACTATTCTTATGTTTCAGGACTGACGACGGAGCTTCGGGAAAAAATTCTTCCCGAGAATGAAATGGAACAAAAGGAAGAATCCGTTCGGAATTCTATCTTCGAATGGTCTTCCAAAGTTCAGGAATACGGAATCGAAGTCAAAGGCCTCTGGCTCATAGACTTCGATCACGGAAACGGATATTATTGCTGGCACCTCGGTGAAGAGGATCTTCTTTTCGAACACGGTTACGAAGAAGGTTTTGCCGGAAGAAAATTAATCGAAAGGGAAAACGAAGATGGCGAACATCAATGAGAATTATTTAAAATTGAAAGCGGGTTATTTATTTCCCGAAATTTCCAAACGGGTAAAGGCTTATTCGGAAAAAAATCCTTCCGCGAAAATCATCCGTTTAGGAATCGGAGACGTAACGCTTCCGATCGTTCCTTCCGTTGTGGATGCGATGGTCGCGGCTTCCAAAGAAATGGGAACTGCAGGCGGTTTTCACGGCTACGGCCCGGAACAAGGATATTCCTTTTTGCTAAAGTCCATTGCGGACAACGATTATGGAAGTTTGGGAATCAAGATCGACGAAAGCGAGATCTTTGTTTCGGACGGTTCGAAATGCGATTGTGGGAATATTCAAGAAATCTTTTCTACGGACGCGAAGATCGCTGTCGCCGATCCCGTTTATCCCGTTTATGTGGACACAAACGTGATGGCCGGAAGAACCGGTGAGATCGGCGCCGATGGAAGGTATTCCAATTTGATCTATATGCCCGCGACGAAGGAAAACGGTTTTCAACCGGAGATTCCGAAAGAAAAAGCGGACATCGTTTATCTTTGTTATCCGAACAACCCGACCGGAACCGTGACCACAAAAGAAGCTCTGAAAGCTTGGGTGGATTATGCGAAGAAAAATAATTCCATCATTCTTTACGATTCGGCTTATGAAGCGTTTATCAGCGAACCCGGCGTTCCTCGTTCCATCTACGAAGTCGAAGGTGCGAAGGAAGTTGCGATCGAGTTTCGTTCCTTTTCTAAAACGGCGGGTTTTACGGGACTTCGTTGCGCGTATATCGTGATTCCGAAAGAACTCAAAGGAAGAACGAAGTCCGGAGAAGAAGTGAGCATCAATTCTCTTTGGAGTAGAAGACATACGACGAAGTTCAACGGTGTTTCGTACGTGACGCAGAAAGGCGCGGAAGCTTGTTATTCTCCTCAAGGAAAAAAAGAAATTCAAGAATCCATCACATACTATATGTCCAACGCGGCGAAAATTCGAGAAGGTCTAAAAAAAGCAGGATACGAAGTTTTCGGTGGAGTCAACGCTCCTTATATTTGGCTGAAGACGAGCGACAATCTTTCTTCTTGGGATTTTTTCGATCGTCTTTTAGAGAAAGCGCAAGTGGTCGGGACTCCCGGTTCCGGCTTTGGTCCCGCGGGGGAAGGTTATTTTCGTCTCAGTGCCTTTGGAAAAAAAGAGGACGTAGAAGAAGCGATCAAAAGAATTTCCGCTCTCTAAGGAATACATTACGGCCAAACAAACCAAAACTTTCGTGGATTCTTTCTAACGGAATCGATTTGGTTTGTTTGCTTTCCTCTCTTTTTGTTCGGTCGAACTTTTAAATTCTCCTTCGAATAATCTTAAATTTAAGAACCTCTCTTCTTTCGAACGTTTTTGTTTTCTGAGGAAAGGAAAGTCTCAAACGAGACCGAACGGCATTTCCGATTATCATTTTTGATACGCGAAATTTTGTTTTCCTCTCAAATAATCAGTGAAGAAGAATTCAGAATTTTTAATAATAATTCTTTTCTGATAAGAGCACTCCAAAATTCTGTTTTTCTAAAGCGGTAAAGTTAGACGAAATATAGCCGCTTTAAGAACTATAAGGAGTATTCTCAATGAGAAAAAATATTTTTATCTGCGTCTCTATTCTTCTTTTCGTAGGTTGTTCTATGAATACACGAACTCTAAAAAAGACGGAAACGGAAGCGGTGATCCAAGGAATCGGAATGACCGAATTCGAAGCAAGGGAAGCGGCTTTAAAAGAGATTCAAGGAATTTTCCCAGAATATAAAGAGTCGAAACCGATGGAATGCAAACAAGAGTATTACGTCTCGGGTAGAACCATGGGATCAGGCGCGAATCAACAATACTCTGCATCGGGCAGTACATACTATAGTTGTATTGTATATGCCGCAAAAAAGTAGTCGAAACCGAATTGGTTCCGCATCACTTAAATACTAATATCGAATTTCTGGTCTAACGCGTAAACCCTGGGTAGGGAATTCTACTCCAGGGTTTCTTTGACACTTCTTGGTTCGTAGTCCATCGTTAGCATCCGGAGCATAAGAACCCAAACTTCGTGAGTTGGAATTAAAAATCGAATCCCTCTACAAGCTCATTCCGAAAGAAGATCGAAATGGATCGTACGGTCTGAAAACGTATCCTTTAAATACGATAGAAAGAGGATTGTGATTCTTCATTCGAAGTTCAGATCAATCGTATGTTTACTTCTCCTGTTGAATCTTCCCTTTCTACGGTTAAATGAAACATTCTGAAAATGGAATGGATTTGCATTAAGGTACACAATTTCCGTTGTATTCAAATGCCCCTATGGAATATCCGAAAGAACCCGCTGGCACCGGTGCTGGAAGTGCGTTCGAAGTTCGGAGAGAACCGGTGATATCCTTTCTGTAGAATTGGGCGATTGCAGGTGGATATGCCGGATCGACCCCGCCGTAAACGGAGTTACATTTCGAATTTGAATTCAATAACAATACGTCCAGGTTTCCGCTTGGATTTGGAAATATCGGATCGTGTGCAAAATTCAATTGAGTATTATTCGTTAGAGGTGTTAGACATAGAAATGAATCTCGTAGAGGACTCGGCTCGATACCACAAACCCTGAACTGTCCGCCTGGAGAAGAAGCCACTGCGGGATTACATCCGAAAAAATTATTTCCTCGTAAATCCGAAGTGTTATTTACGTTATTCACATCGTAGTTTAGACAAACTCTATTCGTTGCCAAAGGATTTGTAAGAATCTGATTGTTTACGATGTTTAAGTTTAATACTCCGGTACTTTGGTGATGGATTCCGAAAGACCGAGTTGTTCCACTACCACCATACATCGTATTGTGGAACACATAAAAGTTCGGAGAATTGATCGATAGTGCTTCGATCGCCTTCGAAGTGACTGCGTTAATCGCCGGTGTTCCGTTGACGTGAAAGGAATTGATGATATTATTCGCGATCACTAAGCTCTGGGTAGTGTTGTCAGCCATGTTATTAATCGCGATTCCGATCGACGAATCAATTCCGTCGTTTAGGTTGCGGTGTGATCCTCCGCTGATCGAGTTGTTTAGAACAAATCCTTGTGTGTCGTTGAACAATCGAAGCCCGACTGACATGGAATTCCCGCTTCCGCCTAAGATATAATTTCCAGTGATAAAGAAAGAATTTCGAACATTCGAAGCATAGATGCCCGATCTAGTTTGCATCAAGCCGTAAGGCGCGCTGGACGCCGTACCGAGAATCTTGTTTTGATCGATTCTAAACGTCGAAGCTCCCGTAGAAATATTATTCAACCATATACCGGTCGAAACCGCATTATTCGGATTTGTAATGATCGTAAAACCTTGAATGACCAGATCCGCAGTCAGAGTTAAACTTCCGCCAGCGATCGCCGCACACGACGTGAGGTCGCTTCCCCCACAAGCGCCGATGCCAAGGTTGTCTTGGATCGTTGTTTGATAAGCGACAATATCACGAGATTGAAAATCTAAACTGAATCCTCCTAAGAGCTGAAGTTGATCCTTTAGAATGATCCTATCGGAAAGAACAGAAATCGGATAAGTGCCTTGGGCTACGAGAATGAAACAAGGCGAAAGAGTATTACACTGGGAAACCGCATACTGAATGCTATTGCACGATGTGGCGACCGAACCGCAAGAACCTACGTTGGCGCCGAGTCCGTTCACATATTTGATTTGATTCGTGACGGCATAACTCGTCGGTCGTGGAAGATTGAATGGACGATTGGTTCCGGCTTCCGTACATCCAGAAAGTTGAATGCACTGCCTGATGCCGCTGTTCCAGTTTAAATTAGGACGGATTGTCAGAGTGTTTGCGGTGTAGCTTGCGACCGTCGGAGCGAGAGCGGACGCACTCATATCTCCAAAACAAGGAGCGGGAGGCGCCGAGAAATTACAGCTCATCGGAGTTACCGGCTTAGAGAACGTTAGAATGACGTTGTCAAGAGGGCCGATTGCGGTTTGATCGATAGGTAGAGAGTCGATTAAGCTCAAACAATTCACGTTGAGAGTCACCGATGAACCGTTTATCGATCCTGTAGCGGGAGGAATGGTCTCCATCACACAAGTGTGTTTGTTCGGACTGGAAAGAATTGTCGCAGAATAAGAACCTAGATCCGGCACTTGACCGGAAAAAGAAAATGTTCCGTCGTTCGTTAAATTTAAAGTATCGACGGCTCCATTTCGAACCGAAAGTGTTCCGGTCGCCGTCGTAGCGATGCCGTAAACATTCAGATTGAGATTAAAAAATTTCGTACCACAGCGTACTTCAACGAGGTTGGAATCAGGACTTAAGATGCCGGTAGGATTTGTGATCTGACACGTTTGACTCGGAGTGACGACGGGTTGTGAAAGAACGGAAACGGAAAATTCGGAGTATTTGGGCTTCTTCTTTGAAAATTCGAAGTCTCCGTTTCCAGTAATCGAAAGAACTTCGGAATCTTGATTTGTAATCGTGAAGAAGCCGCCGTTCGCCAAACCCTGAACTCGAATCTTAAGGTTGAGAGGAGTTTGTGCATTCGTTAGAAAATTGGAAAACACAGCGGCATCAATAAAAGAACTTCCTTCCGGCTTCGGGACGCAGGTGAAAAAGAAAGAGAAGCTGATTAACAAAAGGAAGAACAGGTTGAAGGTATATCTGAATTTATAATATTTATTCATCGATTTATAAGAAAGTATCCGTAAAAAACAACAAACCGCGGGCTTCTATTTTATTTCTTTTTTGAAAGCTCGATTCACAACTTATAGGATGAGAAGCCCAAAAGAATGGAAGAGCCTTCCGGTCTGAGTTTTGAAACAATGATGGTCGGTTTTTTTGGTAAAAGAGGTACTCGTGAGAGGGAAGAAAAAGGAGTAGATCGACAAATTCTGATCGAACCTAGATTGGAGCATCTTCTCAAAATAAAATTTTCAGAAGAGTTAGGAGAGAAAATAGAAAAAGAGAACGGGTTCCAAGAAGTTTTTCCGTTAAAAATGAACTTCGTGATCTTCATTCCGGCAAGTCCTTCGTATGATATTCTTCTGTTCCACCATTCTTGGAAAAAAAGAATTTTCGGATATCGAGAACGTAAGATCCGATTTTCCTGCAAGAGCGAACAAATGGTTCCGCTATCTTTGCAAAGGTTTTTCTTTTTTCTGCGCAGTGTCCGATCGGAGTCGGAGCAGAGACAGTGCCTTTGCACGGATCTGCCGGAGGAAAAGAAAGGATTTCCTTTGAAGAATTTCCAAACGAATTCGAGGCAATTACGAGAATCTTAACTGATTGTGAGGTTTCCGGTGAGAAAAAAATATATCGATCGGGAAAGACCGAATCAGGATCTAACTTTTCTTGAATATAATTTCGAACGTTAACGCCATCCGATTGTCGCTCTCAGAACTTTTACAAGAGGAAGAAAGAAACACGAGTAACCTGCTAAAGGAAAAAAAAGGTGGAAAGCGAATTCATTCTCAAGAAGAGGCTGATTTTAGAATCTTTCTTTTTCAGGAAAGGAGTATTCGAATTTTCCTAAAAATCTGGTGGAGTTGCCGATGATTTCTTTTGAAAATTCTGGATTCCTCTCCGTATTCACTCGTTTGCGATCTACTTTCTTTGTTGTAGAATCGTATAAAATGAGTGCAGGTTGGTTTTTATATCGAATTTGAATTTTGAAAAAATCCAATTCGTAAAAAAATATTCTGAAACGATAATATGATTCTTTCTCTGAAAGTATGAAATTTCGGAATGAGTTCGCCTTAGAGCCAGAAGTAGACCATCTGCTGATCTCAGGAATGAAAAATAAATGTCCTTAGAATCTTCTAACGTGTTTTGAGAATTTGTTGCGTTCAGTATCTTGGTCCAAGGAGACGAACTTGAATTTTGCGAATCGAGTTCATCCACTATTGGAGAGGCGTTTAAGGAACCGTAATCTTCTTCGTTACGAAGCTATCGGAGGAACCGCTTGCCGAATTCAAAAAAGTATAAGAGGCAATGTTGACACACGCGTCCGTATAAGCCTGTGTGTCGAAAGACTTCTTCATCGTAGAATACGTGTTAGCCGATATGGGGACCGGAGGTTCTTCTAAACCCAATTCGACGAAAGTCAATGGAATGGGCCCCGTATTTCCCTTGGAATTTTCCGTGGTGAAATCCAGGTAAAGATAATCCTGAACGGACGTTGTGGTATATTTCGCGACGAACTCCATTGAATTTCCGTTCATCGTAACTTCAATACAGTGTTGTGCGCAATTTCCTATCGTAGTAGGGGCCGCAATCGCTCCACTACATGGTCCGGCTGGCGGTGTCGGAGCGATGGAATTAATTTTCTTCGTGGATTTTCCGAAAGAATTGGACGTTACGACAATAATTTGATAGAAGGCAGAGGTTTCCGGAGAAGTCCAAATAAATCGATCGGGAAAGAAATCGCTTGGATCGACCGCTTTGATATAATTTCTTACTGTCGTTCCATCTGCATCAAGCTCGATAAAATTCGGTCTCCCTATATAAGCCTTAATGGAATAGGGCTTGGTCGGAGTCTGCTGAAAAGAGAAAGAAATTTCCACTTTTTGGGAGTCCTCTGGAAAGCCCGTTTGATAGACCGTATTGACTTTTAATTCATTTAAGGTCGGTGGAATGGTGGCGAAAAAAGACTGGCTTGCAACGAAAGGAGCCGTTAAGTCTTTGTTTTCCGCGCCAGAGTTGCAATTCTGAAAAAAGAGCAAGGGAATGATCGAGATTAAAACTCCTTTGGAAAGTATATTTACCCGTTTTCTAATGAATTGAATCGAATTAGAATGGTATACTATTCTAATGCTATTATAGAATTGATCGTGAAAATGGTTTTTTTCAAAGTGATTCTCGATTGTTATCCCCTTTGAATCAGGGAACAACGTTTTTTTTGCGCCGAATGGCTTTGCCCACCAATTCCGTGTTTTAGATACAATGAGCTTTCTTTTTGTCAAAGAGAAATGTTTTTTATAAAATATTAGTTTATAAAAGTACATTAATATATCCTAAAGTAATAATCTATGTATAAACAAATGTACTTATTTGGATCATGACAAATGGAATGTTTGATGAGATCGCCACGTTTTCTCTCGCTCTGGCTATCTGCTCCTAAGCTCTTATTGTGAGATTATTTTTCAGGAAAGGCTTTATTTCCAATTTTTAATGCTAACTCGATTTTCAAAAAGTAGGAACTCACACTCTGTTCGGTTTTAGAGCCTTGTTCAACTTTCCCTACGGGTTCTTGAAAGATTCGCCTTCTGGAAGGTCAGTACTGACTCTTTTTTGGGGAGTTGTACTCCTTTCAAAGTAAAAACTCAGAGTTTTGTGTGATCGGAGAAAGCTTCCATAGGATTGGATCCAAAAAGTAGGAACTCCCGCAGTTTGTTGTTCTCGCGATCGCTCACGAAGCAATTTCAAAAAGTAGGAACTCCCGCAGTTTGTTGTTCTCGCGATCGCTCGCGAAGCAGTCTCCAAAAAGTAGGAACTCCCGCAGTTCATCTTTCTCGCGATCGCTCGCGAAGCAGTCTCAAAAAAGTAGGAACTCCCGCAGTTCATCTTTCTCGCGATCGCTCGTGAAGCGGTTTCAAAAAAGTAGGAACTCCCGCAGTTCATCTTTCTCGCGATCGCTCGTGAAGCGGTTTCAAAAAGTAGGAACTCCCGCAGTTCATTTTTCTCGCGATCGCTCGCGAAGCAGTTTAAAAAAAGTAGGAACTCCTGCAGTTCGTCTTTCTCGCGATTGCTCACGAAGCTGATTTCCAAAAAGTAGGAACTCACACGGATCAACGCTCTTACGGGGGATTGCCTTTTAGATTCGTCTTCTTAGGATAAACTTTCGATTCTGAAAGCGAACGCGCTTTCAGTGAAAAAAGTGAAACGTAGGAACTCACACAAACCGGGTTCTTACTAAAGACCAGGTGTTCCGACGAACTTGAATGAGTCGGCGGTCTCTCCATCTTTTCCGGAAACCCCGTTTCTTGCCGAAAAAAGAGAAGAATTTTCTTCCCATCCGAAAAATAAGAGTATTCTGACGCCGATTCGGCATTTGATCATTTTACATCTTTCATGAAAATAGAAGCCCTCTACAGATACTTTCTCATGACTCCGGCGACGCATCTTCCCGTGATCGATGAGGAAGGAAATCTGATCGGACTCTTATCCCGCAAATTGATTCAGATGGAAATGGCGGACCTGAGTTCTTCCGACCGGGAATATGCACAACTTCCGGATTCTTTTTTAGAAACGGAAATGCCCGAATCATTCTTCCAGTATTTTCAGAGACAAAAATCGATTCCTGTCCTTTCCAAAACCGGGGAAAAAAAGGAAGAATGGGATAAGGTCCAGGTCATGGCCGGACTTGGAAAACTCGTCGCTCCCAAGCGCACGGAAGAGCCTGCAACCGAAGAAAAAAAACAGGCTCTGGAACAAAGTTCCCGTTCTTGGTTTATGGAATTGATTCTCCAGAATTTTCCGGACGGACTTTTGGCGACCGATCTCGAAGGAAGTTCTATCTTTTACAACGAAACCTTTGAACAGACGATTCTTACAAAAAAATACTTTCGAGATTCGATTCTCCAGGCGGAGAGGCTTCTCAAGGAAATGAGTAAGAATCTTCTTGCGAATTACTTAAAGACCAACGAACTTCGTCTCGAAGGAAATTCTCCCTTTTCTCTTCAGACTTACGTAAACGAGCTCGAATGCAACGTTCGGATCATCGTCCTCAAACAAGGCTCGAAGATCGTAGGATATCTCTATCACTTCGTTTCTCCTCGTTCCGGGTTGGGACAACAGGATGAGAATGGATTGGAATTCCCATCCGTGAGCGACGCATTTCTCCAGAAACTTCCTCTCGAAACGATGCTCAAGGAAGTGGAGAGCGCTTTTATCTTTCATTCTTTGAAGCGAAATCAGGACAATATTTCGCATACCGCGCTCGAGTTAGGAGTTCCTAGAACCACTCTTCAGAATCGGATCAAGTTTTTGGAAATGCAGAGCCGTTATTCGCTTTCCAGGGAGAATCCGATTCCCCGTAAGAAAGCGAGTCTTTCACAGGAAGTCGAAATCACACCCGTAGAGAAAAACTCTAAGAATACGGAAACTTCTCTTGGAACAAAACATTCTTCTTCCTCCAAGAAAAAACCGAAGAATGTTTCGAAATCTTCCGTTCTTCCGAAGAAAACATCTTCTTCGAAGTCGGCTTCTTCTAAAACGCCGGCAAAAAAAAGAAAGCATCGTTGAATAATTTCGTTGACAACGTTCCCTTCCATCCTTTATCTCAAGAGTAGAGCCGGTCTTAGCAGATCTCTCATTCCACCCTGTATTCTCAAAAATAAAATCTCAAAAAGGCGAATCCTTCCCCTTTTTTAAACTCAAGTAGCTCCTTATGGCAACAGCAAGACGAGACAATAAAAACAGACACCACCACCAAAATAATAACCACAACCAAAACGATTCCGAAACCACCGAATCCGTTGAAGAAGAAATCACGGGACAAGAATCCCAAGAATTTGAATCTTCAGACAACGCGGATCATCGTGCTCGGAAACGCAAAAGAGGCGGTTATGACGGTCCCACTCCTTCTCCGATCGATCTCGTAGAACTCAAGAAAAAAGCAATCGGTGACTTGATCGAAGTCGCAAAGGGGTTGGGCGTTGAAAATACGGGTGGGCTTAAAAAGCAGAACTTAATCTTCGCCATTCTTCAAGCACAAGCCGAAAGAGACGGACAAGTGCACGCCGCGGGCGTCATGGAAAAACTTCCGGACGGTTACGGCTTTTTACGTTCTCCCGATTATAACTATGTTCCGGGTCCGGATGATATCTACGTTTCTCCTTCTCAGATCAAACTCTTTGGGTTGAGAACGGGAGATACGGTAGAAGGTCAGATCCGTCCTCCGAAAGAATCCGAGCGATTCTTCGCGATGCTCCGTGTGGAAACCGTAAACGGTTATACTCCGGATGTCGCAGGCAAACGTGCTCTTTTTGACAACTTAACTCCTCTTTATCCGAACGAAAGACTCAAGATGGAATACGATCCATCCATGTTGGATACGAGAATTCTCGATCTCATGTGTCCGATCGGAAAAGGACAAAGAGCTCTCATCGTAGCGCCTCCGAGAACCGGTAAGACGATTTTGATGCAGAATATCGCAAACGCGATCACATCCAATCATCCGGAATGTACTCTGATCGTTCTTCTCATCGACGAACGTCCGGAAGAAGTGACCGATATGGCTCGTCACGTCCGGGGAGAAGTGGTTTCTTCCACGTTCGACGAACCGGCTCAGAGACACGTTCAAGTCGCCGAGATGGTCATCGAAAAAGCGAAACGTCTCGTAGAACACGGTAAAGACGTCGTCATTCTTCTGGATTCGATTACAAGATTGGCGAGAGCCTATAACCAAGTGATTCCGACTTCCGGTAAAATTCTTTCGGGTGGGGTGGATTCAAACGCGCTTCACAAACCGAAACGATTCTTCGGAGCCGCGAGAAACATCGAAGAGGGTGGTTCTCTTACCATCATCGCGACCGCATTGATCGACACCGGATCCAAGATGGACGAGGTGATCTTTGAAGAATTCAAAGGGACCGGTAACATGGAAATCCACCTGGATCGGAAACTCTCCGACAAACGGATTTTCCCGGCCATCGACATCAACAAGTCCGGAACTCGTAAGGAAGAACTCCTGATCGCAAGGGACGTTCTTCAGAAAGTGTTTGTTCTGAGAAAAGTACTTTCTCCTATGAGCATCACGGAAAGCATGGAATTATTGCTGGAGAAAATGAGGCTTTCGAAGACAAATGATGCCTTTTTAGCCAGCATGAACACCCAGTAACCGCTAAAAAAAGGGAAACTATGAAAACTGGAATTCATCCAAACTATAGAGTAGCTAAAATCAGCTGTGCGTCCTGTGGAACCGTCTACGAAACGAGAACTTCCATCGGCGATATCAACATTGAAATTTGCTCCGCTTGCCACCCGTTCTTTACCGGAAAATCCAAACTCGTGGATACGACCGGTCGGGTTGATAAGTTCAAGAAAAAATACAAGATGCAATAAGAGTTTTCACTCTCGCTATCTTTTTTATGCCGTCTAAACACCGGGCAGGAGAAATTTCATGAGCGTAATGGACTTTGCACGGTACAAACAAATCAACGACGACCGCGTCAACTATCGTGAGATGGAGGATGCGACCGTAGTTTCTAATTACAGAAACGTTGGTTGCGGGGACGGCTACCGCATTTATCTCAAAATCGACTCCTCCGATCATATCACCGACGCAAGTTATACAACGACCGGTTGCGGTTTTGGAATCGTCGCGCTCGCGATGGCGACGGAATACGCAAAAGGGAAAACCGTAGATCAAATCAAATCCGTAACTCCTTCCGATATCGAGCAGATGTTTGAATTTCCGGAAAGAAGAAAGAATTATCCCGAGTCTGCGGTCGCCGCACTTTTACAAGCAGTGAAAGATTATGAAAGCGGAGAAGGGGTTCCGAAAGAAAAACGAATCACCGCTTCGAAGGCACTCGAAATTCTAAAAGAAAAGGGTTCTCTGAAAGGAGAAGATCTTTCGAGCATTATATTAGAAAAACAGAATTTTGACGGGGTCGATTTTTCAGGCGCCAATTTGGGTCACGCATTCTTACAAAATTCTTCCTTTGTAGGTGCGAATTTCGAAGGGGCAAAACTCAGAGGTTCTTTTTTGAACAACGCCGATCTGAGAAACTCGAACTTCAGAGGAGCCGATCTTCGTTGGGCGAAACTCGCGGGTGCAAACGTGGAAGGCGCCGACTTTACCGATGCGATCTACGATATCGGAACTCGCTTGGATCAAAAACAAATTCATCTATTCAGTGTTATGAAAAAAGAAGGGAAAGATCTTTATCTCAACAAAGAGGCGGAATGAAACCGGGCGACAAAGTTAAAATCACCAAACGTACCTTTCTCCACAACGGAATTTTTGTTCATACCAATTCGATCGTAGAAGTCATTTCTTTTGAAAACGACAAACTCGTAGTCCTCTTTCACGATAAAGAAGGTTTTACTCACAATATCGAATCTCTCACGCCTGCGGACGTCGTTCCCGTTTAAGAATTTTTCGATCTAAATCCTCTTTTTAAGATTTCCTTTCGAATCGCTTTCGCAAGGGTTTCTTTGTTTTTCGTTCGCAGGATTTCATCTTCTTCTCGGCAATGAACCCTCCTTTGAGAGGTTGGCGGCTCGACTTTGCGATCAGCTCGCTACTTTGATTTTAGATTCTTCCCTGGTATAAAAATAAAACGTTTCCCAATGTTTCGTCAGTAAGATAAATAAGATCACATTGAATAATATCAGCAATCCGTAAATTCCATAGGCGATTGGGTAAATCAACTCGGTGCTTTCATTCATAAAAATCCAGAACGTCTTTTGTGCGAGATTGCAAAGAAAAAAGAATGTGATCAACAATCGATTCTTCTGCTGAGTGAAGAATGAAACGAATTTTTTGAAGAGATCTTTGTGATCTCTCGAACCGATTGTTAGGAGAAGAAACAGAAAATAGGTTACCTGAAAAAAAGTCGAAAGAATGACTAAAGGAGGTTTATTGAAATCCTGCTTTGCAAATAATCCATAGCTATATCCGATTAAAAGTACGATGATGAACGGAATGATATATAGAATGTATTTTAGATGAAATTTGACTAGGAGAAAAAGAAAACTTCGAAACGGAGTTGCCACTCCTTGAATCGAAGGTGTGAGAATTATATGAGAAAGTTTCAATAAAGCGTATATGGGGTAGATCGCCAGGAGCAAGGAGATGAACGAAATCAGGAAAGATAAGATTCCGAACGACACAAGTATGCTTTTGTTTTGAAAGACGATGGATTGAAAAATAAAAGCACCGATAACCCCCCAAAAATGAGGGTTTTTGACGACCTCGAAAACGAGTTTTTTGATTATCTTTAAGCTTTCCATATTCTATTATCCTAATTTATAGTTTTTGAGAGTAAATTTCGAGGAGCGAATGTAAGCAAGTTTTGATTTTTTGGAGGGAATTGAGTGTGTTTTGGAACGACTCGTATTCTTTTTCAAGAGAAGACCGGGAAAAATTCTCAAAAACCAAATCTTCGTTCTAGGTTTCGTTCCGCGATCTTTCCCGACGACTGCGAATTCGCTCTCCAAGGCGCGAGAGTTACATTCTTAGGAATTCTCTTTGTTCCTTGTCTTCCCGTTCCCTTCTGCGCTTCTCTTTTTCCTGTCTCTGGATTTCTTCCGGAGTCAATTCGCGAGGAGGTTTCGGTTTTTTTACTTCTTGGTTGGTTGAAGCGCCGGATTTATTGGAATCGGATTTTGATTCCGTCCTTGATGTTTCCGTTTTGTTTTTGGGGGCGCTTGGATCCGATTTTTCTTGGATCTTGTTTTGTTCGTATTTTTGTTTTCCGAGATAATCTCCCGGATCGTAGCCGGTTCTGGAAGGACCACTTCCGTTGTTTTGAGAATTGCCTTTTGAATTCTTATTATCTGCCTGAGAGTTTTCCGATCCGGTCTTTTCCAGTTTCAAGCCCGACTTTGTGTTGAGTCCCGTTTGTCCATTCCCCGCAGGATTTCCGGAGTTGTTTCCGGTGTTTGAATCGCCGTTGGACCCGGCAGTTTTTCTATAATTCGGATTCCCATTATCATACTTTCCATAATTGGGATCTTGTGTCGGATCGGAATACTTGGACGAAGAAGAATTCGGATTGGAAGAAGAACCGGAGGAAGATGTCGTTCCGGAATTGTTAAGCGAAGAATTACTCGAACCAGTGTTTCCCGCCGAAGAACTGGAAGACGCCGAAGCGGATTGAATACTTTCCGTGGTTTGTACGGTTGCCGCAACGGGAAATAATTTCTCGAATCCTTCCAAGGACTTTTTCGGATATAAAAGAACCGGATTGCTTGGATCTGCCTTGATACTTCCGGAAAGAATCGCGTATTCCAAATTCTTCTGATTCTTTTTCTTTTCTACGTTTACGATTCCTTCCACAAGTTTTAAAACTCCGTCCCCGGAACGAATCCCGACCGAAGAAGGATTGTCTTTGTTTTCCGGTCTTCTCGTTACTTGGAGACCGCCGACTGAAATTTCGAGATTGGCGCGATTGTCGAGATAGTCTATGAAGATCATCGAATTTTCGGCGATGAGGATTTCGGTTCCATCCAAAAGTTTTAGCTTCGCCTGGGAGCCTTCCGTTGTCAAAATCGTATCTCTGTTTTGAATCGAATTACCGATTTCAATATCTTTCCAAACGACTTCGGAATCGAACTTTCTCTGGATCGTATTGGATTTGAAAAGGATCGTCCCTATGACTTTCTGATTTCCCTTGTATCCATACTGAGTATAATCATATAGGAATATACCGGTGAATAAGATTATATTGAAGACAAGAAGAGCCAGGATGGCTCGATCGCCTGAAAGAAATCTTTCTTTCGTCATTCTTATTTTGACCCGCCCGGTTTGAATTCCATTCCGATTTGTTTTCTCAGTTCCTTCAAATTCTTAGGGCAATTCTTATCCTTAGAATGACCTAATACTGCGTAGATGGTTTGAAGTGATTTTTTTCCTTTTACCTTGATCGGCTTTAACTTTTCTACAGTAAAAATTCCCTTCACCTTTTCGTAAGAATTTCCCGTAATCAGAATGTCGGCGCCGAAAACTTTTGTAAGCGATTCCACTCTGGATGCGAGGTTGACCGTATCTCCGATGACGGTGTATTCCAAACGATCTTCGGAACCGATTTGTCCCGCGATGACTTCTCCGGTGTTGATTCCGATTCCAATGAAAATTTTCGGCTTCTTATCGGTTCCCCGATTCTTATTGAATTGAACCAAACTTTTGCGCATATCAAGTGCGGCTTGGATCGCTTTTTCCGTATCGAATTCCGTGTGTCCCAATTCTCCCCATACGGCCATGATCGCGTCGCCTATGTATTTGTTCACGCTTCCGCCGTTTGCGTTGATACATTTTACCATCGCGGTGAAGTATTGGTTTAAGAATTCGACGACGAGTTCCGGTTCGATCTTCTCGGAGAGGGAAGTAAAATTTCGGATATCGGAAAAAAGAATCACACATTCTCTTTTGTCTCCTCCGAGTTTCACCTCTCCCTTAAGGACCATCTCCGCGATGTCCTTGTTTACGAATTTTCCGAAAGCGTCTTTCATCTTGTCTCGATCGGAAAGACCCTTTCCCATCTCCACGAACGAAGTCGTTAGTTTTCCGATTTCGTCTCCGGATTCCGCTTCGAGAGTGAGTTGAAAATTTCCCTTTTCGATTTCTTTGGACGCGTCGACGAGTTTAAGAATCGGTCTTGTCAATCTTCTGGAATAAAAGAACACGAATAAAATCGAAACGTTTACGACGACAAACATCAGATAGAGATTTCTCTTTTGAATGTTGTATACTTCTTCGAACGCTTTTTTCTCGGATGTACTGGAAATCACTCCAAGTCCGGCGTATCCGATTCTTCTAAAAGAACCCAAGTAGTATTGATTGTCTTTTCCCTTATAACGGGTTTGTCCGTTGCTGATGGAACTTTCCAAAAGATTTTTAACGATCGGATCATCGGCAAAACTGGTCGGTTGAAGAATCAGTTTCGGATCGGAGTGAGCGATGAGTTTTCCGTCCGCTCCTACGAGGAAGAATTGGGTGATTCCGGACGTTTTGAAAGAATCCAAGATGGAATCCATCTTTACGAGAGAAACGATCACCGCGGAATTGACTCCGTCTCCCAACGCAACGGAAAGAAATAGAACTGGCTTATGGAAATCGGGAGATACGTTGTATACGACCGGTTTTCCGATCTGGGCTTTCTTTTGTCCGTTGAGATATTTTCGAACGATCTTGTCTGCATCTTCTCCGGAAATTTTATATTCCTTCAGAGCGCTTTCGCTCGCGATTCTTTTGACCCCGTTGTAGTCTCCGTTTTCTTTTCTAAAAATCTTTAGGTAGAAGATATCGTCTTCGCTTTCCAGAATATTGTTCGATTCTTCGGATCCGGCGACGGATCTCGCGAGGAGCAGGGAACGTTTTGTGAGAGAGGAAACATCCGATCTCACTTTCTGACTGATAACGTCCGTTAGTTTTAAATTGTTTTCTTTGATTCGAACTTCGTTGTCCGATTTGAAAAAGTAGGTCGCAAGAGCGATGATCACTCCTAAGGAAACCAAGATGATGAACGAAATGATCACCATCAGTTTTTGACGGATGTTCCAATTGTATAGATTGAGAAATGAATTCATAACGTTTCCGTTTGCGTTTTACTTGTTAATAAATTGAGTCTATCTGATTCAGCCAAACTTATAAAACAACACTATTTTAGGGATTCTCTTAAAATGATCGGATTTTGGACTTTCAGAATCGAGTAAATAACTACTTGTGACTAAGATTTGCGTCTTATAAAAAAATGCGCAAGAAAAGATGGGAGATTTTTTACAAGAGCATCTCGAACTTTTTTGTGTCCCGCACTAGGAAGGGACGATGTTAAATTCTCTTTTCTCCCAATTTTTTTCCTATTTTTTTTAGAGCTAAATTCGTTCCGATTCTTGGGCTTGTCCCGATTTTCGAAATCGTTCCTCCGATCAAAATCGGAATAGTCCGCTCATGCACGGAAATAACTTTTTTCAATTTTGGGACAAATTTTGCCAGGGAATGAACGGCCGATTTTCGGGAACGTCAGTCGCGATTGGCAATTTCGCTTTCGAGCCCAGCGAATTGCCGTTGTCGAATCGTTTTTTTAGGAAGCGGATTCTTGCCAGAGTCCGTTGTTCTTGATGAGCTCTACGAGCTTTTCGTCCGCTATTTCGCTCGGGACGTTTTTCATCACGATTTCCTTTCCTCGGTAGAGATGCACTTTTCCCGGGCCCGCACCGACGTAACCAAAATCCGCGTCGGCCATTTCCCCCGGACCGTTTACGATACAACCCATGACCGCGATTTTTACACCCTTGAGGTGCCCCGTCCTTGCCTTGATTCTCGCCGTGGTCTCTTGAAGATCGAAGAGGGTTCTACCGCAGGATGGACAGGAAATGTATTCCGTCTTTGTTAAACGAAGTCGGGTTCCCTGCAAAAGATCGTAGGAAAGTTGAAAGATTTCCTCTATGTCTTCCTCGTTGGAGGTTTGGATTCGAATCAGATCTCCGATCCCGTCTATCAAAAGGCCGCCGATTCCAATCGCAGAACCGTAAAGCGCCGAGTCCGCGTCCGCAAACGTTCCATGAAGAAGAATCGGAAATTCGAAATGGCTCAGGATCGTTCCGAGCTTTCGATAGTCGTAGAGAATTTCTTTGGTTTCCAAGGAGAATAAAACGTTTTGGATCCCCATTTCGGCTAACGTTTCCGGAAGTCCTTTTAAGGATTCGATCCTTTCTCCGTTCGTATGAATTTCGGTGTATAAGCCGGCGCTTTGTCTGTCTTTCAAAAAGGAGAGCATCTTTTCTCCGTCCTGAAACTGTAAGAACGGATCGAAGACGACCTTCGGAAAACGTTTCAATTCCATCTGAAATTTTTCGTTGAGCGAAATATTTTTCCCCAGAAGAATTCCGACCGGAATGGAAAGCGCTTGCGCGGCTTCCGCAATTTCCTCCAGCTGATTCGGTTCGGGAGAATCGACGACGATACTTTCCGGCTCCAGTGAAAGAGATTTTCCGTATTGATAGAGTTTGGCGACGTTTGCCAAAAAAGAATTTGTGTCTCGAAAGGGAAGAATGGTCTCGACTCGAACCGGATGGTTGTCCCCGGCTTCGAACGTTCCGATTCGTATCGGACTGCTATAAAATCTTTGATACGAAAATGGATTGCGAAATTCGGAATATCCGTTCGTCTTTTTTTGGTCCTGCGCGATTCTTCCGTTGAACCGATCTGCGAGTAGTTTCGCGACGGGGATTTCCAAAACGGGATCTTCGGTCAAAGAAACTCGAATCGTATCACCGAGTCCGTCTTCCAGAAGAGAACCGATCCCGATCGCGGATTTGATTCTTCCGTCCTTTCCGTCCCCGGCCTCGGTCACGCCGAGATGAAGAGGGTAGTCCATTCTGAGTTCTCCGAACCGGGAAGCGAGCATTCGGTAGGCCTGGACCATCACTTGTGGATTCGAGGCTTTCATACTCACAATAATATCATAATAATTTAAATTTTCAGCGATTCTTATAAACTCGATCGCCGATTCCACCATTCCTTGCGGAGTATCTCCGTATCGGTTCATAATTCGATCGGAAAGAGATCCGTGATTGGTTCCGATTCGCATCGCCACCCCGAGTTCCTTACAACGAAGAACGAGCGGTGAAAAAATTTCGGAGATTCTTTCCAACTCTTCGTCGTATTGCGAATCCGTATAATCTCGGACCGCGAACTTCTTCTTATCCGCGAAGTTTCCGGGATTGATTCTTACCTTTTCCACATACTCCACCGCTTTCATCGCGACGCTCGGTGTGAAGTGTATATCCGCCACAAGTGGAACCTTGCTTCCGACTTTTTTAAGTTCGTTTCGAATGTTTATGAGATTGTCCGCGTCCGCCTGGGAAGGAACGGTAAGTCTCACGATCTCACAACCGGCGCGCTCGAGTTCGAGAATCTGTTTCACGGAACCCTGCGTGTCCGTCGTATCGCTGTTTATCATCGATTGGATTCGAATCGGATTTTCACCCCCGACTCCCACGTCTCCGATTTTTACTTCTCTCGTTTTTCTTCTCTGATAAGCGAATGGTGTATGATTGTATCTAAAGTTCATTGCCGTTTAGAATTCCAGACTTTCGACCGGTTTCCCTCTCTATAAGACAGTCTTCCCGGGATTTCCCCGCTCGTCATTCTCGATTTTTTTGTAAGAAGGGGGGCTCTATTTTTTACGTACGGATTTGATTTGGACCTGGCGGGCTCCGATATATACAAACACAAGCCCTGGAAATAAATTGATTATGGATTTTCCTTCTTTGCAACCCAACGAGACTTATAGAATTCGGGTCACCGTTGCGATCTATCGCGGCAATATTTTGTCTTATAAAAACGACGTCATCATTCCTTCCGAATATTCTCGGAGAACCGAAGCGAGGGCTCATATTCAAAGAGAACTCGGAGAGAGACTTCTTCATTCCAACTTCTTCCGTTCTCCCAGACCGGATTACGATTTGGTGCGTTATACGGAAGAGGCGACCTGCAACACATTCTTACGTTATCGAATTCTTTCTCTAAAATCGGGAGAGAGTTTGGTTAAAGAAAGAATCTGAATTCGTATTAAAAAATCTCTTCCTTTTCGTTTTTCGCTGAACTCCGTCTCTTGATCCGGATTTTCTTCAAAAGAAATCGGCATCGTTTGTTGAAAGAATTCGGAGGGAAGAATGAAAGCCGTTTTCCGAAAACATATGGATCCTCGCAGGCACTTCGATTCTTTTTTCAAAAATACGAATCCAGATCGCCGTATCCATGTTTGGCGGTCGATCCTCTTCTTGTTCCTTCTTGGATCGTTCTCGGCGGGTGTTTGGGGGACGGAACTCCGATACGCGGAGATGGTGTTCAAATGTAGAATGGAAAAACCTCGTTGTTCTTCTCGAGACATTTGTGTTATCGAAGTCTACGCTCATCCAAAAAACGATTCCTATCTAAACCCGTTTGTGACCTTGTATCAAGGAGAGGAAAAGAATATAAAGGATTCTGAATTTACCTTTGACACGAAGATCGCTCTTCCCGCGACATACGAAGTGAAAGGAGAAAAGAAAATCATCCGTGTTGATTCTCCCGAATTTCCACTGAAATTCTTTTTGGAAATTCTTACCAATGCCGAAAAGCCGGAGTCAGCTTCGGTCGGACTTCTTCGGGAAAACAAAACGGACGAGGATCCGATCCGTTATTACTGCCGTCAGTTGAAAGCTGGATATTGATTTCAAATCCGATACTTAAGAATCGAAATCCGTATTTTTTTCTTCGGTGCGTCTTTGAATGAAAGGGAAGTTTGTTCCTTTGATTTGCAGAATTCGGATGGACGCAGTTTTCCTTTGCAGGAAATTTATTTCCGAAATGAGGAGGTGTATCCATATGTTTCGAAAAATCATTCTTCCCGTTTTAGCGGCCGCGCTTTGGATCGTAACATCCGAATTCTTCCGAAATGAAATTTTGTTCAAATCGTATTGGGTTTTGCACTATGAAAGTAAGGGTTTACGATTCCCTTCGGAACCGATCAACGGAGCCGTTTGGGTCCTCTGGTCGCTTTTTCTCGCAGAGGTTCTTTATATTCTCTCTCGGAAGTTTACTCTTACACAGACGTTTTTGATCGGTTGGTTCGTCGGTTTTGTTCTGATGTGGATCGTCGTTTGGAACCTGGGAATGTTGCCTTTGTCGCTATTGGTCTACGCGGTTCCCTTGAGTCTTTTGGAAGTCTTTATCGGATCGCTTCTCATTCACAGACTCTCTAAGATCTAACAAGCTTTAGACGATGCACCTTCTAAAAAATGGATTTCGATCATTCGTTTGTGTCTTATTTCGGGAACGAATCGATTTTTTTTCTCCAAATGGCCGACCTCTCAGCAAGAATCTCTTGATTCTTTGAAATTCGATTCTTATCTTAAGTCCGGATCATTCGGAGGCTCAATGAAGAAATATTTATTCTTGTCTATCGGCTTTGAACAACCCACGCAAGAAATCATGAAAGCATGGGGAACTTGGTTTGCTTTGATCAAAGATAGAATTGCCGACGCAGGCGGACATTTTTCAAAAGGAAGAGAGATCACGCGCAATGGAACGATTCAATTGCCTTTGGACTTAAACGCGATCACCGGATATCTTATCGTCCATGCGGAAAGTATGGAAGAGGCGGAAGAAATTGCGCGTAAATGCCCGATCATTACCAGTTTAAAAGTTTTCGAGATTAGCTCTTCCGGAGGTTAATCGGGATCGCCCGTTTCAGAAAATGATCATTCAAGGATCCTGCGTTCGGAAACCGGAACGCAGGATTCGAATTCTATAATGCACTTTTCTTTCCGAGTTTTGAAGGAATTGATTTCTAAGAATCCGGATTTTTATACACCAATCCGAGAAAGAATCCCGCGACCGTAAACTGGATGAGGTGAAAGACTGCCTGTATCGCGAACCAAAGAGAAATCGAATTTATTTCAATCTTTGCCGCATTCGCTAAAGTGGTTATCGAGTATAAGAAAACTCCCAGAATGAGGCTGAACTGAATTCCTCTACGGATCGAATTCCCTTTTGTATTGTAGAAAGGAAAAAGATACGCTAAGACGATTCCTTGAATGAGCATGGATCCAAATCCTAAAGGGATGATCGGGTCTTTACGATTGTAGATACCGAAGGAATCATATAACTCGTGGAAAAATAAAAAATGCCAGGACGCGCCGAGTAGGAACGTTGGAATCAAATAACCTAATACGGCAAGCGTAAACTTTTTCATAAAACTATCCCTCGAAATGTTGAAAGATTCTAACACGGATTTGGCGAATGGAAGCGAATTATTTTTAAAAAGTATTTGTTTTCCGAAACGGTAAGAGAGAAACGATTACGACTTCCGTAAACGCAACTCTTTCGAGAATTCGCAAGAAGAAAGAGAGCTACGGAAGTCTGCGCTGGATTTCCGATCCCCCTTCCTGTCGGTTTTCGATCGAGGAATATCGAACCGTCCTGGTACGATTCGAAAGGGCTTTGGAAACGGATAGCGATTTCGTCACTTAGAACGAAAGCCGAAGAATTCCATCCGATCGGGAAGAACGCGGTTTAGAAATCGGCGTTTTCGCTTCTTTTCGAATCGGGAAATATATTTTTTCCTGGGATATTCGTCTCTTGATCGGCAACCGTTTCCCACCCATTGATAGAAAAAAACGTTTTTCCATCACGTTTCGATCGTTCAATTTTCTCCCCCACGGATTCAGTGAAGAAGCCGAGTTTCGTACTTCTTTTCTTTTCTGTTTGCCGAATTTTTCGAGAAGGTCGGGGCGGACCGAGTTTTGTCGGTTTCTGCGATTCTTTCTTTGTGCGTGAGTTTCCTTGAATTCGAGACGGCTTATCTTTCGAAATGTCTTGAATTCCTGAAAACGAAGGGAAAACTGGCGAAGGTTTGCCAAAGACCGCCCTTTGAAAAGGTTTGAATCAATCGATCCGAAAGAAGAATCGAAAAAGTCTTAGGCTCCGGAAATTAAGAATCGTATGTCAGGAACTGAAAAGAAAATCATAGAACAGAATTCCCACGGTGAATACGAGCTCACCGCGTACGGAGAATTCTTAAGTTATTTTCATACTCATATCCAGTTGTTCAACGGCCTGATCTCCGGAAAAAAAATCTCTCCGACGGAGCAGGAAGCTCTCAAACAAAAAGTCCGTTCTTATATCGTAAATAACATTCAAAAAACGGAACAGTTTTTCGATCACCTTCCGAAGTTCGCGGAATATCTCGGCGTTTCCCAAGCCGAACTTTCGGCCTTCATGAATAAGAATTTCATGAACACACATAACGGGATCAAAAATAAACTCATAGAACAGGAAAAGTCTAACACCGGTAAGCCGAGAAAGAAAAAATACGCGCGTATCTCCGAAGAGATCGTCGAAACTTTCGGAACCTTGGTGCCTCCCGGAAAACGTTTTATCGGAATGGAAGGTTACGTGGTTCTTCGGGACGACGCGACCGGGAAGGACGTCGAACCTTCGGCTTCTTCTTTTGGTGAGGCTCCGAAGGCGGATGCGCCGGGAGCTCCGAAACGACCGGTCGCTCCTCCACCACCTCTGAAGAAAGGACCCGAAACCTTGATTCTCACGGAGATCGTAGAAAAGTTCGGTTCCGAGTTTTCGGGCAAACCTTTAGTTCTTCAAAAAGAAGAATTGGATGAGGACGATTCTCCGGCTCCTGTTTCCGTTTCGGGCGGAGACGATTTGTTAAGCGACGTGGACGATCTTCAGTTTGGCGGTTTCGAAGAACCTTCCTTTGTGGAAGAGGAACCGGCGCAACCTTCCGAACCTCCGGTGATCATTCCGTTTTCCAAATATATGGAAAGTATAAACCGTGTCCGACAGTTTCAAAAGGACGGACAAGCCGACGCCTATAAGAAGTGGGTGATGACCCTTCCTCCCGAGCTGAGTTCTCTCGTTCAACTTCATACGTATGTTTTGAAAGAAATGAAAAACGAACCCGTGGATTGGAATTCGATTCTTGCTTCCCTCTCTTCTCGAAGCGGACTCAAAGAATCCAGACTCTGGAAAGTTTTAGAACTCACTCGCACCTTTGCCGATCTCAGAGCAGGTCTCGAAAGAGCGTTTGTGGCTTCGCGCACCGCCGGACCCGGAATGGAAGAACTCGTAAAAAAAGCCTGGCCACATATCCTAAAACTTTTCGAAGAATATCCGGATACGACTTCTCTTCGTCAAAAGATGGATCAACTCTTTACGAGAATCCCGGATGCGACTCAGAGAAAAAAACTCACAGACCTTTTTCTTCCGATCGTTCAGAAACTCTAAAAACTTTTTTGTTCTTCTTCTTTCCGGCTTCTTGATTCCGATCAACGAACTCCTTGTACTGTCTGCTTAAAGTTCGAGCAGTTTGTACTTAAGCGAAGAATTCTTTTTCATTCTTTCAAATGATTTCGGTCTAAGGATTGGATATCGGATTTTTTAGATCTGGTTTGTCTTGTGGATTGGTGTGAACATCGCTTGGAAACGGGAGGAATTTTATTTCAAACCTATCTTTTAAAAGAATGTTTTCAATTTACGCAACTCTCAATTTACTGGCTTGTAACTGGGGAATTTTGCTGAAATTTCAGCCATAGGCGTGCCCGACGCTTGTTTGTAACCAGGGAATTAGGATCACGAGGGATTTCGGCAGATGAATGAAGTAAAAGAACAACTAAAACTCCAAAATTATCTAGAGGAAAACGGCCTTTATGAAAAGTCGTTCGAACATGATAACTGTGGGGTAGGATTTGTTGCCTCCTTTCAAGGAGAGAGCAGTCACAGAATCGTATCCATGGGCCTGAAGGCCGTAGCCTGTTTGACACACAGAGGGGCGGTGGACGCCGATATGGTGACCGGCGACGGAGCCGGAATCATGATCCAGATTCCTAAGAAGTTGTTTGCGACATACATCGAAGACATGGGTCATCGTAGACCCGAAGAAGACTCCATCGGAGTCGGAATGATCTTTTTGCCGAGAGAGGATATCGATAAACAGGATATGTGCCGCAGTCTCGTCGAGTCCGCGCTCATGGAGTTTAACTTTAAACTTTATGCATGGAGATACGTTCCCGTAAATCCGGAAGTTCTCGGACCGAAGGCGAATCAATCCAGACCTCAGATCGAACAAGTTCTCATCGGAAAACCGGAAGGGATGTCCGCGGACGACTTCGAAACGAAATTATTCTTAATTCAAAAGAAACTGATGAGAGACGCGGATCGTCTTTCCCTCGCGGGAGATTTGTATATCTGTTCTCTTTCTTCCGAAAGAATTGTCTTCAAAGGACTTTTTAACGGAAATCAGGTTTCTCAGTTCTACGAAGATCTCAACTCGGAAGATATGATTTCTCCGTATTGTATCTTTCACCAGCGATATTCCACAAACACGTTTCCTTCTTGGGCTCTCGCTCAACCTTTTCGAATTTTAGCTCACAACGGCGAGATCAATACGATCGTTGGGAATAGAATTTGGATGCTCGCACGCGAAGAAGAACTCGAATGCAAAAAATGGGGAGAATATCAAAAAGAAATTCACCCGATCATTCGCCCTCACATGAGCGACTCCGCGAGTTTGGACAACGCGATGGAAGCGATCGTTCGTTCGGGAAAGGACGTTCTTCAGGCGAAAGCGATGCTCGTTCCGAACGCGTGGTCTAAAAACCTCACGATGTCCGAAGAGCTCAAAAGCTTTTACGAATATAATAATACTTTAATAGAGCCTTGGGACGGTCCCGCCGCACTCGCGTTCGCGGAAGGCGATTGGATCGGAGGGGCTCTGGATAGAAACGGTCTTCGTCCGGCTCGTTACGTGATCACCGAAGACGGACTTTTGATCATGGGATCCGAAGCCGGTCTTGTTCAGGTGGACGAGGAAATCATCACGAAAAAGGGACGTCTCGGTCCCGGCGAGATGATCGGGATCAATCTCAAAGAGAAAAAACTCTATCACAACGAAGACATCAACTCTCTTTTCGAAAAACGTTACGACTACAGAGAATGGTCCAAAGAGAACGTAACGTATCTCAATCAGGATCTGGATTCTTCCATGAAGGATACGATCACCTACAAAGGCGACGATCTTAAAAGAAGACAGGTGTTGTTTGCGTATTCTCCGTTTAAACAAAAATCGGTGATCAAACCGCAGGCAAGTCTGGGAAAAGAAGCGATCAGTTCGATGGGAGACGATACCCCTCTGTCGATTCTGATGCTTTCCAGAATCGGACTTTATACCTATTTCCGTCAGAGATTTGCGCAGGTGACCAATCCTCCGATCGACTACATCCGTGAAAAAGGCGTGACCTCTCTTTACACTCGTCTTGTGAAAAAAATGAACCTGTTCGGAGACGAAAAACCTCAGAACTGTTTGGTTCTTTCTCATCCGTATCTTACGAACTTGGATCTGAAACGAATCCGCGAGATGGACGGAAAACCGTACAAAATTCTCACGTTAGACGCCACCTTTGAAGCACATGTGGAATCGAATACGGCTTTTAATTATTTGGAAAAAGCCCTGGATGCACTTTTGGAATCCGCTCTCCAAGCGGCGAAGTCCGGCACCAACATCCTCGTTCTTTCCGACAAAAAACTTTCGAAAGAAAGGGCTCCGATTCCGATGGAATTGGCGGTGGCCGCGGTTCACAACCATTTGATCCGCAACAAAACCCGTTCCGCGGTTTCGATTCTTGTGGAAACGGGATCTGCATTCGAAATTCATAATGTGGCCGTATTACTCGGTTACGGAGCTTCCGGCGTAAACAGTTATCTGATCTGGGATACGTTATACGACATTTGGGAAAAGGGAGAATTCGATTCCGAAGACGGACAACGTCCGGAGTTTCATACGATCTGCGGAAACTATCGTTACGGTGTGGACGACGGACTTCTGAAGATCATGTCTAAGATGGGAATTTCGATTCTTTCCTCTTACGTGGGCGGTCAGGTTTTCGAAGCCATCGGTCTTTCCAGAACTCTCGTTTCGAAATACTTTCCGGGAACGTATTCCAGAATTTCGGGAATCGGTCTGGGCGGAATCGAACAGAATATTCTTAGAAACCACGAACAAGCATTTTACAAAGAACTCAATCCGGAAGATTTTATCTCCGAAAAAGACGATCAACCGCACCGTTGGTCTCCGAGAGTCGTTAAGTTTTTGAGAAAGGCCGCGGTCGACAACGACTACGAAGCGTTCAAAGAAGCGACCAAGATTCTCAAAGAAAGTGATCCGATCAATATACGAGACCTTTTCGATTTCGTAGCGAGAAAACCGATCCCGATCGAAGAAGTGGAAACCGTCACCGAGATTCAAAAACGATTCTTAACTCCGGGAATGTCTCACGGTGCGCTTTCCATCGAAGCGCATACCGATCTTGCGATCGCCATGAACCGGTTAGGCGCTAAATCTTCTTCCGGGGAAGGTGGAGAACATCCTTCTCGTTACGTCGTGAATGAAAACGGAGATCTCGCGAATTCTTCCATCAAGCAGATCGCTTCGGGAAGATTTGGTGTTACGTCCGAGTATTTGAATTCTGCGACCGAGATCGAAATCAAAATCGCACAAGGTGCAAAACCGGGCGAGGGTGGTCAGCTTCCGGGTAAGAAGAATAACGAGGAGATCGCGACCAACCGTCATACTCCGATGGGAATCGATTTGATTTCTCCTCCGCCTCACCACGATATCTATTCGATCGAGGATTTATCTCAGCTCATCTACGACTTGAAGATGGCCAATCACAAGGCACAAGTTTCCGTAAAACTCGTTTCCGAAGCGGGTGTGGGAACGATCGCGGCCGGAGTTGCCAAAGCAAACGCGGACGTGATTTTGATCTCCGGTCACGTGGGTGGAACGGGAGCGGCTCCGATCACTTCGATCAAGTATGCGGGTTCTCCTTGGGAGCTCGGTCTTTCCGAAACACATCAAGTTTTAGTAATGAACGGACTCAGAGACCGCGTCGTCCTTAGAACAGACGGTGGGATCGTTTCCGGAAGAGACGTGATCATTGCCGCTTGTTTGGGAGCGGAAGAATACGGAGTGGGAACAGCGTCACTTGTCGCTCTTGGTTGTATCATGGCGAGAAAATGCCACTTGAACAACTGTCCTACCGGTATCGCAACTCAGGACATCAAGTTCCGTGCGAAATACAAAGGATCTCCGGATCAGCTCGTGAACCTGTTTACTTGTTTGGCTCTGGAAGTCAGAGAGTATCTTGCAGAACTCGGATTCCGTTCCATCGACGAAGTTATCGGAAGAACGGACCTCTTAAAACAAATCACACGTTATGATAGAGATCGTTTGGATTCACTCGATCTCAATCCGATTTTGGTGCGTCTGCCTCTGTTTTACGATCCTGCAAAACAGAAAAAAGACAGATCCGTTCGCAAAGAACCGATCGGAGAAGTTTTGGACGATCGTATCATCAAAGACGCGGAGAAAGCGTTGGAAGGAAAATCTTCGATGGCTCTTTCCTATGTCGTGCGTAATACGAACAGAACCGTAGGAGCAAAGATCTCCGGTTTGATCGCGAGAAAATACGGATCGAAAGGACTTCCCGGAAAACTGGAAATCATTCTTGAAGGAACCGCAGGACAATCTTTGGGGGCTTGGCTCGTCAAGGGTGTTCAGATCACTCTTTCCGGAGACGCGAACGACTACGTCGGTAAGGGTCTTTGCGGCGGAGTGATCGTTGTTAAAAAACATCGCAAGTCCAAACTCAAAGCGTATGACAATACGATTCTTGGAAACACCTGTCTCTACGGTGCGACCTCCGGAAAACTTTTCTGCTCGGGAAGAGCGGGAGAACGTTTTGGAGTTCGTAACTCCGGAGCGGAAGCCGTGGTCGGCGGAGCGGGGGATCACTTCCTGGAATACATGACCAGCGGAACCATCGTCTGCCTCGGAAGCGTAGGGAAGAATATGGGAGCGGGTATGACGGGTGGAAGCGCCTATTTCTTCCAGAAGGGGTGGGACATCCAACCTCTTTTGAACAAGGAATACGTGAAGACCGTGGATCTGGAACAAGGCGATTATGAAATCATCAAAAATCTGATCGGCGAACATTCCAAACTCACCGGATCCGATCTTTCCGAAGGAATTCTGAAAGATTTTGAAGGGAACAAAGGTTATTTCGTGAAGGTAGTTCCGAAATAACGAACGTAAGAAAAGAATCCTTTCGGAAGAAGGTCTTAACATACGTTAGCCGACCGTCCGAAAGGTTTTTTTCCTTTTTTAGAATAGAATCTTCTCATTGAAGAATTTTCTAAGAAGTCCGTAAGCCGGGTTTCTTGTCTGGAAAAATACAATGTTAAGAATACACATCGCACTCGCCTTTTTTGCCACGATCCTTCTTTTTGCGGTCGTAAATCGGCAACAGAAAAAGGAAATCAATCCGATCGACTTTAAATTTCCGGAAGCGGAAGACGCGGTTTTGGACCCGGTTTCTGGAATCAAAATTCCGGTTACTCGATTCTCCTTTGCCGACCTAAAAAAGAAGGCGAGGAGTATGGCGCACGGACGTTATGTGAAACCGCCGTTCGTTTCGACTCATTTCTTGCAGGGCCTGAGCTGGGAACAATATAAGAATATTCGATTTAAACCGGAATCTTCGCTTTGGAAAAAAGAAGGGAATCCGTTTCAGATACAATTCTTTCATCCGGGACATCTTTACAATACGAACGTGGCGCTCCATGAAGTGCGATCCGATTTTGCGAGGGAAATTCCGTACGACGAGAGTTTCTTTGATCTTTCCAAATTGAAAATTGCGGGAGAGATTCCGCCTAACCTAGGTTATTCGGGTTTTAAAATCCATTATCCTCTCAACACCGAGGAACACACCGACGAGTTTACGGTCTTTCAAGGTGCGAGCTATTATAGAATGGTTTCCAAAAAACAAGTCTATGGTCTTTCCGCGCGCGGGATCGCGATCAATACCGGAATGCCTTACCCCGAAGATTTTCCCGGCTTTACTCATTTCTGGATCGTTCATCCGGACAAAACGGATTCCACCATCTTCGTGTATGCGCTGTTAGACGGTAAAACGGCGACCGGGGCTTATGAATTTCAGATCAGCCCTGGAAAAGTCTCCTCGGTTCACGTGAACGCGGAAGTCACCTTACGAACCAAAGTCGATCGTTTCGGGATCGCACCACTGACTTCGATGTATTGGTATTCCGAAACAAAAGGAATTCCGGAGGGACAGGCTTATCCGGAGTCTCACGATTCGGACGGGCTTATGATTGAATCCGGAAAGGGAGAATGGATTTGGAGACCGTTGGATAATCCAAGAAGATCCACAATTTACAGTTTCCTGGATGAAAATCCGAGAGCCTTCGGATTGATTCAAAGAGATCGGAACTTTGCTTCTTATCAAGACAATACGATGAAGTATCATCTGCGTCCTTCCGCTTGGGTGGAACCGGATGGAAACTGGGGTAAGGGAAGCGTTCAACTCTTATTAAATCCGACGATTCAAGACTCGGACGACAACGTAGGCGCTTTTTGGGTTCCGGCCAACGTTCCACAACCTTTGGAACCGTATGAATTCAGTTACACCATACGCTGGTTAAACGAAGATCCGCTTCCGGATTCGCTCGCAAAAACCGTTTCCACGAGAATCGCTCCCGTTCCCGGAGAATCCGATATGCGCGTCTTTTACGTCGATTTTTCCAATGACAAGTTGAAGGAATTGGACGCCTCGACTTATCTTCAGGCTTCGATCGATACGGGAGAAAATGCTGAGTTAGCGGATTATAATATTCAAAAAATTGAAGAGACGGGAGTTTGGAGGCTTACTTTTAGGGTCGTCCAGAAGAACAAAAACAAACCCGCCGAGCTCAAAGCGGTATTGAAAAAAAATCAGGAAGACCTGAGCGAAATCTGGACGTTCACTCTTGAATCCACGATCTGAGAATCGACCCAAATTCTCCAAAAATACGGAAGCCTTGTCGAGGGTTTATACGAAGGTAGAATTGTATTGTCTCGCCTCGGGTATTACGGATCCGATCGAACTGCACACAAAGCTCGGAATATTTCTTAGCCTTTTGGAAAGTCAAAGAACAAGTTTGGAAAAAAAAGACGACACCTCGTTTGAAACGGAGGCGATGAAACTCTTCTTGGATTCCGGAATTCTTGGATCTCAAAAAAATAAATCTCTTCAGCTTCCCGAGTTGGAACCATCTCGGATGATTCCGAATCCGGTCGACTTTGGACCGTTAGGCGTTCTTGCCGAACCGAAGGAAAAATTGGAGCCGATCCCTGTGATTCTTTCAGTCGTCTTTTGGGGCGGAGTGTATGCATTCTTACTCTACGGGCTTTTACGGTGAGACAGAACGAAAGAGAAACCGCAGGATTTCTGATCGATTCCAAAACTCTCAGTTACAGACGTTTGAGTTTTGGAGGTCTCGTTTTTTTCTTTGTCATTATCGGAGTCTTTTTAGAAGTTCAATTTCTTTCCTTTCAATCCATCAGTCCTTTTGAATGGGCGACGCTCATTCTATTTTGCGTTTTGTTTCCGATCATTTCCTTCGGGGCCGCTACGGCTCTGATCGGCTTTGTTCAAAGACTAAGAGGAGGCGATCCGCTTCGCATTTCTAGAATATTAGAAGAATATGATGTTTTAGAAGACGAAAATCCGCCGGTTGCGATTGTAATGCCGATTCACTGCGAAGATGTTTCCCGTATTTTTGCCGGCGTCGAATTGATGCTAAAGGATATCGCGGAAAACGGCCTTTCACCTACGGTTGATTTTTTTATTCTCTCCGATACATCGGATCCGAACCTCTGGGCTCAAGAGGAAAAAGCCTTTTCAATTTTGAGCCAGAAGATCGAAAACAAGGATCGGATCTATTATCGAAAACGAAGACTTAACCTAAACAAAAAATCCGGAAACATCGCAGACTTCTGTAGAAGATGGGGCAAACGATACAAATACATGATCATCCTGGACGCCGATAGTATCGTCACCGGGGAATGTATGAAAAATCTAATCCGTCTCATGGAAAAAATTCCGGATGCGGGCATCATTCAAACCGTTCCCGAAGTGATTCGTGCACGTTCCATCTTTCAAAGATTATCCGCATTCGCCGCGTGGATGGGCAATCCGGTATTCGGAGCCGGTTCCTATTTTTGGCAACTCCGGTCCGGTCCTTTCTGGGGACACAATGCGATCATTCGACTTCAACCGTTTATGAAATACTGCGGCCTACCCGGTTTACCGGGAGAAAGCGCGATCGGCGGAAAGATCCTGAGCCACGATACGATCGAGGCGGCTTTGTTTCGAAAGGCTGGGTATAGCGTTTGGTTTGCGAGCGATCTAAAAGGTTCTTATGAAGAAGCGCCGCCTAACGTGCTGGAGGCGCTCAAGCGAGACAATCGTTGGTGCCAGGGAAACCTTCAACATTTCTGGTTTTTATTCGGAGGAAAGTTTCGTTTTTCGAGTCGTCTTCAAATTCTACTCGGAATCTTTTCCTATTTTAGTTCTCCTCTCTGGGCCTTACTATTGCTTTCTTCCTCTTTTACTACGATCGAAGACGTGGATTTTTTTCGTTTAGCCCTATTGCCGGAAGACTGGATTGCGTTTCGAGATGATCTTTATCTTCCCGTCGCCTACACTTTACAAGGATATACGCTCCTCATTCTTTTTCTTCCTCGGATCGTATCATTTTTGGAAGTCGTAATGTTTCGAAGAAAGGAATGGAGGGGATCCGTTTATTCTTGGGTCTTTTCCTTTTTTATCGAATTCTTCCATTCCGTATTGATGGCTCCGGTTTATATGGTACAATACTCGCGGTTTATTCTTCTTACATTCTTAAATCGTAAAATAGAATGGGGTCCTCAGAATCGAAACGCATCTTCCGGTCCGGATCTACAGTCGCTCGCTTATACGGTTTTACCTGCTTCCTTTTACGGTATCGGAATCGGATCTTGGATGTTTCTGACGTATCCTATTTTATTTTTTTGGTTTTTACCTTTGCTCGCCGGTTGGATCTTCGCGTATCCGATCGCACTTCTGACTTCTTATATTCCGAAAGAAAAAAAAGGAAGCTCGCTCCTCTCCAATCCGCCGGAAATTTCAGAAAAAAAATTATTAACTCGCTTGAATCGGTTGGAGCAAAGTTATTCCGAGAACTTAGGTCCTGTCGAAAAGAATCACGGGATTTTTTGGACGATCGTGGATCCTTCTCTAAACGGATTTCACCTTTCTAGGTTGAGAAAAAGAAAAAAAGAAACTCCGGGAAGAAAGCAGTATTTGAAAAATCTAAGGGATCGATTGAAAAAAGAGGGGCCTTCTCATTTTTCGAATCAAGAGCTGTTGCGATTGCTCTGGGATTTTGAATCCGTTTCCGAGCTTCATCTTTGGTTTTGGACTGAGAATATAAGTCAAGATGATTCTTGGTGGAAGACTTCTTACGCCATCTATAGAAAAGAAATTTTGTTAAACGAAGTGGACAAATCCGTTTGAATCGTTTTTATCTTCTGTTAACCTTGTCATCTCTTTCGATCAGTTTTTCACCGTTGTTTTCGGGTGAGTTCGAAGGGATTTATACGGTCGGGAATCGGGAATGTAGGGTAACACCGATCAGGATGGCTTTCGAGGTGATTTGTAAACCGTCGAATAAAAGGAAGATCTTTTTTTACCAGGGAGAGGATAAGGAAAAAAGAATATTCAGAACCGATGATGGAGACTCGTCCGATTTTTTTGTCTTTGACGATTTGTCCTTCCAATCCGGAGTGTTTATCGGAAACGACGGAATCAGACGGAAAGTGAAAAAAAGGAATTCTTTTAGGTCAGATCAATTTTAAAAAAACGCTTACTGCGTGTTGAACGTCTTCCCTTCCATCCCTTTCAAAAACGGGGGAGCCCGATCCATTCCAATTTTTTGCGTTTTCGATCGCCTTTTCGAAACGAAAGGAAAACAGTTCCGCATTCGAAAGATAAGCTGAAGAAATTTCTTCTCTGAGAGCGCGATGGAGATAAGGAACTTCAGGGAAGTTGCCGCGATCGGTGTAGAGTATCGGGGTTTTGGCATAAACACTTTCGCTCAGAATCCCGTAACCCGGTTTTGTGATTACGAAGTCGCAGGCTGTCAGAAGATCCGGATAGTGGACATTCGCAAAGTTTAAAATTCCTTTCTTTTGTTTGTCCGGGATTTGTGAAAGATCGAAATCGGTTCCACCCGAGATCACGATTCGGTAATGATCGGAATCGAATTCTTTCCATTGAAATTGATCCGTTTTGACTCCATATGCTCCGAAAGAAAAGAGAAGATTGATTTTATCATTCGGCAGTTTGAAAAATTCTTTTGCATTCGTTTTATCAAGGTTCGGTCTTCGCCCCACGAGGCCGATATTTTTTTGCTCGGGAAGGGAAGGTGCGGGACAAGAAAAGGGAAGAAGAAGTCCGAACGTCGCAAGATAATACTCTTCGAAGAGGATCGCCGCCGTTTGAGAGAAGATCGGCGATTCTTTTTGATATCCTCCGTAGATAAAATCCCAAGTGAAGTTCCCGATAAACAAGGACGGGATTTTGATCTTGTCTGCGATCACAAACGGAAGAGAAGCGGAATCCGAAACGATTAAATCGGTTTCAAAGTCGAGACATGCCTCGATTTCGGAAATCTGGAGATAGGATTTTCTGGAATTGAATTCTTCGATTGCGTGTTCCGTTCCTCGGATATCGATCGAAAGAGAATCCTTTTGTATCATTCCCACGTCTAGGGATTTTTTTCTCGTAGAAAGTCGTTTTAAAAAAATGGAATCTTCTTCGCTGATCGAAAGAGTATTTAAGAATTCTTCCCTCGCCGTTACAAGTTCGATTTGTAAGTCCGGAAAGCGACGTAGTAGATGGAGAATGATTTCCATCGATCTGCTGATATGTCCGAATCCGTGAGAACTAACGTAATAGGTTATCTTCATTTGGAAACCCCTTGTCGAATCACCTCGTACATTACGATTCCTGCAGACATCGCAAGATTGAGTGAATCCGCTTCTCCGAACATCGGAAGGGAGATATACTCGTCGGAATGACTTCTTGCGAAAGGAGAAAGTCCATATTGTTCGGATCCGAAGACCAAGGCGATCTTTCCCTTAAGATCGGACTCGAAGTAGAGTTTTTTTGCTTCCGGTGTTACGGCTAACGTTCTATATTTATTTTCTTTGAGAATGGAATAGATCGCCTCCGTTTCCCCTAAATAGACTTCGAGGGTAAATAGAGCGCCGGTGGAAGCACGAATGACGTTCGGATTAAAAAGATCCAGTCTCGGGTCAGCTACAACAACCGTGTGAAAACCCGCGCCTTCAGCGGTCCGTAGGATCGTTCCGAGGTTTCCGGGTTTTTCCACGCCTTCGATGACGAGGATCGGTTTTCCGTTTTTGAGTTGAATCGATTCATTTGGGAACGTTTCAATTCCCGTCGGAAAGAAGTGAGCGGTTGCTATCAGTCCGTCCGGCCGATCTCTGTAGGAGATTTTTTCGAATATTTTTTTCGGAACCTTGATGGATTTAACACCGATTTCACGAATGAGGTCGTATTCGTTTTCTCCTAAAAAGCATTCGGGAGAATAGAGTACGTTTTGAAATTTCACCTTTCCGGATTTGAATGCCCGCGAAATTTCTCTGTAACCTTCAATAAAAAAAAGTCCGCTCGCTTCTCGATGTTTTTTTTCCTTTAGATTGGAGATGTTCTTGAGTTTCTCGTTTGAAAAACTCGTGATCTCCAAAAAAGAAATGCCTTGTTCCTGATTCAAAGCGAGAGTCTCTCCGATGTGTAGATACAATTTGAACCGGAAGGATAGAGTTTTCCGCTCTGTTCCGGAATGGAAAGTTCTCCAAGAAAAAACTTACCGTTGTTCTTGATTCTTCCTTGCAAAATTCTTTGTAAAGCAAGGGGACTAAAACCGGTGGAATGACACGTGAGAACGATAAAGTCCGGTTTGGATCCGCAGAGTTCCATAAGAAGATCCATAAGTTCGGGAAGATCTTTTTCGATCTTAAACACTTCTCCGCTCGCTCCTCTTCCGAAGGTGGGCGGATCGAGGATAAATCCTCGATAGTCTTTGCCTCGTTTGATTTCTCGTTTTAAGAATTTCAAAACGTCTTCCACCATCCAACGGATTTTTTTATCCGCGAGTCCGGATGCGGTCGCATTCTCGCGTGCCCAATCTACCATACCTTTCGAAGCGTCCAGGTGACATGCGGAAGCGCCTCCGTCCAGAACGGCGAGAGTGGACAGTCCGGAATAAGCGAAAAGATTGAGAACCTCTTCCTCTTTTTTGAGTTGAGAGGAAAGTTTTTGGATCTTTTTCCAATTTTCCAATTGTTCCGCGAAAATTCCCAAATGACCGAATGGAGTGAATTTTATTTTAATAGAATATTCTAATATTTGAACGAAGAATTCCTCTTCTACTTTTTTGTTCCAGTTCCATGCTCCTCCACCTTTGTCGGATCGGACGTATTCTCCGTGAACGTTTTTCCAAAGAGCCGGTTTGGATTCGGGCCATGCCGATACGGGGGAAGGACGAATGATCGTATAAGGACCGATCTGTTCGAGTTTACGAAAGTTCCCAGAGTCGATGAGAGAATAGGTTCCGTCGAGGCTTTCAGCTTGTTTTACAATTTTCATATATATGTACCTTAAAATAATTTCCTTCGGGAAACTGAATTCTTACCGGATGATCGTCTTCCGGTTTTAAACTCTCGAATCTCTCGTACTTCCAACCTTGGAAACGAAGAATGTTCTTCGCGAGAGATTCCAATTCTTCCGATCGGATTCTTCCGGAACAAGAACAAAGAATGATCGTTCCCGATTCTTCGAGTGAGGAGAGGGAGCTTCCAAAAAGATGCGCGTATGTCTTGAGTGCGTTCTTTTTCGATTTTGCGTCCGGAGTCAGATTCGGAGGATCGATTACGATGAGCCCGAATTTTTGATTCTTCAATACGTCTTCCAATTCTCTAAAAAGATTTTTTTGAACGAATCTATGTTTGCAACTACTTCCATCTTTTTTCAGGCTCAAAACTCTTTGGAAAGAATCCAGGGCTTCCTTGGAACCGTCGACCGATGTCACCGATCGAGCTCCCGCCGTATCCATACAAATCGACGTGAGCCCCGTATGCGAGAATAGATGAAGACAGTCTTTCCCTTTGGAGATTTCTTTTTTTTCCAAGAGGAATTTCCTCAGATTGCGAAGATCCAAAAAAATTCCTCCCTTTTGTCCGGGAAGCTCCACGGGGAACTTTACGTTTTGTAAAGTGATCGTTTCCCGGATCGATACGGAGTCACCGCCTTTTCCTTGTTTGGCGCCTCTCCAGATTCTTTCCGAGATCTTTTTTTCTTCTCCCGTTTTCTCGGGAGGATCGAGAAGAATCTTCGAAGGCAAGGGTTCGGCTAATTTAGAATTCTTGCATAGAGCGTAGAGATTCCAGACGATCCACCTTCCATAAACAAGAAGAGATGAAGAATAGATTCGGACCACCCAGGTTCCTCCGATTCGATCCACGGTCATTCCGGGGAAGAGGTCGTTTTCCCCGTGAAGGATTCGATACGCGTTCGTGGTCTTTCGGACTTCTTTTCGTTTTTGGATAGAGGAGATTAGGTTCTCACGAATTTTTTCTTTGGAGAACTCGGGTAGGTTTTGTATGACTCGAATTCGTATCAGTCCGTTCTTGGAATAGATTCCGGTTGCGATCGGTTGATTTCCCGTAGAAAAAAGCGTAAGCCATTCTCCGTTTGCAAACGGAGTCACCGCGGTTGATAGATTTCCGCTGAAGATCCAAGGATGTTTTCGTTTTACGGAGAGTTCGCTCTTCCGGTTCAGTTGGTATCTACGGAACCGGAAGTGGGAAGGTAAGGAAGGGTTCAGGCTTTTTTCTTGGCCTCTTTGTAAGAAGTCTCGGTAGCGCCGACATAGATTTGTCTTGGACGACCGATCTTCATATCCGGAGACTCGATCATTTCTTTCCACTGAGCGATCCAACCGGGGAGACGACCCATCGCAAACATTACGGTGAACATGTTCACAGGAATTCCTAACGCACGATAGATGATTCCGGAATAGAAGTCCACGTTTGGATACAGTTTTCTTTCCACGAAATACGGATCGTGAAGGGCGGCTTCTTCGAGTTCTTTAGCAATGTCTAATAAAGGATCTTGGATTCCGAGACGTTTGAGGACGGAGTCGCACGCTTTTTTGATGATCTTTGCACGAGGATCAAAATTCTTATAAACTCTATGACCGAATCCGGAAAGACGGAAGGAATCGTTTTTGTCCTTTGCTTTCTCCACGATTTTTTTCACTGGAAGGCCGCTCGCTTGGATCTCTTGGAGCATCTCCAATACTTCTTGGTTTGCTCCACCGTGTCTTGGTCCCCAGAGGGCGCAGATGCCCGCTGAGACGGCGCCGTAGAGATTTGCAAGAGAGGATCCCACCAAACGCACCGTAGACGTAGAACAGTTTTGTTCGTGGTCGGCGTGTAAGATAAGAAGAAGGTTAAGCGCTTTTACGATTTCAGGATCGATTTTGTATTCTTCACTCGGAACGGAAAACATCATGTTCATGAAGTTCCCGCAATAGTCCAGACTGTTCAAAGGATGAATCGTAGGTTGGCCGATCGACTTCTTAAACGCAAAGGCCGCGATCGTCGGGAATTTTGCGAGAAGACGGATCATGGAAATATGTCTGTGTTCCGCGTTTTCAGGATCGTACGAATCTTGGTAGTAAGTAGAAAGAGATCCGATCATGGAAGACATGATCGCCATAGGGTGACCGTCTTTCGGAAATCCGTTATAGAGACGTTTGAGATCCTCGTGGATCAGAGTGTGCATGGTGAGTTCTTCGTTCCACGTTTTGAGCTCCGCATCCGAAGGAAGTTTACCGTAGATCAAAAGATAAGCGACTTCCGTGAACGTGGAATTTTCCGCGAGTTGTTCGATCGGGATTCCTCTGTATCTTAGAATTCCGAGTTCTCCGTCGAGGAAGGTGACTGCGCTTGTACAAGCACCGGTATTGAGATAACCGTTGTCCAGTGTGACATACCCTGTTTGTTGACGGAGTTTTGATATATCGACCGCTTTTTCGTTTTCGCTACCTACGATGATTGGGAGTTCGTATTCTTTCCCGTCTATCTTCAGAATTGCTACCTCAGCCATGTTCCTCTCCTGGAAAAATATAAAATTATCATTCCGGCTCTATAAACGAGTCCGGTTGTTCAAGTGCGTTAAAATCGATTCAGATTCCTATCCTATTCTTTCTACCAGAGAGACAATCCAAAAAATCAAAACGAATAGGAACTTGATCGGAAGATTTCGTTTTCATTTTAGAAATTCTTAATACTAATCATATGATTAGCATTCTGCTTGCAAGAAATTTGATAAACTAAAGAGTCAAGTTGTGCCTAAGGTATTCGAAATCTACGGTTCCAAATTTTTCTTTTTTGCGAATCAAGTAAATTCAAGAGAGTGTTACACATTCATATCCGCAAAGGGGAACAAGTTGCAAAATTTTGGATCGAACCTCAAGTCCTGTCAGTCGAAAACAACGCAATTCGTTCTCAAGAATTGAATTGGATCCACGAAGAAATAGAAATGAATCAAGGAATTATACAAGGAAAATGGAATGATTTTTTCAATTCATGACGCAGAAGGCGCAGGGAGTTTGGTTTGAGGGAGATACTCTTTGAATCGCTCTTTATGACGGCAGAAAACTTTCGACTCCCTTTTGGCATTTTTTCCCCGTCTTCTTCCTGTGACTCCGGAACAAGGATCCAAAGTGATCCTCAGCGGTGGAGGAATCGGTCTTCCCTGGGATGAGATCGATGAAAATAGCAGCGTAAGCATACTGCATCTTGGAATCGGAGATCAGACCAAACGATCTTCGCATTAGAGATTCTTATACCTTCTCAGGTTTTGATAGTTGTAATAGTTGGAAGAAACGATTCTACAATAGTCGCGGGGTTCTTTGACCGGAAGCTCTTCCAGGAAATGATTGAAATCGCCGTGGTAGTGATTGCGTTTCCATTTCCGGAGATTCCCCGGTCCACCGTTGTAAGCGATGGAAGCCCATTGTAAACTGTTCTCGTTCGAAGCAACTAAGTAACGAAGAAAACGAGCTCCCATCTCGATCGATACTTCCGGATCAAAAAGAGAATAAGAATTCAGATTCATTCTTTTTGCGAGCTCTCGTCCGGTCGGTCCCATGATTTGCATCAGTCCTCTCGCATTCGAAACGGAGATCGCGTTCTCCTTAAAAAAAGATTCCTGGCGCATGATCGCGTAGACGATGTCTTCGTCGATTCCCACATTTTTGGAAATGCTAGCGACCAAACCTCTGTGTGGCCTCGGATAGATTCTTGCGGCGAGTTTGGACGGAAGAAGAATTACGTCGTCGCTGAGCTTTTCCTTTTTCATCAAGGCTCTTGTGTGAAAGACCGTGAGATAGTAGGTTCCGGTTTGTTCTCCGAGTGCCGCGAGAATTTCTTCCTTTTCCGTTTCTCCGATCCCCTGTTGCAGTTTGTATCTTTGGACGAGTGTGAGCGCGTGCCCCATCTCTCCGACTTCCAGATATTCCTTTGCCGATTGCAGATAACGGTTTCCGCGAATCTTTGAATGTGCGGAATCGATTCTTACGTTTAATTGGAACGCGGAAGGTTGCATCGCAAAGTCGAGATCCCTTCCCAAAATTTTTCCGGAAAGATCCGGAATCCCAGCAGTGAGAGAAAGGTATTCAAAAAGACTGTCTCGGTTTCGAGTCGGATTGTTCGGAAGAGGAAGGCTTGCGATCTCTTCTTGAAATTCTTCCCGAATCACTCTTGTGTAATACGATCCCGGGATATGTCTGTAATACGTTTTCAGCCAAGATAGAAGCTCTTCGTTTCTTCCCGTTTTTTTGAGGAGACGAAGATACCAATAGACAAGTCTTCCTTTTACGGGAAGATCCGGAATTTTTCGAAGAGCGTCCTGCCAATAGGCGTCTCCTAAAAACTGTTCGTGGTTTCCCGTGAGAAGATCAATGAGTTCGTCTTGTCGTATTAAATTCGTGGGACTTTTTTCGAGAGAGTCGATTAGATTTCTGAAATAGAGGTCCTTGTGTCCTTGTTTTTTATAAGCGCGAGCGTAGCTATAAAGAACCTCATCGTTTTTCTCCGCACCGGAGTCGTTTAACAATTCCAAACCTTTTCCGGGGAGGCTTTGGTTGGTAAGTTCTCTCGACATGGAAGCGGTGAAGTCGTGATGGGTTCGTGCGTGATTTGGATTCTTTCTAAAAAAACCGGGAAGGGATTCGGGTTCGACGGCTACGATGGCTCTTGCCGTGTTTCGAAAGGGTTCGGCTTTGGAAAAGGAAACACGTTCCAGATCCTTGTAAGATAGAAGTTGTTTTTTTTCCGAGTTGTTTAGGAAGGGAAGAAAGAGGGCCGCGTGTTCCGGAGTCTGAGAAAGATAAAAATGAGTTCCTTTCCAGACTTGCAAATCCTCGAAAATGAATTTTTTGATCGAGGATACGATGGACGGATCTTCCAGAATCAGATAAAAGATGGATTCCGCTTTTTCCGTGTTCCCCGATTTGTAGAGAGATTTCGCATAACGGTACAAGATCATCGGTGAAAAAATCTCTGCCTGTTCCCTGTCGCTGAACGTTTTTGCGAAGTCGAGACATTCTTGGATCATTCCTGCTTCGTAGTAGATTCTGAAAATTTCGGAGATTGCGTTTTGAGAGAGGGGATCGTTTTCTCTGGGAAATTTTTTTAGAAGTCCGACGAGTTCCTCTTTGCCGAGAATCTTTCGACTAACAGATTCTTCATAGAGTTTCCAGAGGGAAAGTCTTGTGATCACGGAAGAAGAAGGCATCGGCGAAGAGATGATCTCGAGAAGATCCTGTCTACCCGGAGTGGAAACCATTCTTCCTTTGAGAAGGGAGACGAGATAGGCGAACTTTTTCTCGTGACTTCCGTCAGGATGTTCTTCGTGATAACGGACCAGGGAGTAGACCTCGGATTCGGTTCCGGGGACACGATCTCGGAAAATACGGTGTATTTTTTGAAGACTGTAGGACTTGATCAGATATTTGAGATCATCGTTTGCGAGAAGACTGCCGAAAATGAAGAGGAGTAGGCTGATCAGTGCGAATTTTTTCATTCGTTGTTGCTCTATTACCTTTTCGGCCTAAGGATTCAATCGCAAGAAGGAAATTCCAATGCAGACCCTGGAAAAAGACAAAACTACCGGAGCGTGGCCGGAAATTACGATCTCTTCCTTTACGGAAAAAATTCTTCCGAGAAAAAAAGGACCCGAGGGACCGGCTCCGAGGAATCCCGAAATCCTAAGGCTTAAGTCCAAAATTTTAGAATATTTTTCCGGCGCTCTGAACAAGGTTCATTCTCCATTTTCCAATTTAAGAATCGATCTATTCGGGGAATTTCGTTTTCACGCGGACGCGAGTTCTCCTTTTGAAGAGGAAGGTCTTTCCGAGAGGGAAAAGAATCTTCTGAAAATCTTCTTCGAAGAATTGTATGAGAGGGCGATCGAAGATCATCAATCGGATCCAGAAATCTTTCAAGTTTTAGAATCGTATCTTCTCCACGAACAAGAGTTAGACGAATATTTAGAGTTGACCCACGTTTTCGACGAGGATCTTCCGTTTATCGTGGAAGCGAGGCAGGTCCTCGCATTGATGGGAAAAATTGAATATTCAGATTCTCTAAAGAAGGAAGGGGATTCCCGTTTTCAAAAATATGGTTTTCGTTGGAAGTTCGGCGGTTTGGAATTGGAGGACCGAGAGACGATCTACGACCTCGTTGTAACCGGAGAGGAGCCCGGACTTTTGGGTCTTGCCTGGGTTTTGTACAAACACGAGACTTCCGGTTTTAGAACCGTCTTCCCGATCGAAAGAAGAATTCTTTCGGTCATCGAGACCTTTACTTCCGAAGAGAAGGAATCCTTTTTCAAAGCGTATTCTTCCCGTCACGGTTATCTCGAAAATTATTTCGTCTTAAAGCAATTCCGTCCAAGAGAATATAGAAAGGCATGGCTCGAAGGAGAGAAGAAGAAAAACGGGAGATCCGTTTTGTTGGGTTCCTTGCAGGACAATATTCTCGCGGGTCAGGATGATTCTTTGGAGAAACGTTATGCGCTCTTGAAGGAGAATCATCTCGTTTATACTTTGTCTCCTTTTGAACTTTTGATTCTTCTGAATTCTACGGAGTCTTCGAACGTGGAACACGAGATCGCGGGTGTGAAGGAGAAACTTCCGGATTCTTATCTTACGAAACGCGCTCAGCTCGTCCTTCGTTTTTTCAAGAAGAATTATGAAGAATTCCTGAATACGATCGAGCAGTGCGGTCGTTTCCGTTTTTCTCCGGAGATGATCTATCTTCACGGAATCGCTCTGGTGGAGACCGGGAAGGCGGAAGAAGGGATCGGACTTTTGGAAAGTCTTTTGTATCGTTTTCCGGATTCGGATTATCTGCGTCTGGTTTTGGAACGTTATAAGAAGAATTGAAAGAAAAGTAGGAACTCCTTCGTTTTCGAGGCTTTACAGTGAGAGCTTTGAAAAGTAGGAACTCCTTCGTTTTCGAGGCTTTACGGTGAGACTTTTGAAAAGTAGGAACTCCTTCGTTTTCGAGGCTTTACAGTGAGAGCTTTGAAAAGTAGGAACTCCTTCGTTTTCGGAATTTTACAGTGTGACTTTGAAAAGTAGGAACTCCTTCGTTTTCGGAGTTTTACAGTGAGACTTTGAAACGTAGGAACTCCTTCGTTTTCGGAGTTTTACAGTGAGAGTTTTGAAAAGTAGGAACTCCTTCGTTTTCGGAGTTTTACGGTGAGAGCTTTGAAAAGTAGGAACTCTCACAAAAAAACTTCCACTGGCGCGGCTGTTGTTCCGACAGAAAATTTCTCTAAAAAATTCTTCTTGAAGACGGACATGAAGTCCGCATCGCATAAAATACGGGAAAATTTTTCTTTTCAAAAAGAAAGAACAAGTCCCAAAATTGAAGACGACGGAAGAAGTGTGGGAACTCCTTGACAAAAGTCGAACGGACCGATAAAACTTGGAAAATTCTTCCCAAAAGTCCCGAGCATTGACAAAAACGGAGTAGAGGAACTCTTCCCGAAAAAAACGAAGTCCGATCGAGAGAAACAAATGGCAATCAGTCACGAACAGATTCTTGAACTCCAGAAATACCAGAAGATGATCCATCAGTTGGAAAAGATCGCCAAAGGATCTAAGAACGACGAACAACGTTATCGTGTTTCTCGGGATCTCGACAAATATAGAACCAAGATGAAGGACATTTCTCCCGATGGAATTCCGGACAACCTCGACGTCGCCGCGGAACAGATCAAACGATTCAAAGAGAATCCCCACGAGGTCGGTCATATTCTTTCAAAATATCCGGTGATGAAAATTTCCCCCAATTCGAACGACGCGGAAGTCAATCAGATCGGAACCTGGATCAACGTCATGGATCGGGAATACCTTCCGGTCCTCAACGAAACCCACGTAAGATTCGACTTTTCCCATACGAACGAAAAGGACGGGGTCGTAAAGTATATGGAGAATATTCGGAGAAACATCAAGGTCCTTACGGAAACGATAGAAGAATTCCACTCCGCGGAGAAACAGGAATTCCGAGAACAGCTCAGTCGGATGAAGAACAAACAAACTCGGATCTTCATCGCGGAAGCCTTCGAGATGTTCCAAAAATTCAACGAATTCTTAAACAAGGTGATGAAGGAAGCAAAGGAAGTGGGTGGAGTTATCATGAACATCGAAGATTCGATCCACTTCAATCCGAGATTCGAAAGGGCCACGGAGTTGGAAGGAAAGAGCATCATGGACGCTCTCAAGGAATTTCAGGATTTTACCTCCGAAGCCTTGGAAAGGATCAACGTTCCCAATATCCGGAATTGATTCCTTGGCCATTCCGGCAATTTTCAAGCCGGAAGCCTGAAAAATTCTTTTCCCTCTGATGGGATCTGCATATTTAGTGAATTTAACTCCCTCCGGAAACCACATACAGGAAAGACAGGCGCATGGCACTCGTTAAAAATTCATCCGAAGTTACTAACTCCACCATCGGAGAAAATTCCTACTTCAGCGGAAAATTCTTTATCAACGGATCTCTCAAGATCGACGGAAAATTCGAAGGTAAATCTTTGCAGGCAGAACAGCTCTACATCGGTGTTACCGGAAAGGTAAAAACCAATATCACAGCCGCCAGCGTTATCATAGAAGGAATCGTAATCGGAAACATCACGGCAAGAAACCGAGTGATGCTCCTTCCGACTTCCAAAATTTTGGGAGATATCAGAACTCCGGAATTGATCATTCAGAACGGAGTGATTCTGGAAGGACGTTGTATGATCTCCAACGACCTCAAACATTCCGCAAAAGATCTGATCGACCTCGAATATTCCAAAGACGCTCTGAGCGTGGAAAAAATCTTCGGGAAACAATCCGGCGCGAAAGAATAATGAATCCAACTTTTGATACGAGGCTTCTTCTCGTATCAAAAGGAATTCTCTTAACAAAGTGAACCGGATCCTGATTACAGAAGGCGATCCCTGCGGAATCAGTCCGGAACTTTTCCTCACTACCTTTTCTTATCTCAAAAAAATCTCCAAGACAAGACCGGTTCTCTACTTTCACTGCGGACGTTATCCTCTTCCGAAAGATTTCATTCCCGTATCCACTTCTTCTCAAGTTGAGGAAAGAGGGCTTTATTCTATCGTTCCGGATTCTCTTTCCAAAAAAGAAACCGCTTCCTTTACACCGGGAAAACCTTCCGTTCTTTCCGGAAGGTCGGCTCTTGCTTCTCTTTCCTCTGCAATCGAATTTCAGAAAGAAGGAGGAGGGGATTTGATCACACTTCCTCTCAGCAAAGAATGGGTGATCGCGTCGGGAGCTTCTACGTTTCGAGGTCATACGGAATTTCTCGCGGATGCGTATCAAAAAAAAACGTATATGCTCATGTCTGGAAACGATTTGCAGGTCCTTCCTCTTACGACTCACGTTCCTCTGGTAACGGTTCCGGAACATCTTCGAAGAATCGATCTTCCTTGTCTGGCGGACGCGATTCTTACTTGTGATCGAATCGATCGAAAAAAACCTGTCGCCTTTCTCGGGCTCAACCCACACGCGGGCGAAGGAGGAAAGGTGGGGAAAGAAGAATCTGAAATTTTGGAACCGATGATCCAATTCTTAAAAAAGAAAGGTTTGAAAGTGGAAGGTCCTCTCTCCGCCGATTCTATGTTTGGTGAAGAAGGAAGAAAAAAATACGGACTTCATCTCGCGTGTTATCACGATCAAGGTTTGATTCCTTTTAAGATGTGGGAAGGGAAGAAGGGTGTGAATGTTACATTGGGTCTTTCTTTTCTTCGGGTTTCTCCGGATCACGGAACCGCGTTTGACATCGCCGGGAAAGGGCTTGCAGATTCAACCAGCTTTGTAGAATGTCTGCACCGGGTTCTGGGAAATCCGGATTCTATTACGGAAACGAGGTAACATGCCGGGACTTTTAGAACAGATCGTATTTCCCATCTTCCTCTTCTGGTTCTGCGGACTTACTCTTGTGCTCTTTCGTTCCGACTTTGAATTCGTCTGGAAGATCATCTTCGTTTTTATTTTTATTTTTTACTTCTTCCAATACTTTCCGGAATTAAAGACGAGCTACGAGCGTCTCACGGCGAGTTATCCCGTCGAAATTCTTTCCTGGATTTACGGGATGGGAAGAGGAACCTATTTTTTTCTTCTCTTTCTCTGGCCCGTGGCTCTGATTAGAATTTTTTATTCCGCTTCTCCGCAGGTGAGTAAATCTTTGGCGAAGGCGCTTGTAAGTGTGACTCTGATTTACTGGGGCGGTTTTATTCTTTATAATAACTTTTCTCCCGAAGTGGATGCATTTTTAAACGGAACGTTTCTAAAATTCTTGAAGTTTTCTTCCAAATAAGGAAGGTCTAAGAGGTAGAATGAATCCAATCTACTTACAATCGTTCGGAGAATCGGAAGAAGCAAAGAAACATTTTTTGAAGGCCTATGATTATCAAACCAAAGGCAATCTGAAATTAGCTTCCTTGCATTATCGAAAGTCTATTTCTGCTAAACCGACTGCGGAAGCATGGACTTTTTTAGGATGGTCTTATTCCCTTGCCGGAAAATTGGATCGCGCCATCGAATTTTGTAAGAAAGCGATCGAGACCGATTCCAGTCTTGGGAATCCTTTCAACGATATAGGCGTTTATCTTCTTCAACAAAAACGGTATGAAGAAGCGCTTCCTTGGTTTGAGAAAGCGAAGTTCGCTCCTCGATACGAGGTCCCGGTTTATCCTTATTTCAACGCAGGTTCTTGTCTGGAAATTTTAGGTCACATTGAACTGGCTCGTCTCGAATACGAAAAAGCAGTTCAGATTCAGCCGAATTATCCTCCGGCTAATCTCGCTCTCAAGAGAATCTACGTTCGCTACAACTAGAACAAAAGAAGAAGTTTCCTTTTGATTCGTCGCAATGCAGGATTTTGTTTTCTTTTTTTGTGAAAGGGAAATTCCAGAGGGCATTTTTAGAATCGGAGCCATCTTTTTGTTTTGATCTCTCCAGAAGGAAGAATCTGGCCCTTCCGTTTTCCAAACTGGTTCTGAAGTGGATCCGAAAGGTTTTAGAAGTTCGATCGTTTGAATTTTCGCTTTGAAATCCAAGTAGGAACTCACACGTTTTTTTGCGGAAAGCATGGATTTCGGAAGTTTCTTCCGGGAATCGGCCTGAGCTCTCAGAGATCAAGGTTTGAATTTCGCATTTCAAAATTGGAAAAGATGTTTGTTTTAAATCTAATGTTGGAACTCCATCCTGCAAGAATCAGAGAAGGGGTTGCTCTTGAAGAATACGAATTTCGACGGTTCTTTCGATTTTTTTTCCAAGGAAACGATCGATGAGGGAATGCGCTCTTCCTTCTTTGATCTTAGTTGAGAAATCAAAGTAGGATCTCACACATTTCCGTTCAAAGCAAAATGAGAATTCAATTCGCGAAAGGCGATTCCAGAAAAAAGCCCTTTTCGATTCACAAAAATCCGAATGGAAGGATGAAGGAGAATATTTCTTTATAAGGGTTGTGTGGGAACTCTCACAAATACGGGATTTTAGCTAATCAAATAGGAGTTGGAAACGTTCGTTTGTTTCGCTAAAAAAAACAACGCGGAACTCCATCCGTTCGAGGGAAGTCCGTCCGTTGATGGGAAATGTAGGAACTCTCACATTTCCGGAAATCGATGAGCTAAAATCCCGAAGGTCGCTTTATAAAACAATGTTGGAACTCCTTCGCTCGAGGAACGCTCGTCCGTTGATGGGAAAAGTAGGAACTCACACGTTTTCTGAAAATAGGGACAAAAATCTCGAAGGTTGTTTCATAAAACAATGTTGGAACTCCCTCGCTCGAGGGAAGTTCGTCCGTTGATGAGAAGTAGGAACTCACACGTTTTCTGAAATCGATGAGCTAAAATCCCGAAGTTTGCTTTATAAAACAATGTTGGAACTCCATCGTTCGAGGAACGCTCGTCCGTTGATGAAAAAAGTAGGAACTCCTTCGTTTCCAAGAAACCCAATTCTTTATGACTGTGGGATCAAGCGAGGAGCATGCAAAGAACTAACTCAATTTTTTCTTCCGTTTTCCGCTAGCCGCGCGGAGGGTTTTGGTTTTTTTCTCTGGCATATCCGCTCTTTCTTCGAAGTGAAAATAGAAGTCGAAAGGTTTCTTCAAAAGATTGAAGATTCTCCAGAACTCGATCACATCGAGTCTCCGTTCACCGGATTCGATTTTGGAAATATAGGATTGAGGTTCACCTAAAAGATTCGCGATGTCAATCTGCGTCAGGCCGGCGGCTTTGCGCGCGGCGACCAGATTCTTGCAAAAAATTTTAGCTTCTTTTGAATGCAGAGACTTGAACAAAACAGGTCCCATTCTACATCCTGAAATGGAATATACCAAAATCGGATATTTTATAAAACGCAAAGACATCAGTTTCGAAATTCTTTAGATTTTTGGATTCCAAATCCCCTCTCTATCAAAAAATTAGGATTTCAAATCTTGAATTCTATAACTTGAAAATCAAGTTTTAAATAGAAGAGCAAATTCGAAACTGAATTCTAAATTAGATTTTTTGAATTCATTCAAAAACGATAAGAATCGAATGGACGGGTCTAAGCGGATCGCACTGAGATTCTTTTCAACAAATGGGGAAAGAAATTGCGATTCTGAAAAGCGGAATTTCGTATGTTTTGGAAGATGAATTCTTCGTTTATCGTTTCGAAGTTGGAGGAAGTTTTGTGTTAGGATCTCTGATTCTTTGGAAAGACGATCTGGGAGCGCAGGATTTGTCCCAAAAAACTGAGATACGGAAAGAATCCCGTTTTTAAACAAATCGAAACATTTGTGTGAGTTCCCACAAATTTGACCATGTCTCCGTTCGATTGGGATCTTGAACCATTCAATCCCCGTCGAGGTGTGAGTTCCCACACTTTCAGTCTTTTGGAAAAGTGTTCCTCTTCAAATGGGAAAGAAAAGACGCGGGAAAGAATACCAAGGCCTCCATTTTTCATCAGTTCCTTTCTTGCGAAATAGGCTTTTCGATTTCAAACGTGTGAGTTCCCACAAATCAAGCGTTTTCGGCGGTGGATTGGGATTTTACGCTCATCTTTTTCACCCGGAAATGTGTGAATTCCTACACTTTTTGTTTTTGGGAAAAGTCTTCCTCTTCAAATCGGAAAAAACGCGGGAAAGAATATTCGAGTCTGCATTTTCTAACGTTCGATTTTTGCGAGCTGAACTTTCGAATTCTTCAGTGTGAGTTCCCACAAATCTGGCCGTGTCCGCGGCTAATTGGGGTTTTGCTCCCGTAATTTTCACCCGGGAACGTGTGAGTTCCCACTTTTTCAGTGTTTAGAAAAGCGCATTCGAGCGGAACAAAAACCCGAATCATTCTACGGTGATTCAACTCTTCCAAAAAGGACTCAGGTATTGTGAACGGTTTTCACCTTTCTGAAGATCAAAAAATACAGCGAAGTATAGACGACCAAAGAAATCCAAAAGATAAGACTTCCCGGAATATTCACCTCTCTGTGAATTCCAAAAAGAAACATCGCGGGCAAATTCGCAGAGGTGAAAGCAATCGACACGAGCCCTTTTTTTTCCGTTCTTACGGCAACGAGTTGATAGAGATGTCTCCTGTGCGCCCTCAGAATATTCTCCTTATCTTTTAGGCGAAGAAGAATCGTTAGAATCCCATCCACAAAAAAAACCGGAAGCAAGAAGAACGCGGAAGTGATCTCAAACGAAGGCCAATTCTTCTCGTTGATAAAAAGAAGCGGTAAAACGGCGATCGCGTAACCGAGAGGAAGCGAACCCGCATCTCCCAGAAACAAATGGGCCTTGGGAAGATTGAACACGAGAAAACCGAAAACTCCGGCACAGATCCAAAGAAAGATCGGAGGCAAAGAAGAATGAAATAAAAACGGGAAAGCAAAGACCGCGAGTAAAAAATGAGAAGCAAGAAAAGAATCCAAGCCGTCCATAAAGTTGCACACGTTTACGACGAACAACACATAGACGATCAAAACGAAGGTCGAAGCCCCCGGAACTCCATCCAGATTCCAACCAAGAAGGGTGAAGTTCACGGGAAGAAGTTGAAAGAAAAAAAACAAAAACGCGATCTCTAAAAGCAAACGAATTCCCGCACCAAGAGAAAGAAGATCGTCCGCAAGCCCGATCACGAAAAAGAAAACGAGACCCGCGAAAAATAAGAGCACCTTGTCCTCCGCATTCTCAAAACCTCCGAACCAAACCAGAGCGATGGAGAATACGGAAAGAAAAATCCAGATTCCTCCGGACTTTTTGGTCACTCCGCTGTGCATACTTCTCTCGTTCGATACGTCGGCGATCCCGAAAGTCTCCGAACGAACGTAAATCCAAGAGAGAATTGCGGTGATCAGAAAGAGAAGAACGGAAAGAATTCCCGGGTTCCAGAAGTTTACGATTGGGTCCACTGGCATTCCAGATTGGACGAAACCTTCTCCTCCGCAATCAGAAATCGAACCGTTTTTGATTGCCAAATCAGGCCAAACTTGGGAACGTCACTATATGTTCCAGGGCGTCTATACAGCGATTATCACACCTTTCAAAAACGGAAAAATTGATTACGATAGCTATTTCAAACTTCTGGAAAAACAAATCAAGGCGGGAGTCAACGGAGTTGTTCCTTGTGGAACCACCGGAGAATCTCCGACCCTTTCTCATTTAGAACACGCGGAGCTCATCCGCGAAACCGTCAAGGCGGTGAAAAATAGAATCCAGGTCGTGGCCGGGACCGGTTCCAATTCCACTCAGGAAGCGATCGAACTCACCGAGGCGGCGTGTAAGGACGGAGTGGACGGGATTCTTTCCGTAAATCCGTATTACAACAAGCCGACCCAAGAAGGACTCTTTCAACACTTCAAAGCGATCGCGGAACATTCTTCCGTTCCCGTGATGCTTTACAATATTCCGGGAAGAACCTCCGTAAATCTTCTTCCGGAAACCGTTCTTCGTCTAAGCGAAGTAAAACACATTCGTTCGATGAAGGAAGCCACGGGGGATCTTGGACAGATGTCCAAGTTGATTTCTCTTGTAGGTCACAAGATGACCGTTCTTTCCGGTGACGACAATCTTACACTTCCACTTCTTGCGATCGGCGGAGTGGGGGTTGTTTCTGTTGTTTCCAATTTATTTCCGAACGCACTCGTCAAACTCGTTCAAAACTTTCACGAAGGAAAGATCGCGGAAGCCAGAAAGATTCATTACGATTTTATCGAAGTCTTTGCACTTGCCTTTATGGAAACCAATCCGATTCCAATCAAAGCCGCGATGAGTTGGTTCGGGCATTGTTCTTCCGAGATTCGTCTTCCGATGACTCCGGTCACGCAAAATGAAACGAGTGCAAAATTTCGAAACGTCCTCGAAGGTCTGAAAGAAAAAGGATACGAGTGACCATGTCCGAGAAAAAGTTTCAGATCGCACTCATCGGAGGCTCTGGAAGAATGGGGCGCGCCATCCTCACGGTTCTCTCCACGTCTTCCAAGTCGGAATTGTCTTCCTCCGTCGTCAGTTCCGGTTCCGTTTTTTTAGGAATGGATTCGGGTTTGCATTCGGGAATCAAGCAGAACGGAGTTTCCTTTACGTCGGATATTCACGCCGCAGTGCAAGGTGCGGATTGTGTGATCGATTTTAGCACCCATCAGAATTTGGATGTTACTCTCAAGGCTTGTGTCTCATTAAAAAAACCTTTGGTCGTCGGAATCACCGGTCTTACGGAATTACAAAAGGATTCTCTTCGAGTCGCGTCGAAAGAGATCGCGATCGTATTTTCACCGAATATGTCCATCGGCGTGAATCTTCTTTTTAAGTTAACCGAAATCGCGGCCAAGGTAATGGGAGAAATTTCCGACATCGAAATCCAAGACATTCATCATCGTCATAAAAAGGACGCACCTTCCGGAACCGCCGAAAAATTAAAAAGTATTCTTCTCGAAACGTTAGGCAGAACGGAGAAGAATGTAGTGCACGGAAGACACGGAATTCTCAAAGAAAGGGACCCAAAGGAAATCGGAATTCATACTCTCCGCGCGGGAGAAGTGATCGGAGATCACACGGTTTATTTTTTTACTCCCGAAGAAAGAATCGAAATCACGCACAAGGCCCAGGATCGGAAGACCTTCGCGGTCGGGTCCGTTCACGCCGCGGAATTTTTGGTCGGTCGTAAGCCCGGACTTTACGATATGTTTGCGGTTTTAGGATTGTAAGGAGAAGGGGAAGTTTTGTTTTTTTTCAAGAACATATCCCTTTTTCCTCTCGGTAAAAATCCGTTTATCATCATCCTCGACGTCCTCATCGTCAGTGTTCTCATCTATCAATTCTACACGACGATCCGAAGAACCCGTGGGATTCAACTTCTCCTTGGAGTCGCTCTCATCTGGCTTTTGGGAATCTTTGCGAGTTACTTCGAACTCGAACTCCTCGATTGGATCATAGAAAACATCCGCCCCGCGCTCGTCTTTGCGATCATCGTTTTACTTCAACCCGAACTCAGAAAGATCACCGCCGATCTTTCCAAGATGAAAATCTTTCAGCCCTTTTTATTAAAGCAGATGACCGATCTGGAAGAGATCACCGAAGCCGTAAAGATCATGGCGAAGAATAAGACCGGTTCTCTCATCGCGATCGTTCGTGAAAACAGTCTGAAAGAAATCATCGATCAGTCCGTTCAATTGGACGCGATCATCTCGACAAGTTTACTACTAACCATTTTTAAAAAGAATTCTGCGCTTCACGACGGGGCGGTGATCATCGAACAAAACCGAATCGCCTGCGCCGGCGCATTCTTACCGATGACTCAGAATTTGGACGACGCGAGAATGGGCGCAAGGCACAGGGCCGCACTCGGAATTTCGGAAGAATCGGATTCGATCGTGATCGTTACTTCCGAGGAGACCGGAGAAATTTCGGTTTGTTACGACGGAGAAATGACTCATCCTGTCAAACCCATAGAGCTTAAGAATTTCGTGAATACGATCCTTCAAAAAAGAGTTACGGGTCCGGAGAAGCACAGTCTTGCTTCGGACGATAAGACGGGTTAACCCAAGATGCTGAAACGAATCTTCAACAACTGGCAGGCAAAACTCGGATCGATTCTTCTCGCGATTCTTTTTTACGTAAATTTACAAAATTCTAAAATACTCGTAAAAGAAATCAATATTCCGATCGAATATCCGAAGTTAGGCAGTTCACTCACCGTTTCCAAAGCATCGGATAAAACCTTTCCGGTAAAAGTGGAAGGAGTTCGGGAATACGTGAATTATTATTCCCAATTCTTAAAAGCGCACGTAAGCGCTTCCGATCTCAAACCCGGTGAAAATTCCGTTTCTTTGTATCGAATCTCCGGCGCTCCGGCCGGACTTCGCATTACAAAACTCAAAGACAAGGTAAAGGTCATCGTAGAATCGAACTCAGGAAAATTTCTTCCGATCGACGTGAAGTTTACCGGAGATCTTCCGCCTAATTATGTGAAGACGGGGCCGTTTGTTTCTCCATCCGTGATTCACGTCAGCGGTCCACCGGGAGTTTTGGACGATCTCGGAAAAATTTCCTTTCCTCCGATTTCTCTCAAAGACAAAACCGAGTCGTTTACGATCAAACACAAACTTCCGGATTTTCCGGCGAGTGTCAAGGTAAGGGATAACGTAAAGGAAGTCACGATCCGAGTGAACATCTTTGCAAGCGCGTCTAACGCGGGCGAAACCCTTCTTCTCGGAATTCCGATCAAATGCCAGAGTTTGGATAAGAATCTGGAGGCAGAATTCTCGGAGCCGGAAGTTTCCGTAAAACTCCAGTCAAAAACTCCTCTGAAAAGTATTCAAGTCATCAAGGGGCTTTCTGCGAGCGTCGTCTGTTCTCATAAATACGATCCGAAGACGAAAAAAATTCTCCCTGATAACAAACCGGTTTTTGCAAAGATCAAGTTGACCAAGGCCCCTTCCTTAAAGGCGGTCGATATCCTCGGCGTTTTTCCGGATCGTATTTCGATTCTTTATAAGGTCAAACCCGATAAGGACAAATCCGGAAGCGAAGACGGCGACAACGGAGAAGAAGAGAATACGATCGAACCCGATTCCAACCCGGAGCTCCTCGAAGAAGAATGAAAATTTCCGTCGGCAACGATATCGTTGAAAACTCCAGAATCCGAGAACTTTTGGAAAAACACGGCGACCGTTTTTTAAAACGGGTCTTTTCCGAATCCGAAAGGGAATACTGCACGAATCGTAAAGATCCGATTCCCCATCTCAGCGGAAGATTTTGCGTCAAAGAAGCCTTTATCAAAGCGATCGAACCCGGAGACAAAGTGATTCTGGATATGAGGGAAATTGAACTTTTCGGAAAGGAATTCGGAAAAAAAGAATTGGTACTCCACGGAAAATCGAAAGAATTGTTTCTTACCAAAGGGTACAGCGGATGTTCGGTTTCGATCAGTCACGCTGAGAATTATTCCACCGCAATCGTGGTGCTTTACAGGGAGTAAAAGATGATCTCTGAAACGATGAAACAAACCATTCAATTTTACAACGAAGGTTTGAGCTTATACAAAACCAGAAAGTTCGCGGAAGCCCTTGAAAAGTTTCAGAAGGCGAGCGAGCTCTCACCGGAAGACGGTCCTTCTAAAAAATACATCGGCCGATGTCAGGCATTTATCGCAACTCCTCCTCCAGACGACTGGGACGGAGTTTTTGAAATGAAAACAAAATAAGAGAATCCATGTCCAAGAAACCCGCAACCAGAACCGCTCGTCCGATCACCGAATACGGAGCGATTTCCACAGTTCTCGGAAAAGAGACTTCCTTTTCCGGGATTCTAAACTTCCAAAAACCTCTCGAAATCTCGGGTGAGTTTCAAGGCGAGATCGAATCCGAAGGGTTTCTTCTCGTGAGTGAAGGCGCAAAGGTTCGCGCGAACATCAAAGCGGGAACCGTGATCGTCGGCGGCGAAATCACTGGAAACGTGATCGCGACGCAAAAGCTCGAAATGCTTTCTACCGGTAAAGTAAACGGAAATATCAAAACTTCCAAACTTCAAATTGCAGATGGAGTAATCTTTGACGGGAACTGTGAGATGATCCAGCCCAATAAAGATTGACCCACGCTTAAACCAGTAAAAAGTGGTATCTGCTAACCCGAAAAAGCCTACGGACAGGGCTGAGATAGGCAAAATCGCCCTCATTCTGCTCCTTGGATTTTTCGCAGGAGCCGTGACGGGAGTCATTCTCGATCGCCTAACGGGCGTTTCTTTTTTCTCTTCCTACCTGCTCCGAGAAGCAATCAAATTTGAACTCTACGTAATCAAGGTTGAGATACAATTTACCCCTGCTAGTCTGATAGGACTCGTAGCGACGTTGTATTTCATACTAAAAAAGGGGTAAAACATGTCAGTGATTTCAATGAAAAACCTTCTGGAAACCGGAGTACACTTCGGACACCAGACTCGCAAATGGAATCCCAAAATGGCGCCGTATGTATTTACGGCAAGAAACGGGATTCACATCATCGATCTTCAAAAGACCGTTCAAAAAGCAAAAGAAGCTTACGACGCTCTGAAAAAACAAACTTCAGACGGCAAAAAAGTTCTTTTTGTGGGAACGAAGAAACAAGCGAGAGGCGCGATCGAAAGAGAAGCCATCCGCTCGAATATGTTCTTTATCAATAACCGCTGGCCGGGCGGACTCTTAACCAACTGGAACACAGTGAAGAAGAGTATTGCTCGTCTCAAAAAACTCGAAGGAATGGAAGCCGACAACAGCTTCGAGAAAGAAGTGAAAACAAAAAAAGAAATCCTCACTCTGAGAAGAGAGTTGGATAAACTTCGTAAAACTCTCGGTGGAATCAAAGACATGGCGACCATTCCGGAAATCATGTTCGTGATCGATCCTAAAAAAGAAGAAATCGCGGTAAAAGAAGCGAGAAAACTCGGTCTTACGATCTTCGCGGTTGTCGACACCAACTGCGATCCTGAACTCATCGATTATCCGATTCCGGGTAATGACGACGCGATCCGTGCGATTTCCCTTTTCCTCGAAACGATGGCAAACGCAGTCATCGAAGGAACGGGTGGAGTGGTAGAACAACCACGTTTCAGCGAAGACCTGGATTCCGAAGCTCTGGCTCTGGAATATCAAGGTGAATATGATGAAAGCGGAAAGTTCATCATGGACGAAGATCCTGAATCTAGAAAATCCAAAGCGGCGGCCGCCGCCGCGGCATTAGAAGCGGGTGCAACTCCTGCGGTTGCGGAAGAGCCTGCGACTACTACGATCGAAGTAGACAAGAACGAGTAAGGAATTCTACGAAATGGCAGTATCTACAGATTTAATCAGAGAACTCAGAGAGAGAACCAGTGCAGGAATGATGGACTGCAAAAAAGCTCTCGAAGAAAACAACGCAGATATCGAAAAAGCGATTACTTGGCTCCGTGAGAAAGGAATCGCTAAGGCCGCTAAAAAAGCCGGAAGAGAAACCAAAGAAGGAAGAGTGGTTTCTTACATTCACGGAAACGGAAAGATCGGAGTCTTGGTAGAACTGAACTCCGAGACTGACTTCGTTTCAAAGAATGAGGACTTCGAAGCCCTTGGAAAGGAAATCTGCATGCAGATCGCCGCAATGAATCCTCTCTATTTGAACGAAGAATCCATTCCTGCGGAAGATCTTGAGAAAGAAAAAGGAATCATGAGAGTTCAGTTGGAAGCGGAAGGAAAGAAGGCCGAACAAATCGACAAAATTCTTCCCGGAAAAATCAAAAAATACGTTTCCGAAGCTTGTCTCGTAAACCAAGCGTTTTTCAAAGACGATTCTAAGACCATTGACGACTTAGTCAAGGAAGCGATCGCGAAATTCGGTGAGAACATCACCATCGCTCGTTTCGTCCGCTTTCAGGTAGGTGGACTCTAAGTTTTGGCAACCGAAGCGAAGTATAAAAGAATTTTGATCAAACTCTCCGGAGAAGCACTCGCCGGAGAGGGAGAATTCGGGATTGATACCAATAAGGCCCATTCTCTCGCAGAAGAAATCAAAGAAGTTCACGATCTCGGCGTCGAGATCGCTCTGGTTGTCGGCGGTGGAAACATCATCCGAGGAACCAATCTTGCCAAAGCGGGGATCGATCGTGCGACCGCTGACTACATGGGAATGCTCGCGACCATCCAGAACGCACTGGCACTCCAAGACGCTTGTGAAAAAAAAGGACTCTATACGAGAGTTCAATCCGCGATCGAAATCAATTCTATAGCAGAGAGTTATATTCGCCGTCGCGCGGTTCGTCACTTGGAAAAGTCAAGAATCGTAATCTTCGCGGGTGGAACCGGAAATCCTTACTTTACAACGGATACGACCGCGAGTCTTCGCGCTGTGGAAGTTGGTTGTGACGTGATTCTCAAGGCCACAAAAGTGGACGGAGTTTACACCGCGGATCCGAAAAAAGACAACACAGCAAAACGTTATTCTCAGATTTCCTTTATGGAATCGATCAATCGTCGATTGAAGGTGATGGATTCTACCGCTCTTAGTTTGTGTATGGAAAACAATATGTCCATTATTGTTTTTGATATTTTCAAAAGAGGGAATCTAAAAGACCTCATTACCGGAACGAACATCGGGACCCTGATCTCTAACTCGGAGGACATAAAAATCGATGGCCAGTGAAGAAATCATCTCAGGAATGAAAACGAAAATGGATAAGACCATTGACCTCGTAAAAAAGGACTTTGGCACCATTCGCACCGGAAGAGCGAACCCTTCTCTTGTGGAAGACATTCGAGTGGATTATTACGGAACGCAAACTCCGATCAATCAGCTCGGAAACATTTCAGTTCCGGAACCAAGAACTCTTACGATTTCTCCTTACGATAAGGGAATCATGAAGGATATCGAGAAAGCGATCCAAACTTCGGGTCTGGGTTTACAACCTTCGAACGACGGAGTTGTCATTCGTATCATCATCCCTGAGTTGACCGGAGAAAGACGGAAAGAACTTGCAAAAGTTGTTAAGTCTAAATCCGAAGAAAAAAAAGTCGCTATCCGAAATATCCGAAGAGATGCGATGGAAGATCTCAAAAAACATACCGAAGGGATGTCCCAGGATGAGATCAAAACGGTTCAGGATCAGATTCAAAAAATCACCGATTCTTATATCGAAAAAATTTCCGCTCTGACCGTAGAGAAGGAAAAGGAAATCACGACGATCTAACGTGGGCTTCCTCAAGTCCGATCTCCCGAAACATATCGCCGTCATTATGGACGGCAACGGTCGCTGGGCCACCGCTCGCGGAAAGTCAAGGTCCGAAGGGCACCGGGAAGGTTCTCTTGCGATCGATCGTTTGATGGACGCAAGTCTCGAACTCGGTCTTCAGAATATTTCCCTCTATGCGTTTTCTACGGAGAATTGGAAACGCCCGATCCCAGAAATTCGCTCCATCTTCAACCTTCTCATCGAATTTATAGAAACGCGACTGGATACGATTCACGCAAGAGGAATCAAAATCCATCACTCGGGTTCGCGTAAACGGCTGACTCGGGGTGTTTTGGACAAGATCGACTTTGCAATTGATAAAACGAAAAAGAATAAGAATCTCACCGTAAACTTCTGTTTGAATTACGGATCGAGGGATGAACTCTTAAAAGCGGCCCAAGAGGTTTTTTTAGAAAGAAAACGTTCGAAAGTCTCTTTTGAAAAGCCGTTGAAAGAAAAAGAACTCGAAAAATTTTTATATACGTCCACCCTTCCTCCCGTAGATTTACTGATCAGAACGGCCGGAGAACAAAGACTTTCTAATTTTCTACTTTGGCAGTCCGCTTACGCGGAACTGTATTTCACCGATACTCTCTGGCCCGACTTTGACAAAAATTCACTGGTGGATTCCTTAAAATGGTATGAAACCAGAACCCGGAAATTCGGAGGATTGGAGAATGGGTGAAACATCCAAAAGAATCGCGTCTGCCGCGGTATTAGTAGTATTTTATCTTTTTATGATATTCTATGCGGATTTTTATTATCTGCAGTCTTATTTGATTCTTCTTTTGGGCGGTTATATAGGAATCAAAGAATTCTATAATTTGGCGGATCGAGGCGACGAAGGACGACCGTTTCGAGGAACGGGAACATTCTTTATGTTCGTCATTCTTACGTTTTATTATTTCCGATTCATCGCGTCTCAGAACAAGTTCGAACCTCCGATTTTCTTTCTTCAATACATCAAATACTTTGTGCCTCCGTTCGATCCGGTTCCGGTTGCGTTTCTTCTTTTGTTCATCGTCATCTTTACTCTTCAGATCACCAGACGCCCGTTAGACGGCGCGATCTTTTCCGTATCTTCCACGTTTCTCGGTGTGTTTTATACCGCGGTTCCTCTCGGACATCTTCTTCTTCTTTTGGGAATGGGGCAGGGGATCTACTATATCATCCTCGTTTCCGTGATCACATTCCTTACGGACGCGGGCGCGTATTTTGGAGGAAGATGGTTCGGTCGACATCCGGCGGGCCTTGCGATCTCTCCGAAAAAAACCTGGGAAGGTTACGCGACTGGGATTGTGACCGCGATCGTTTCCGTTTTTATCTTCAACGCGATCTGGGAGAATTCCACGGGAAACCGTTCTCCGATCTCCGGAGTAGAAGTCTTTTTGATTTCGATCATCATTTCTCTCGTGAGCGTGATCGGGGACTTACTCGAGTCCGCGATGAAACGCGACGCAAAGATCAAGGATTCCGGTTCTCTGATTCCGGGACACGGCGGGGTTTTGGATCTGGCCGACGCTCTTTTGATCACGATTCCAGTGTTGTATTATTATCTCCAAATCAAGGGGAATCTTGGTTTCCAAGTCTAATTGGATATGGCAACCACCGTCTGTCTTCTGGGCGCTTCGGGTTCCGTAGGAGAATCCACTCTCAAGGTTCTACGCACCTTTCCGGAAGAATTTAGACTTCATTCTTTCAGCGTTCATTCCAATCTCCAGAAAGCTCTGGAGATTCAGAAAGAATTTTCTCCTTCGTTTATATGCGTAAGCTCGGAAAACGCGGATCGATCCGTTCTCGGAAACAAAATCGGAAAGACTGAAATTTTGTATGGAGAATCCGCTCTCACCGAGCTTGTCAAAGATTCTTCCATCGAAATCGTGATTACCGCTATCGTAGGTTCCGTGGGTTTACGTCCAACGATCGCCGCGATCACATCCGGGAAAAGATTAGGAATCGCTAATAAAGAAACGTTAGTCACGTCCGGTCCTCTGATCAATTCCCTGATTCGCAAACACAATACAAAAGTGGTTCCGGTCGATTCGGAACACAACGCACTCTTTCAACTTTTGGAATCCATAAAACCCGAAGCTGTGGATAAAATCATTCTCACCGCATCGGGCGGTTCCTTTCGTGATACGCCGATCGATCAATTGCCTCTGGTCACAAAAGAACAGGCGCTCCACCATCCGACCTGGAGTATGGGTCCGAAGATTACGATCGATTCCAACGGAATGATCAACAAAGGACTCGAGGTCATCGAAGCTCATTTTCTTTTCGGATTCCCTTACGAGAAGATCGGGGTCGTCATTCATCCGCAGAGTATCGCCCACGGAATCGTGGAATTGAAAGACGGAGCTTCGTTTGTTTACGCTTCTTATCCCGATATGATCTTTCCGATCGCACATTCTCTCTTCCATCCGGAACCGGTGCCGCAGGTGTTACGGTCTCATCCATCGAAAGATTGGGGAAAACTGGAATTTAGGGAACCCGATCTGAAACGTTATCCTGGTTTGGCCCTCGCGTTCGAAGCCGGAAAGACAGGCGGAACGGCTCCTTCTATTTTTAACGCGGCCAACGAGGCGGCGGTAGAATTGTTTTTAAAAGACGAGATTCGTTTTGTGGACATTCCACAATACATCTCCGCCGCGTTAGACGAAATTCCAATCACGTATCCTGACACCCTGGAAGGTTACGAAGACGCAGATCGTGTTGCCAGGGAGACCGTCGGAAATCTGAAATCAAGGAAGGCTTTATCCGCATGTTGATCATGGTATTAGGCGCCGTATTTATGTTGGCTATTTCTATTTTTATTCACGAGTTGGGACACCTTCTCTGTGGAATGCTCGTCGGTGTGAAGGCGAGAATTTTTTCAATTGGATACGGTAGAGGCATCTGGAAGAAGAAGGTGGGAGAAACCACTTATCAGATCACCGCGATCCCGGTCGGAGGATACGTTCTTTTTAAAGGCGACGATTACGGCGGAGAAATCAAAGGAGAACCCGGAGAACTATTATCCACTCCGCCTCTCAAAAGAATGATTCCCGTGCTCGGCGGTCCTCTTTTCAATTTGTTTCTCGGTTTTGGTTTATTACTGATTTTGAATTTTCTTGGACACAATCCTCCTGGAAACAGAATCTTTATCGATCCTGCGGATCAAGAATTCTCCGCCGCGTATCAATCCGGACTTCGGACTGGAGACCGGATTCTTAGCATCAATGGAAACAAAACCGAAAAGTTCGAGGACATCGTAACGGGAGTCGGACTTTCTTCGGGAGAAGCACTGAAGCTCGTTGGGGAAAGAGAAGGGAAGAAGTTGGAATGGATCGTAACACCTCGGATCGTATACAACCCAAAACGCGCCTCCGGAATTCCCACGATCGGAGTCGAACCCTTCGGAGAGAGAAGGGTCGTCGCGACATTCAGTTATTCCGAACAATTTCAACACTGGCTTTCCTCCAAGTTGGACAAAACACATGAAGCCGAGAACTACTACCAAGAACGTTTGAAAAAAGCGGTCGAAGGAAGAGACATTCCCGCTGAAGTTCTTTTGGAAAAAGAGAAAGAAGAAAAAGAAAGTCTTCTTCGTTCTCGCGCTCTGACGTATTTAAACGACGGAGACGTGATCCAGACGATCAACGGAAGAACCGTTTCCACCGTGGGAGAACTGCAAAAAATTCTGGGAGAATACCAGAATCAAACCGTAAAGATCGTAGTCGATCGTAAGACCTATCCTTTGGTCAATCCTTGGTCCACCGAAATTGCAAACGTGGACGTTCCCGTTCTCGGAGCAAACATATTAGAATTTAAGAATCTAAGAGATAAAAAATTTCCCGAACTCGGACTTGAATCGTATCAATTCGCGAGTTACGATCCCGAGCTTGGACAAAAACTTCTCAACTTGGCCGTGGACGGAAAAACCTTTCCGAGTTTTGAAGAACTTCTCGCATACGTTAAAGGGAAGAACGGGGAAACTGTTACCGTAGACATGGGAAACCTCAGGCTCGAAGCCGAGCCGAAGGTAAGACCGATCGGACTTTTGGGTTTTAGACCGAACATGAAATTCAATCCGGAGCCGATGGCCAGAGAACTCGGATTTTTAGAATCCTTTGTGGTCGCGGGAACAGACGTCTATGAGAATGTGGAAACCACTCTCAAAGGAATCGGCATGTTGTTTTCCGGAATTCTTTCCGTAAAGGACAGCCTTTCCGGACCCGTGGGAATCGTCTCGTATGCCGGAATCAGTTTGGAGATCGGCTGGCAGACTTACTTGGAGTTTGTCGCGAGGATCTCGATCGCTCTGATGATTATGAATTTACTTCCCATTCCGATGGCGGACGGTGGACATATCGTATTGTATGCGTATGAAGCGATCACCGGAAGACCTCTTCCTGGAAAAGTGATCGAGTCCATCTTTAGAATCGGATTTTTATTCTTACTCGGACTCGGACTCTACGTCACCTTCAACGATGTAACGCGATTTTTCTAAAACGCATGAAAGCATCGAAATATATTTTACCCACAGAAAAAGAAAATCCTGCGGACGCGGTTGTCGCGTCCCATCGTCTGATGATTCGCGCCGGTTTGGTTCGTAAATCCTCCGCCGGTCTTTACTTCTATCTCCCTCTTGGTGTGAGAATTCTTCAAAAGATCAAACAGATCATTAGGGAAGAGATGAACGCGACGGGGGCATTGGAATTCGACCTTCCCATTCTCACTCCTTCCGAACTCTGGGAACAGAGCGGAAGATGGAACGCGATGGGAAAAGAAATGTTTCGGATCCAAGATCGACACGACCTCAAATACGCGCTCGGGCCAACTCACGAAGAATCTTTTAGTTATCTCGTAAAGCCTCTTTTGAAATCGTATAAGGATCTTCCGATCAACGTCTATCAGATCCAGACGAAGTTTCGTGATGAGATTCGTCCACGCTTCGGAGTGATTCGTTCGAGAGAGTTTATTATGAAAGATGCATATTCTTTTCATATAGACGACGCTTCTTTGGACGAAACCTATCAAGCGATGAGAGTCGCTTATCGAAAGATGTTCGATCGTTGCGGTCTCAAGACCATTCCCGTTCTTGCAGATTCCGGAAGTATGGGCGGTTCGGCTTCGGAAGAATTTATGGTCGTATCTCCGATCGGAGAGGAAACCTTGCTTCTTTGCGCGAAGTGCGATTACAGTTCGAACAGCGAAAAAACTCCCCTTATATTAGAAAAAGAGAATATTCCTTCTACGCTTCCCGAGAAAAAAGAAGTTTCGACTCCGGGCAAAAAGACCATCGAAGAAGTGAGTCAGTTTCTCGGAATTTCCGCGAAAGAAACGATCAAAGCGGTCGCTTTAAAATCGGAAAAAAAGAAGATTCTTGTCTATCTTCGCGGAGATCTGGAACTCAATCTTCACAAACTTCATTCTCTTCTGCGAATTGTGGATACGGAGCCGATGAGCGATTTGGAAATCGGAGAACTCGGGCTGGTTCCCGGTTTTATTCAACCGATTGCGCCGAACGAGAAAGTAAAGGTTTTATACGATCGTTCCTTACAGAAAGAACTTCCGTATGTCGTCGGTGGAGGGAAGGAAGATCTTCATATCCAAGGTTTTATCTTGGAAAAGGAAATCTCCAATCTGCCCGAATTTGCGGATGTCGCATTAGCAAGAGAAGGGGATCTTTGTCCGAATTGTAATTCTCCCTTAAAAGCTGAAAAAGGAATCGAGGTCGGGCATATCTTCAAACTCGGAGAAAAATATACGAAGGCTTTCGGGATTCAAGTTTTGGATCAAAGCGGAAAAGCGAGAACGCTTACGATGGGCTGTTACGGAATCGGGGTCAACAGAACCCTTGCGACCGTGATCGAACAGTGCAACGACGATAAGGGGATTTTTTGGCCGATCAGCATCGCGCCTTTCGAAGTGACTCTTGTGAGCATCACGAAAGGTGAAGAACAATACGCAAAAGCAGAAGAATTTTATAATGTTCTAAAGAATGAAGGCGTCGAAGTTTTCTGGGACGACCGCGATCTCGGCCCGGGATTTAAACTAAAAGATTCCGAACTCATCGGTTTTCCGATCCGAGTCACGATCGGAAAAAAATTCTTCGAAAACGGAGAACTTTCGATCTACAATCGCAAAAAGGATAAAGAAGAATCCTTTGTTTTTACCGATTTTGAAGATTTTACAACTCGAGTAGAATCGCTTCGCCAAGAACTCTTTGCAGAGTTGGAGTAGGTATGGGAAAAGAATCAAAACATTCCGAAAAGGAAGGATATTTCGGGGAATTCGGCGGACGTTATTCTCCTGAAATTCTTCACGACGCTCTCGTGGAACTCGAAGCCACGTACAAGAAGTTAAAGAAAAACAAACACTTCAAAAAAGAACTCGAATACTATCGTAAGAATTATATCGGAAGACCTTCTCCCCTGACTTACGCGGAACGTCTGACAAAGGCCTGGGGTGGCGCGAGAATCTGGCTCAAGAGAGAAGATCTCAATCATACAGGCGCCCATAAGATCAACAACACGATCGGACAGGTTCTGATCGCAAAGGCGATGGGAAAAACAAGAATCATCGCCGAGACCGGAGCGGGTCAGCACGGTGTTGCGACCGCGACCGTGGGAGCGATGTTCCAGTTGGAAACCGTCGTTTACATGGGCGACGAGGATTTGCGTCGCCAAGAACTCAACGCGATTCGCATGAGAATGATGGGCGCGAAGGTCGTAGGCGTCTCTGCCGGAACCGCCACTCTCAAAGACGCGACAAGCGAAGCGATGAGAGACTGGGCATTGAATGTTTCCAATACACATTACATCGTGGGTTCCGCGGTGGGACCTCATCCGTTTCCGACGATCGTAAGAGACTTTCAATCCGTCATCGGGATCGAATCCAGAAAACAATTCAAAAAAGAGAATGGAAAACTCCCGAATGCCGTAGTCGCCTGCGTTGGAGGCGGCTCGAATGCGATCGGGATGTTCTACGGTTTTCTCAAGGATAAGAAGGTGAAGCTCTATGGTGTAGAAGCCGGAGGTTATTCTTCTACACCCGGTTCTCACTCGGCGACGATGGCGTTCGGAAAGACTGGATTCTTACATGGAACCAAAACTCTCGTGATTCAGGACGAGTTCGGTCAAATCGTTCCGGCTCATTCTGTTTCTGCGGGTCTTGATTATCCCGGAGTCGGTCCGGAGCACGCATTCTTAAATAAGAACGGAAGAGTCACCTATGCAAACGTAAACGACGAAGGTGCGTTAGACGCGTTTCTCGAAGTCTGCCGAATTGAAGGTATCATTCCCGCTCTCGAAACAGCCCACGCCTTTCAATATGCAAAATCTCTTGCGAAAGAGATGGGAAAGAAAGAGGACATTCTTATCTGTTTATCCGGAAGAGGGGACAAGGACGTAGCCGAAGTGGCGAGACTGAGAAAAGGAGAATTTTCTTGAGCACGATATCTGCCGTATTCTCGGATGAGAAAAGTGTTTTTATCCCTTATATCTCGTTAGGCGATCCTGATTACGATTCTTCCGTTGTTTGGGCGGATGCTCTGATTCGAGGAGGCGCCGGGATCTTAGAATTGGGAATTCCGTTTACAGATCCTGTGGCCGATGGTCCGGTAATCCAGAAAGCGTTTAAGAGAGCCTTGGCTCATCCTTTTTCGATGAAGAAAATTTTGGAAGTGACCGCTGAAATTCACAAACTTCATCCGGAAACACCTCTTGTTTATCTGACGTATTTCAATCCCCTGTATTCGATGGGTTTAGAATCGTTTACGGAGATGGCTAAGAATTCCGGAATCCAAGGTCTGATCATTCCCGATCTTCCGTACGATACCCCGGAAGCCGAAGAATTTTTTACTCAACTTGAAAAGAGAAAGATTGATTTTATTCATCTTGTTACCCCGGCCACAACGGAAGAGAGAATTCGTTCTATGAAGTCGCTTGCTTCCGGTTTTATTTATTACGTTACTTCTTACGGTGTTACCGGAGAAAGAAGAGCTCTCGCGGAAGGTCTGGAAGAAAGAATCAAGTTTGTGAAGAAAGTTGTTTCCCTTCCTGTTTGTGCCGGCTTTGGGATTTCTTCTGCAGATCAAGCAAGGGAAATTTCAAGATACGCCGACGGTGTGATCATTGGCTCCGCAGTTCAGAGGATCATCGAAGAGAACGGGAATAACCGGGAGCTTTGTGTGGAAAAGTTATTTTCGTTTTCCTCTGAGATTCGTTCTTCTATGAGATGATGAGGACTCCAGCCTCCATTTTTTGGGGCGTTCATTTTGTCGGCAGTGGAGAGGGAAGAAGGTTTTTTTTAGGATGGGTGAGCACGTGATTTACGGATTTGACTGCGGACCTCTCTTTTAGAGAAGATTAACTTTCTAGTAATAGAAAGAATGGTTGGAACTCCATTCGATTTCGTTTCACGGTTAACTTTTGGTTCGCAATCCAATTCTAATAAAATAGAAAAAAGGAGACAACGCGAAATCCCCAATCCCCAGGCGAGAATCCCTAACTTTACCCAGTCCTCCTCAAAAGGACGAAAATTCATTTTTTTCAGATTGAGATTTTCCTCCTGGTATTTCGCGTAAACCAATCTCTTCCCTAAAAATTTTTTCCGAATCAAAGCTTCGTCAAATCGTAACAAAAGAACGCTCAAAGACGACCTCAAAAACCTCGCCTTCAACCCCTTCTCCCTCACAAAATACTCCGGAATCAAAAGGGAGCAAAGATGCCCCTTTCTCCGAATCTCGCAAGATGCAACCCCCGAGCACAAAGAAGAAACCCTCATACAAAGGACGGTTCCGCGGGAAAAACCTTCGGAGGCAAAAACCGTCAAAAAATTGACAAAACCGAAACGGAGAACCGAAAAGAAACCCAAAAAACGAAACAAAAATCAAAAACAACCCCGAAGAGGGAACCAACGAAACCGGAAAATATTGACGAATCTCAGACGGATAGGATACTGATCCCCGATCTCTTCCCGGAGGAACTATGAGCGAAGCCAAATTTAAAATCACTCCCATACAGATTGTCTTTATCATTTTAGGAATCTTAGGAATCCTTCTCATCAGCTTTACCGCATTTTTCCCGAACTTTTCCCAGAATACGGAATTCCTCTTGGGCGGGTTCGCGGCCCTCATTCTCGCAGCCTATCCGATCTACAAATTCATAGCCGAGAACACACCGGACAAACAAAGATCAGGGAGTATCTGGCTCGCGGTGGTCGTATCCTTAGTGATGTTTTTTCTCTATCAGATCTTCACGCCACTTTCCGAGTTAGAAGAATCTTCCGTCTCTTGGAGATTCACACTCTTAAGAGCGGGGGTCAATAAGAGCGAGAAAGAATCGGACGAAGGAACGATCGAGTACACGCGTTACAATCCTCCGCCGGGAGCCAGACAGGACATCCAGATCATCGGGATCACGACTACCTCTCTCGAAAAGTTGCAAGGAAGATGGCCGCTTCCATGGAAATATTACGCAAACATAATAGACATATTTAAGAATACGTCGAATCAGCTCATGTTCGATATTTTCTTCGTGGATTATAAGCCGGGACAGACGGAAGAAATGGCGGAAGCGTTAGCCAAAAATCCTCAGGTCATGTTTGACTACCCGATGGAAACGAGTTTGGAATCAAAGAGTTCGATTCTAAATTTGGAAAATCGAATCGACGTTTTGAGAAAGTTCAAACTGGAGAATGTGGAAGATCCGGGAGATCTCGGAAGATCCTGGTTGAAGTTTCCGCAACCTCCGATCGAACCCGTCGCCGAAAAAGCGTCCGGATTAGGATTTGCGAATATTAAAAAAGACGAAAGTGGCCTCAACAGAAGGATGCCTCTGGTCGCAAAATTATTAAACGCGGGCCCTTTGAGAGAAACGGAATACTATCCTTCGATCGACTTGATGATCGCTTGTAATTATCTCGGAGTCGACGTAAAAAGAGACGTGGAAGTCGTGATGGGAAAGTATGTGAAGATCAAAAACATACCTCAAAAGACGCTCACGAGTTTCAATCGGAAAACCTTGAAGATGGAAACCAAGGACATCATGAATCGACCGAACGAGAAGAGGGAGATCAAGATTCCGATCGATGAAGACGGGCAGATGCAGATCAACTTTCCGGGAGGATTGTATTCATTCCGAGCGCACGAGGTTTTCGAGGCGGCGACCGAATGGAATGAGGAGACGGCATCTCAATTTCAAAATACGATTTTCTTAGTAGCGATGTATTATGCGACCGGTGCGGGAGCCGCAAAGGATACGCACTTATCACCATTCGGAGATATGTCCGGGATCGAGCACCACGCGGCGGCGATCAACACGATTCTCAATCAAGACTTTCTCTTTGAATTGCCTCTCTGGGGAGAATTTTTGATTCTAATCATCGTCGGAATTTTGGCGGGGATCATCCAACCGAGACTCAAGACTTGGCTTGCGTTTATCTTCTTCTTAGCGACGGCGTTTCTTTATTCCGTAGTAACTTTGGTAAACTTTTCGGAATTCAATTTGGTGCATCTCTATCCATCCGTGATCTTAGAACAGTTGTTTATCTTCATCGGATTGATCGGATTTAGAATTTTGACGGAAGAAGAGAACGTAAAATATATCCGAAGCACATTCTCCAAATTCGTATCCAAAGACGTCGTGGACGAATTACTCAAGAATCCCGAGAACCTGAACTTAGGAGGATCGAAACGTGATATTACGATCTTCTTCTCGGATATTCGCGGATTTACGACGATGTCGGAAAAAATGGGACCGGAAGAACTCGTTCAATTCTTGAACCAATACTTATCGGAGATGACGGAGATCATCATTGAATTCAAGGGAACGATTGATAAATACATGGGGGATGCGATCATGGCATTTTGGGGGGCGCCCGTGCCTCTGGAAGACCACGCTTACTATGGATGCGCGGCGGGATTGGCTCAGATGAGAAGACTCGCGACACTCAAGGAAGAATGGAAAGCCCGGGATCTACCTCAAATGGATATAGGAATCGGACTCAATTCGGGACCTGCAGTCGTCGGAAACATGGGGAGTTCCCACAGGATGGATTATACCTGTATGGGAGACACAATCAACCTTGGATCTAGATTGGAAGGAACGAACAAGGAATACGGAACCCATATTATTATCTCTGAGTACACCTACGAAAAGGTAAAGGACAGGGTCATCGCAAGAGAACTGGACTTGATTAAAGTGAAGGGAAAGACTCAGCCGGTTCGGATCTATGAACTTCTGGATTTGGTAAACGAGGAAGACCTAAAACTATTAAGAAAACCTTTGCAGGCAGGCTGAGAATTTTATAAAATTAGAATAGAAAGTTTTCATGCAACAGGAACCAACTCTGCTGGATAGAATCAACTATCCGGCCGATCTCCGAAGCGTTCCGCTGGAAAAACTTCCGGTGGTCTGCGAAGAGGTTCGAAATTACATCATCGACACTCTCTCGGGAGTGGGCGGGCATTTCGCAAGCAATCTGGGAGTCGTAGAACTCACGGTTGCTCTTCACTATGTGTTCGATACCCCTAAAGACCGTCTTGTCTGGGACGTAGGACATCAAACTTATCCTCATAAAATCTTAACCGGAAGAAAAGATCGGCTCAATACGGTTCGCAAATTCAACGGACTTTCCGGATTTCCAAAACGAGAAGAATCACCGTACGACCTCTACAATACGGGACACGCTGGAACTTCCATATCGCAAGCGCTCGGCGAGGCGGCCGCGCGGGATTTGACAGGAGGAGATTACAACGTAGTTGCCATCATCGGAGACGCATCGATCGCGACAGGAATGGCGTTGGAAGCGATGAACCACGCGGGACATTTGAAAAAAGACATGATCGTGATTCTAAACGATAACTACATGTCGATCTCCAAAAACGTAGGATCCATATCCAACTATCTCAACAACATCATCACATCTCATTTTTACAACCACTGGAAGAGAATCTTTTATACATTCTTAAAATGGCTTCCGATCATAGGACCGGCGACGGAGCGATTTTTTAAGAAGGTGGAAAAGGGATTCAAGGACGTTTTAACTCCGGGCGGACTTTTCGAAGATTTAGGATTTGGATACATCGGCCCGGAAGACGGACACGACGTGATTCGGCTCGTAAAGATGCTCGAGAAGGTGAAGAAGATGAAGGGTCCGATTCTTCTTCATTTGATCACACAAAAAGGAAAAGGATACGATCCGGCGGAAAGGGATCCGATCAAATATCACGGGGTGACACCGTTTCGAAAAGAAGACGGCGCGATGGAAAGCGGGGATTCTACTAAGATCGCATATAGCAAGATCGTAGGAAAGATGCTCACGATTCTCACCGAAAAAAATCCGAAGATTGCGGCGATTACGCCCGCGATGATTGAGGGAAGTGGACTTAAGGAATACGCAGAGAAATTTCCGGAACATCTTTTCGACGTGGGAATCGCGGAACAACATTCTGTGGCGTTCGCGGGTGCGATGACAAACGGAAATGTGATTCCGTATATGTGTATCTATTCCACATTTTTGACGAGAGGATTGGATCAACTCGTGGAAGACGTCTCGCTGATGAATCTACCGGTTCGTTTTGTGATCGATCGTGCGGGATGTGTTGGGCCGGACGGAGAAACTCATCAGGGTTTATTTGATCTGAGCTATCTTCTGGGATTGCCTCACATGGACGTCTTTGTTCCATCCAATGGACAAGATCTGATCGATTCTTTGAGGCTTATGGAACACTACGATCAGGAACCGATCGCGATTCGATTTCCGAAAGCGAGCGTGGATGTAAAAAGCCTCGATTTTCATAGAAAACCGGAATTGGTTCCCGGGACGTTCCGAGTTCTTAAGAAAGGAAGCGATGTCGCATTATTATCGATCGGATCCATGTTGGACGAGGCAAAAAAAGCGACTGAAATCTTAGAATCATCCGGATTGAGTGTGACTTTGATCGATCTCGTCTGGTTGAGACCGCTCGGAACGGAAGCCTTGAACGAAGAACTGTCGAATGTGCGACATTTCGCGATTTTAGACGAGAGTTATGTCGACGCGGGGGCTTCCGGATATCTACTCAATCGGATCGCACCGGAACAATTGTCGAAATACATCAAAACTTTCGGCTTTCCACCGGAACCGATCCATCACGGAGAGAGAAAGGAAATTTTCCAGGCATACAAATTGGATGCACCATCGATCGCGGGAACCGTCGCAGAGGCATTGAAAAAAAACTTAATCAAGCCTTAGTGGTTCCAAACCGAAAATCAAAGTAAAAACGGGTTATGGAATTGGAAAACTTTACTCCCTCTGATTTTCTGGAAGCGGCAAAATATTTTTACAAAACGGGCGACTCTGATAGAGCTGAATACCTGTTCAAACTTACACTGGAAGAAGAGGATCATCACGAGGCATATTTCTTTTTAGGTCTCATGGAAAATCAAAAGGGGAACCACGAGAGGGGTCTGCTCCACTTCTACAAATCCGTCGAAGTCAATCAGAACTACGGAAATCCTTGCAACGAAATCGGAATCATACTCTTAAGAGCTGGAAAAGAAACGGAAGCAGTCTATTGGTTGAAAAAATCTCTACGTTGCGACTTGAACGACGCGCCTCACATCTCCCTCTATAACTTGGCAACGCTATACAAAATTTGGAATCGACCGGAACGTTCTTTGCAGTATTTGCACCGAGCGATACAAATCAAACCCGACTTCGAAGAAGCAAGAAAACTCAAAGAAGAATTAGGATCAGCCATTTAAAATTCTTTTGGGCGTGCCTCTGCTAACGCAGAGTCGCGCTCTCACTTCAATCTGCAAAGCGCCATAGAGCGGTTTTTAAAAACCAAAATTCAATCTTCAAGATGGCGCATTGCAGTATTTACGCTCGATCGCTCACGCAAAAGAAAAAGAGAGAAGTTCCAATTTTGAAAAAAAGGTTTCTTCGACCTCTCTGAAATTCCATTTTCTATTCCGGAACGAAAAGGAATGAGAAAATCGCAAAAAAATCTCCGCTAATTAAAAGAAAAAGTAAAAGTCAAAAGGTTAGCCCTCGATCCGTATAACTCTCGTTAGATACGATCTCGGGCAGATCTTCCTGAGCTCCGATCGCTCACTGATATAGGAAAAGGATCCGAATTGTGGCGCAGCCGAAGGAAACAATCACTGTGGCGTTTTTTGACGGAATAAGAACGAATCAGGAAAATAAGCTGTGACTATTAGAAATCCCCATAAATCCGAGATACAGGCCGTAGCCTCTTTGAAATTTACGTGCTCGAGGCCGCGAAGGACATGCAGGAATCCTGCCATCCCAAGATAGAGACCTCCCAGGGTCGCCGCGAGGCCCAAGAAAGAAAGAAAGAAAGAAAGAAAGAAAGAAAAGGGAGAGTGTAGCCAGTCCCCCCATGAAGTAAGTTAGCAAAACCTAATTCTTTAATTACGAGATGTGCTGAATCACTTCATTGCAAGATACTTGCGGTAAATGCAGGATTTATTATCTGATTTAAACCCGCAGAAAGGAGTCTGACTCCGATGGCCCAGAAGAAAAACCACTTCCAGGTTAGATCCAAGAATCTACTTTGGGGAGAGCGAAAGAAAAATTCTCAAATAATAAAAAGTATTGGTACGAAGAACATCGTTGCAGAAATATAAATTATATAACCCATAGAGCAATTTCGAATCCTCGAGAAGATAAAGTAAAGTCGTTTATCAAAGCGGTGTCGTGTGAAAGTTTCAAAACGATATAGGATTGAATTATGAAACTAGCGACCTCGGTTGACAGAAACGATAAAGTATTCAACCTGAGGAGTATGTATGGCGACGGATTCTCAA